>NZ_JBKGLW010000007.1:0-330206 GCF_046555775.1 Citrobacter sp. U14242
GCCACAGTCATCTCGGCGGGGTCAGTCCGGAGGCCTTTGAACAGGCCTCGTCGTGAGGTCAGGATATGTCTACAGTCATGGGGTCAGTCCACAGTGGAGGTTCAGATGTCCAGGGACGTGAAGGCAGTATTGAGCTACGTGGTCTAACATATAACCTTAGCATTCCAACAGATGGTGCCACCGGGAAGCTAACCGGTACACGCCAACATGGCCCATTTCTATTTGACAAAGAGAGCGATTCCTCCAGCCCATACCTTTACAAAGCAGTTGCGACAGGTCAGACACTTCAAAGTGCGGAACTTAAGTTCTATCACATAAACGACGCAGGCCAGGAAGTGGAATATTTTTATACCCTACTTGAAGGTGTAAAAGTTGTATCAGTGACACCAATCGTGCATGACACACGTACGGTAACGGGAACCGGGCATTTAGAAAGCGTACAACTGCGCTATGAAAAAATCACCTGGTGTATCGTAGATGGCAACATTCAATATACCGACGCCTGGAACGAACGTACTACGGCATAAAGCACAGATGGCGCAGTATCCCCTAAAAAAGCGCCTGCAGGCGCCTCAATCACACTCTCACCCCTTCACCGCTTTCCCCACGATTACCCCGATAAACTCCAGCACCTGCTTTTGCTTGCGTGCGGAGAGCTTTTCCACGGCGCGCAGGGATTTCATCAGTTCTGACTCTTCGGGTTCGACGGCGCGGGCGGTTAACACGATGCAGCCTTGCATTACGCGCACATCGACACTGGTGCCGGTGTCGAATCCGGCGGCTTTGAGCCACTGGCCTTTCATCACGATGGACGGAAACTGGACGTATTTTACCGGTGTGCGGCTGTAATCAGGATAACGACTCGCATAACCCACCTTCAGGCGACGGTTATCTGCGGCGTGCACTTCTGGATCAAATGAAACTGCAATACAATGCGTATCAGTCATGATGGCTATTCTCCGATAATAGTTACTGTGATTAGCGATGCGCAGGTGTTGGCGCACCTTCGCATCGCGCTAATAAAACCCCTGTAAATAACGCCAGTATCTTGGGTGAAGTCCAGATGTAAATAAGATGAAATAAGCGCGAATAGCACGCTTTCGGAATAAATAGAAAACTCCTTCACCCCAATAAATCCGGTATTATTCACCGTATAAATTCATTCCCCTTTGCACGCCTCAATATCGCCACGTTCCAGAAAACAACATCGGTTGGCATCTGGCAGAAATGAGATCTAACTCACTGAAGTAAATAGCAAACTCTGAAGCAACTACGTTTTGTACACTTTGCTTTACACTTTTAGTGATATGAATCACAAATATAAGTCCGTGAAGTGATCCGACTCTCACAAAATGGGGTGTACTCATTCACCAATACATAATGAGAACAGCCTGGAAAGTTAAGTTTTCAGTATTTCCCCTCTCCAGTGGCATGCAACGGTGAAGGGAAAATCAACACGCAGAAAAAAAGTTGTTGAATATGAATGGGTAAAAAAAAGCCATGTGATTTGTATCACTCACATTTACAGCTTTTTAAATTATTGCCAGTGATTAATGTTGACCGTGCTATTTCCATAATCAATCAAATCTTGCATAGTGCCTGCACATTATTTCTCCCCCTGGTTCAGGAGGCGAATAGTTATATTTCATCAAGGCTTACTGATGAACCCGATATGCTTTACTTCACATTAATACGTACATGACCACTGTTACTGGAGAAACAAAATGAATTATCCGGCAGAACCCTTCCGTATTAAAAGCGTTGAAACTGTATCTATGATCCCGCGTGATGAGCGCCTTAAGAAAATGCAGGAAGCGGGTTACAATACTTTCCTGTTAAACTCGAAAGATATTTATATTGACCTGCTGACCGACAGTGGCACCAACGCGATGAGCGATAAGCAGTGGGCCGGAATGATGATGGGTGATGAAGCCTACGCAGGTAGCGAAAACTTCTATCATCTGGAAAGAACTGTTCAGGAACTGTTTGGCTTTAAACATATTGTTCCTACTCACCAGGGCCGCGGTGCAGAAAACCTGTTATCGCAGTTGGCAATTAAACCGGGGCAATATGTTGCCGGTAATATGTATTTCACTACTACCCGTTATCACCAGGAAAAAAATGGTGCGGTGTTTGTCGATATCGTGCGTGACGAAGCACACGATGCCGGTCTGAATATTGCATTCAAAGGTGATATCGATCTTAAAAAATTACAAAAGCTGATTGATGAAAAAGGCGCAGAGAATATTGCCTATATCTGCCTGGCGGTCACGGTAAACCTCGCGGGTGGGCAGCCGGTCTCGATGGCGAACATGCGCGCGGTGCGTGAACTGACGGCAGCACACGGCATTAAAGTGTTCTACGACGCCACCCGCTGCGTAGAAAACGCCTACTTCATCAAAGAGCAAGAGCAGGGCTTTGAGAACAAGAGCATCGCAGAGATCGTGCACGAGATGTTCAGCTATGCCGACGGTTGTACCATGAGTGGTAAAAAAGACTGTCTGGTCAACATCGGCGGCTTCCTGTGCATGAACGATGACGAAATGTTCTCTTCTGCCAAAGAGTTAGTCGTGGTCTACGAGGGGATGCCATCCTACGGTGGTCTGGCCGGACGCGATATGGAAGCGATGGCGATTGGCCTGCGTGAAGCGATGCAGTACGAATATATCGAGCACCGTGTGAAGCAGGTTCGCTATCTGGGCGACAAGCTGAAAGCCGCTGGTGTACCGATTGTTGAACCGGTAGGCGGTCACGCGGTATTCCTCGATGCGCGTCGCTTCTGCGAGCATCTGACCCAGGACGAGTTCCCGGCGCAAAGCCTGGCGGCGAGCATCTATGTGGAAACCGGCGTACGCAGTATGGAGCGCGGTATTATCTCTGCGGGTCGTAATAATGTGACCGGTGAACACCACAGACCGAAACTGGAAACCGTGCGTCTGACTATTCCGCGCCGCGTTTATACCTACGCGCATATGGATGTCGTGGCTGACGGTATTATTAAACTTTACCAGCACAAAGAAGATATTCGCGGGCTGAAGTTTATTTACGAGCCGAAGCAGCTGCGCTTCTTTACTGCACGCTTTGATTATATCTAAATTATTTTTATGGCCCCATCACCTGATGGGGCTTTTTTGTTTTCTTTTTCCATGAACAGGAAGCCTTTGCGGTGCCCGTTACCGTGACATAACGAAAAGAAGCAAACCCTGACTCCGACATTTTTATTATCCGCATGATGTACAAATGACAGCTGTAATTATAACGAATAGTCTACAGGAACATTTATCATGGATATTAATGCCATTGAGCGACAGAGTAGTACCCCCGGACTGATTAGCGGAACCATGTTGGTTATCGCAACCGTTGTGGGTGGCGGGATGTTTTCCCTGCCGATTGCGATGGCCGGCGTATGGTTTCCCGGTGCCTCTGTTATTCTTCTTTTTATTGCTATCATGATGTTATTAACCGGTCTGATGCTGGTCGAAGTTAACCTGCATTATGGCGCTGGTGCCAGTTTTAATACCTTTACCCAGGATTTATTAGGCCGAAAGTGGAATATCGTGGTCGGTATCGCTTTCGGCTTTGTGCTGTATATTCTGACCTATGCCTATATTTCTGGTTCGTCGGCAGTGATGGCGCAAACCGTGTTCAAATACAGCGGCGTGCGCTTTCCGGCGAATATCTCGGTGGTGATTGTCAGTATGCTGGTCGGGGCGATTGCCTGGTACAGCTCACTGCTGGTCGGACGCATCACCACCGTGTTGATTATCGGTAAATTTATCGCGTTCTTTGCCACCTTCTCCGGGCTGGTAGGTCATATCGAAGTGGCGAAGCTCGTGGACAGCGTGGCGGTAGCGCTGCCGAATTCGCAGTACCTGCCGTACATTCTGATGACGCTGCCGTTCTGTATTATCTCGTTTGGTTTTCACGGTAACGTGCCGAGCCTGGTCAAACTGTATGGCAAGGGCGGTATCTCACATATTACGCGTTCTATTATCATCGGTACGCTGTTTGCCCTGCTGCTGTATATCTTCTGGCTGGGTGTCACGATGGGCAACATCAGCCGTTCCTCGTTCCCGCCGATTATCGCCAAAGGTGGCAATATTGACGTGTTTGTCGAGGCCATCAGCGGGTTGTTCACCAGCCGCTATATGGACCTGATCCTGACCTTCTTCGGCAACTTCGCCGTGGCCAGTTCCCTGCTGGCGGCAACCCTTGGTCTGTTCGATTACATCGCCGACCTGTTTCACTTCCCGGATAACGGCTTGGGCCGCCTGAAAACTGCGCTGGTGACCTACTTCCCGCCAGCCGCCGTGTGCTTCTTCTTCCCGAACGGTTTTGTGCACGCGATTGGCTACGCCGGTCTGGCCTTTACCATCTGGAGTGTGATCCTGCCGCCGTTCCTGGTGAAAGCCGCGCGGAAGCGTTTTCCGACGGCCACGTATACAGCGCCCTGCAACAACACCGTGCTCAACCTGGTGATTATCTGCGGAGCGGTTGTCTACCTGACGGTTGTTCTGGACGTATTGGGTCTGCTGCCAACGTTTCGTTAGACGGAGTCAAAATGAAAAACGTGTTGTCTGTTCAGTCGTCAGTCGTTTATGGCTATGCCGGGAACAAGGCCGCGGTGTTGCCGATGCAGCTCTCGGGGATCGATGTCTGGCCGTTTTACACCGTACAGTTTTCTAACCATACCCAGTACGGGATGTGGCAGGGGATGGCGATGCCGCCCGGTGAGCTGAGTGCGATCATCAGCGGGCTGGACGATCTGCAAAAACTCGCCCAGTGCGATGCCGTGTTGTCGGGTTATCTCGGTGATAAACGTCATTGCGAGGAGGTAAAGCACGCGGTCACCACTCTTCGTCAGCGTAACCCGCAGGCGCTCTACTTTTGCGATCCGGTGATGGGCGATCCGCAAAAAGGCTGCATTGTCGCGCAGGGCGTGGAGTCCTTTTTTGTCGATGACGCGATCCAACTGGCCGACATAATGGGGCCAAATCTCTATGAACTGGGTGTGCTGACGGGCAGACAGCTGCGTAGTTTTGACGAGGTGGTGGAAGCGGCGCAGCAGCTGGTGGCGTGGGGCGTGAAGAAGGTGCTGGTGAAACATCTCGGTGACTGCTCGCGTGATAAGCAGGCGTTTGAAATGCTGCTGGTGACGCCGGAACAGACGTTACACATTGCCAGACCGCTGTATACCTTTGCCAAAATGCCGGTGGGTGTTGGGGATCTGATTTGCAGTGTGATGCTGGCCTCACTGCTCAATGGTTATGCGGACAAGCTGGCGCTGGAGCGGACCACCAGTGTTGTCGATGCGGTGATGCGGCTGACGAAAGAGCGAGACTCGTATGAACTGCGGCTGATAGACGCGCGTCATCAGATTATGGACCCACAGGTTCGCTATCTGGCAACGGTGATCTGACGCCGCAAGGGGGGCTCTGTGTTTCTGACATTGCTGCGGTTTCAGCATCCGTTGGTCTACCGTTTTGCGTGGCTTCGTCTGTGGGTCAGGGTGTTAAGAGCGTGCAAACTGCGAAAGTGAAAGGGAGCGTGTTTACGCTGCTGCCGGATGCGGCGCTTGCGCTTTATCCGGCCTATACATGAGTGTGAAACGTAGGCCGGGTAAGGGAAGCGCCATCTGGCGTTACACGCGGAAGTAGCGTGGTGGAATCAACGCAGAGAAAGCGTCGAACTTCTTCACCATCTTTTTCCAGAACAACATAACAACTATCCTCGATTTGAAACATCGGCGCTATTTTAGTCAGCGCCGACAAATCGTAAAGCCAACGGCGTCGTTCCGATTTCAAGGCGGTGTAAACCTTTTTGGTCACGATGCCGTCAAAAACGATTGCCGCGAATTTGACGGGGTTGACAATGGATTACGCCATAAACCAGTAATAAAAGAGACCCACTTTCAGGCCGAGGATCACAATGTAGGCGCAGCAGTATTTCATGGTGCCGGACATTATCTGGTTAGCCTGACCGTCCATTTTGGTGGCCGAAACCGCAATGGCGATGCTTTGCGGCGAGATCATTTTCCCACCCGTTGCGCCAGAGGTGTTAGCCGCCGCCAGCCAGTTGGGATCGATATGCAGTTTACTGGCGGCAATGGTTTGCAGTTTACCAAACAGAATATTCGAGTTGGTGTCGCTGCCGGTCACAAACGTGCCCAGTGCGCCGATGACCGGGGCAAGGAAAACGTACGAACTGCCGGTCAGATCGACAATCGACTGGGCCAGCGTGGAGATAATCCCGCTGAGATCCATCACCGTGGCCAGCGCGACGATCGCCATAATCGCGACGATAGAGTTTTTAAGCTGGAAAATAGTTTTGATAAATACTTCCAGCATCCCGCGTGCAGATGCTCCCTGAATAAAACCACCGATAATGGTCGCAAAGATGATCAACATTCCTGGTGTGGTCACCCATTCCACTTTCAGCGCCAGGGTTTTGCCATCGGCCAGCGTGAAATGCAGCACGGAGGCCAGTTGTGACGCTGCGGCTTTTACTGACGGGAACAATGGTGAGCACAACAGGATAAACACGAAAATGAACAGATAAATAGAGCCAACGCGGAACAACACTTTTGCCGAGCGCGGTGTGGTTTCGCGGGTATGGCTGACTTCAATTCGCCACTCGGGATCGGTTTTCCCTTTGCGCAGGCGACTGGCAATGGCCACGGCAAACAGGCTGACCAGGCTACCGGCAAAGGCGGGTAATTCCGCGCCAAGATGAATAGCGACAAAATATTGCGGAACCAGCGTGGTGATGCCGCAAATCAGCGTGATCAGAAATACGCCGCGAATAGCTTTCAGGCCGCCGCCAATAATACAAATAATCACAAACGGCAGCAGGATATTAAACAGCGCGAGCTGCAGAATAATGGTTCCGCCTAAGGTATAAACCGGCAGGTTAACCTGTTCCGCCAGAATAGAAACCGGGATCCCGACTGCGCCGAATGCAGTGGGAACGGTATTTGCCACCAGAGAGGCAATCGCCGCCTTCAGCGGGTTGAATCCCAGCGCGATAAGAATGCCGATCGGAATGGCGACCGCCGTGCCATAACCCGCCGCGGCTTCCAGAAACCCGCCAAAACACCATGAAATCAGCAGCACCTGAATACGCTTATCTTCGCTAATGCTGGCGAGAATATCGCGCAGAATATCCAGCGCTTTGGTTGCCTGCATGACGTTATAACTAAAGATAGCGCCGAGGATCACAATCACGATCGGCCATAATCCCTTCAGTGCGCCATAGCCTATCGCGGCTTTCAGATTCTGTACCGGCATCGACCAGAATATCGCTGATAGCGCGGCGGTGAATACCAGAGAGATCAACACAGAATAATGGATGGGCATTTTCAATTTCAGTATTAAAAATACCATTAGCAGTAAGGGAGAGAGTGCAAGGGCAAACATAAAATATTCGTTCATTATTATTCCTGCTTGGTTCATTAAACCTGATTTATATTTATGGCGGAAAGGCTATATTGACGCATAAATAAAATATGCAAACTGAATCGCTTCAGTGAATAAAGTAATTATGATTAATGGTTTTGTAACTATTGTAATCTTTTAATTAAAAGTTGCTGACAGGTAAATATACTTAAGAGTAAGGCAAATACCTATAAGTAGTTATTTAATAACCCTTTTAATAATGGTAATGACGAGAGTAGTCATCATCTGAAACTGTTTTTAAGGTTTTAATAACGCTATGGTTCCCAATATAAAAATGTGAGCAAGGCCGAAAGAAATAAACATGGGTATTGCATATGCTTGTTGATTAGAGGATTATTTGGTTTTGTCATACAAATGAAAATACAGACGTTTGCGATTGTCCTGATATAAGAAGCGGAGAGTCGCCACCAACGGAAAACGATCCGGGCATCACTATGAACTCAGTCATTAGTAAAACCAAAAAAACCGAAAAACTGGGCGTGATACACGGCTGAACCTTTGCTTGATATAGCGATATCAAGCGCAATAAACAGAAATGAAGCAATGGAGTAGTTATTGTGAATGTAAATTTCTTTGTCACCTGTATTGGTGATGCACTGAAATCACGGATGGCACGAGACTCCGTATTGCTGCTGGAAAAACTGGGCTGCCGCGTGAATTTCCCTGAAAAACAGGGGTGCTGTGGTCAGCCAGCGATTAACAGCGGCTATATCAAAGAAGCGATCCCAGGGATGAAAAACCTGATCGCCGCTCTGGAAGACAACGACTACCCGATTATCTCCCCGGCAGGCTCTTGTACCTACGCGGTAAAAAGCTATCCGACCTATCTGGCGGATGAACCAGAATGGGCGCTACGTGCTGAGAACGTTGCCGCTCGTATGCAGGATCTGACCTCTTTTATCGTTAACAAACTGGGCGTGGTGGATGTCGGCGCCAGCCTGCAGGGCCGGGCGGTGTATCACCCTTCCTGTAGCCTGACCCGCAAGCTGGGTGTAAAGGATGAGCCGCTCACGCTGCTGAAAAATGTGCGTGGGCTGGAATTACTGACCTTTGCCGATCAGGACACCTGCTGCGGGTTTGGTGGAACATTCTCGGTCAAAATGGCTGAGATATCGGGCGAGATGGTGAAAGAAAAAGTCTTACATCTGATGGATGCGAAGCCGGAGTATTTGATCGGCGCTGATGTCAGTTGTTTGCTCAACATTGGCGGCCGACTGCAGCGTGAAGGGCAACCGGTCAAAGTGATGCATATTGCTGAAGTGCTGATGAGCCGCTGAGGGGAATGAGATGTCGATTAAAACCAGCGATGTAGAGTTTAAACTGCGCATTCGTCAGCAGATAGAAGATCCGATCATGCGCAAAGCCGTGGCCAATGCGCAGGAGCGTATCGGCGCGAATCGCCAGAAAATGGTCGATGAATTAGGCCACTGGGAAGACTGGCGCGATCGTGCCAGCCAGATCCGCGATCACGTTCTGAGCAACCTCGACGCTTACCTGTATCAGCTCTCAGAAAAAGTGACGGAAAACGGCGGTCACGTCTATTTTGCCAAAACGAAAGAAGAGGCCACCCGCTACATTTTGCAGGTCGCGCAGAGTAAAAATGCGAAGAAGGTGGTGAAGTCCAAGTCGATGGTGACTGAAGAGATCGGCGTCAATCATGTCCTGCAGGATGCCGGGATCCAGGTGATCGAAACCGACCTGGGTGAGTACATTCTGCAACTGGATCAGGACCCGCCTTCGCACGTCGTGGTTCCGGCTATTCATAAAGATCGTTATCAGATCCGCCGCGTGTTGCACGAGCGCCTGGGCTACGATGGCCCGGAAACGCCAGAAGCGATGACCTTGTTCATCCGCCAGAAGATCCGCGAGGATTTCCTGAGTGCTGAAATTGGCATTACCGGGTGTAACTTTGCCGTCGCGGAAACCGGTTCTGTTTGCCTGGTGACCAACGAAGGCAACGCGCGGATGTGTACCACGTTGCCGAAAACGCACATTGCGGTGATGGGGATGGAGCGTATCGCGCCGACGTTCGCCGATGTGGATGTGCTGATCACCATGCTGGCGCGCAGTGCTGTAGGGGCTCGTCTGACAGGCTATAACACCTGGCTGACCGGCCCGCGTGAGGCGGATAACGTTGATGGACCAGAAGAGTTCCACCTGGTGATTGTCGATAATGGCCGTTCGCAAGTGCTCGGTTCTGAGTTTCGCGATGTACTGCGCTGCATACGCTGTGGGGCCTGTATGAACACCTGTCCGGCCTACCGCCACATTGGTGGACACGGGTATGGCTCAATCTATCCCGGTCCTATCGGCGCGGTGATTTCTCCGTTGCTCGGCGGCTATAAAGATTTCAAAGATCTGCCGTATGCCTGTTCGCTCTGCACGGCCTGCGACAGCGTTTGTCCGGTACGTATTCCGTTGTCAAAACTGATCCTGCGTCATCGTCGCGTTATGGCTGAAGAGGGTATTACCCCGAAAGCCGAACGCCGGGCGATAAAAATGTTCGCGTATGCCAATAGTCATCCAGGGCTTTGGAAAGTGGGGATGATGGCGGGCGCGCATGCGGCGAGCTGGTTTATCAATGGCGGTAAAACGCCGCTCAAGGTTGGTGCGATTGGTGACTGGATGGAGGCGCGCGATCTGCCTGATGCTGACGGCGAGAGCTTCCGCAGTTGGTTTAAGAAACATCAGGCGCAGGAGAAAAAGAATGGATAACCGTACCGCGTTTTTAAACACTATCGCCCAGGCGCTGGACCGCCCGTTGCGCTTCGAACCGCAAGCGGATGCCGCGCCGGTGAACAACTATGCCAACGAGCGCCTGACCGAACTTAGCCCGCAGCAGCGCTGCGATGCGTTTATCCAGTTTGCCAGCGAGGTCATGCTGGCACATTGTGAACTGACCAGTGAGGCGCAGGCTGCGGAAACGGCATTACGGCTGTGTGCCGGGTTAGGACAACAACCGGTGGTGCTCAGTGGTGACAGCCGGTTGGTGGAACTGGGGATAACCGAACGCTTGCAGCAGGAATGCAACGCCGTGGTCTGGGAGCCGGCTCGCGGGGCAGAGAATATTACCCTGGCCGAGCAGGCGAAAGTCGGTGTGGTGTATGCCGAGTACGGCTTAACGGAGTCCGGCGGCGTGGTGCTGTTTTCGGCACCCGAGCGCGGGCGTTCCCTGAGCCTGTTGCCGGAGTCCTCGATTTTCGTGCTGCGTAAAAGCACCATCCTGCCGCGTGTGGCGCAACTGGCAGAAATTCTGCATCAGAAAGCGCAGGCCGGTGAGCGGATGCCGTCGTGCATTAATATCATTAGCGGGCCCAGTTCAACGGCGGATATTGAGCTTATCAAGGTCGTCGGGGTTCACGGCCCGGTGAAGGCGGTGTATCTGATTATTGAAGATTGTTGAGGCTGAATTGAGAACCGCTCTGGCAGTGACGCCAGAGCGGGAGAGTGATTTTATAGCATCAGGCAATCATGCTGATGATCAACACGATAATCAGGCCAACCACGGAGTTTACCAGCTCCAGCAGACCCCAGGTTTTCAACGTGTCTTTCACTGACAGGTCAAAGTAACCTTTGAACAGCCAGAAGGAGGCATCGTTGATATGCGTCAGGGTGTTAGAACCCGCCGCAGTGGCCAGCACCAGTAACGCCGGATCGACACCCACCAGTTGACCGGTTGCCGGGTCGAGGATTGCTGCGCTAATAATCCCCGCCGCCGTCATTGCCGACACCACACCCTGGCCGGTTGCCAGACGGATCAGCACGGTGATCAGCCACGCCATGATATACGGAGAAATATTGCCGTGTGACATCAGCATGCCGATCGTATCGCCAATACCGGTATCGATAATGGTTTGCTTCAGTACACCACCCGCGCCGATGATCAGGATCACCATGGCGATGCTTTTCACTGCGTTTTCAAAGGCGTTCATGACCCACTGCATGTCATGGCCGCGTGCGGTACCAAACAGCACGAAGGCGACAATCATGGCAATGAACATTGCGATTGGGGAAGAGCCTAAGAAGTTGACCACTTCCCACGCTGGTGTCCCTTTGACCAGCCAGATGTTAGCGATGGTAGTGGAAATCATGATGATCGCCGGGATCAGCGGTACCAGAATCGACACACCGAATGATGGCAGGTTGTTCTGGTCAACCGGTACATCGGCTTTCATAAATGAAGGCGTTGGGCGTTCAAGGTTACCGAGGAATTTCGGCAGGATCAGACCCGCGCAGATAACGCTCGGAATAGTGACCAGAATACCGTAGATATAGACCATACCCATGTCGGCACCATAGGCGTTTACCAGTGCCACCGGGCCCGGCTGCGGCGGAAACAGTGAGTGTGCGGTGGTCGCGGCTGCGACGGCCGGAATGGCCAGTTTCAGGAACGGGATCTTCGCTTCTGCGGCAATGACGATCACCAGCGGCGCCAGCATAATAAAGGCAACTTCGTAGAACATCGCCAGGCCGAAGATCAGGCCGATAATGATCACCGATAGCTGCACATAACGCAGGCCGAGTCGCGCCAGCAGCGTATGGGCAATCTGATGTGCCGCCCCGGAATCGACCATCAGTTTACCGATGACCGCACCGAACACCACGATAATGGCCAGTTCACCCAACGTACTGCCGAAACCGGATTTCATGGTGTGCAGCAGCTCCATTAAATCCATCCCCGCCAACATGCCGACGGAAAGTGCCGCCAGTAGCAGGGCGACCATTGAGTTTATTTTGAAACGCAAATTGAGCACCAGCATGAGGCCGATGCCGAATACAACCCACAGAATATTGAGAACGTGCATAAAACGTCTACCTTGTTTTGGTTGAACTATTATGATTTTGGTTGAGATGTTACACATATTGGTTAACCATTGATGCGATGAATGTCACAATCCATATTCAATGTTGACATTGATAGCAGACTGTTCCCTTTCAGGCCGCGCCTTGCAGGTCCTTTCCTCTAAACTTCATCACGTTACCTCACTGTTCGTGTCAGACCACTGATACCGTTTTTGTGATTTGGTTAACCAATTTTGTTGTTTAGGTTGACATGTAGGAGCGAAAGGTAGAATTTATGCACCATGTCGTCCGGTTTGCTGGCGTAATGCGTTGAGCAATCCGGCAGTTGAGTAAGTCGTGGCTCGCGGTGTTTACGTCGGGGGCCAACAATGTGAAGAGGTTAAAAAGCATGGAACAGACATGGCGCTGGTACGGTCCTAACGATCCGGTTTCTTTAGCAGATGTGCGTCAGGCAGGCGCTACCGGCGTTGTTACCGCATTGCACCATATCCCGAACGGGGAAGTGTGGTCAGTTGAGGAAATCGAAAAACGCAAAGCTATCGTTGAACAGGCCGGGCTGGTCTGGTCGGTTGTCGAAAGTGTGCCGATCCACGAAGACATTAAAACCCGTTCCGGTAACTATCTGCAGTGGATTGCCAACTACCAACAGAGTCTGCGCAACCTGGCGCAGTGTGGTATTCGCACCGTGTGCTACAACTTCATGCCAGTACTCGACTGGACGCGTACCGATCTGGAATATGTCCTGCCGGACGGCTCCAAAGCATTGCGCTTTGACCAGATTGAATTCGCAGCCTTTGAGATTCATATCCTCAAACGTCCCGGAGCAGAAGCAGACTATACCGCTGAAGAGGTCGCTCAGGCTCAGGAACGCTTCACCACCATGACCGAAGAAGATAAAGCGCGTCTGACCCGCAATATCATCGCCGGTCTGCCGGGGGCGGAAGAAGGTTATACCCTTGACCAGTTCCGTCAGCACCTTGAGCGCTACAAAGATATCGATAAAGCCGCGCTGCGCGAAAACTTTGCCGTCTTCCTGAAGGCGATTATTCCGGTTGCTGAAGAAGTCGGTGTGCGCATGGCGGTACACCCGGACGATCCGCCGCGTCCGATCCTCGGCCTGCCACGCATTGTTTCTACCGTGGAAGATATGCAGTGGATGGTTGATACGGTCAGCAGCATGGCGAACGGTTTCACTATGTGCACCGGCTCTTACGGTGTTCGTGCGGATAACGATCTGGTTGATATGATCAAACAGTTTGGCCCACGCATTTACTTTACCCACCTGCGTTCCACGCTGCGTGAAGATAACCCGAAAACCTTCCATGAAGCGGCGCATCTCAATGGTGACGTGGATATGTATGAAGTGGTGAAAGCGATTGTTGAAGAAGAGCATCGCCGTAAAGCCGAAGGTAAAGAAGATTTGATTCCGATGCGCCCGGATCATGGTCACCAGATGCTGGACGACCTGAAAAAGAAAACGAACCCAGGCTACTCCGCGATTGGTCGCCTGAAAGGGCTGGCGGAAGTGCGCGGCGTTGAGATGGCTATCCAGCGCGCTTTCTTTAGCCGTTAAATCAGACCGGCCGGCAACCTGTCGGGCCGGCTTTTTCTTTTCTCTTCCCGTCGGCATTTCCGACGGGTTCTGGAGTTCACGATGACAACGACAATTGCCAATAGCAACCTGCCGGTTGCGCGCCCTGCATGGGATAACTCGCGCCTGCAATCCCGTATTGTTCACCTGGGATGCGGTGCTTTTCACCGTGCACATCAGGCTCTGTACACGCATCACCTGCTGGAAACTACGGACAGTGACTGGGGGATCTGTGAAGTTAACCTGATGCCGGGTAACGACTGTGTACTGATTGAAAATCTGCAAAAACAACAGCTGCTGTATACCGTGGCGGAAAAAGGCGCGGACAACACCGTACTGAAAGTGATTGGCTCGATGAAAGAAGCTATGCACCCGGATCTTGACGGCTGCGACGGTATTTTGCGTGCGATGGCGCGTCCACAGACGGCGATTGTCTCGTTGACGGTAACCGAAAAAGGTTACTGTACAGATGCCGCCAGCGGTCAGTTAGATCTCAATAACCCGTTGATTAAGCACGATCTGGCGAATCCGGCTGCGCCGAAATCGGCAATTGGCTATATCGTGCAGGCGCTGCATCTGCGTCGTGAGCAGGGTCTGCCGGCATTTACCGTGATGTCCTGCGACAACGTGCGTGAAAATGGCCACGTGGCGAAAGTTGCGGTACTGGGGCTGGCGCAGGCGCGCGATCCACAACTGGCGAAGTGGATTGAAACGCATGCGACCTTCCCATGCACCATGGTGGATCGCATTGTTCCGGCGGCGACGCCAGAGACGTTGCAGGAGATTGCCGATCAACTGGGCGTTTACGATCCGTGCGCCATCGCCTGCGAACCGTTCCGTCAGTGGGTGATTGAAGACAACTTCGTGAACGGTCGCCCTGACTGGGATAAAGTCGGCGCGCAGTTTGTTGCCGATGTCGTGCCGTTTGAAATGATGAAACTGCGCATGCTTAATGGCAGCCACTCTTTCCTTGCGTATCTGGGCTATCTCGGTGGTTATGAAACGATTGCCGATACCATGACCAACCCGGCGTACCGCAAAGCCGCGTTTGCATTGATGATGCAGGAGCAGGCCCCCACACTGTCGATGCCGGAAGGCACCGATCTCCATGCGTATGCGACCCTGCTGATCGAGCGTTTCAGCAATCCATCCCTGCGCCATCGTACCTGGCAGATTGCTATGGATGGCAGCCAGAAACTGCCGCAGCGCCTGTTGGATCCTGTTCGTCTGCACCTACAAAACGGCAGCGACTGGCGGCACCTGGCGCTTGGTGTGGCGGGCTGGATGCGCTATACCCATGGCGTGGATGAGCAGGGGCAGACAATTGACGTTGTCGACCCGATGCTGGCGGAATTCCAGCGCATCAATCAGCAGTATCAGGGCAGTGAACGCGTTATGGCCCTGTTGGGATTAAGCGGGATCTTTGGCCATGATTTAGCGGAAAACGCTGATTTTGTGGAAGCAATTATCGAGGCTTATCAGCAACTGTGCGAGAAAGGCGCGCGCGAGTGTGTCGCAGCACTGCACGCTGACGCATAACCCCCGAACTATGACGGGTCAATCAAAATATCTGTTTGGTTGACCCGTTTTCTGTTTTTGGCTTGCCGCAAATGCTATAGTTCAGGCGACATAAAGGTTATTTGTAGGCCTGATAAGGTGCGTCCGCAGCCATCCGACCTACGGATCTGAATAAACGCATCTGACGGATAGAACATAATGAAATCGAACACTTCTCAGCAAAGACCCTACCAGGAAGTGGGGGCCATGATCCGCGATCTCATTGTCCAGACGCCATACCAACCCGGCGAGCGCCTGCCCCCGGAGCGTGAAATAGCCGAGATGCTCAATGTCACCCGTACGGTGGTGCGCGAAGCATTAATCATGCTGGAAATTAAAGGGCTGGTGGACGTGCGGCGTGGTGCCGGGATCTACGTTCTCGACAACGTTAACGCGCAGACAATCGACAGCACGGATATTAACCATTGCAATGATGCGGGGCCTTTTGAGCTGTTACAGGCACGCCAGCTATTAGAGAGCAATATCGCCGAGTTTGCTGCATTGCAGGCCACGCGCGAGGATATTGTCAAAATGCGCCAGGCATTGCTACTGGAAGAACGTGAGCTGGCCTCCAGCGAACCAAACGGCTCGGAAAGTGGCGACATGCAGTTTCACCTTGCCATTGCCGAGGCCACGCACAACAGTATGCTGGTTGAGTTATTTCGCCAGTCATGGCAGTGGCGTGAGAACAACCCGATGTGGATCCAACTGCACAGCCATCTTGACGATACCCATTACCGTAAAGAATGGATGGGCGACCACAAGCAGATCCTGGCGGCACTCATTAAAAAAGATGCCCGCGCGGCCAAACTGGCAATGTGGCAGCATCTGGAAAACGTTAAACAACGACTGCTGGAGTTTTCAAACGTTGATGATATCGACTTTGATGGTTATCTGTTTGATTCCTGGCCGTTGGATACTGTTAGCGCCTGATTTTTCTTCCCTTTTACAACGTGGGCCATCCCGGCCTGCGTATCACTTCCTGCTGATTTCCTCTGACTATTTTCCCCGTCTGGACGCGACGTAAAATAATGGTTCCATCAATGCAGATGGCGTTTTTTGCAGCGTAATCACGCGGCGAAAATTGACATATATCAATTAAAAACAACTTATTTTCGCGTGCAAAAAAATGCATCATTTACCTTATTTTTACCTTTTCGTGCTTATTTTTCGACAAAACAGGTCAATGCGAAGTGAGAATCACACTGATTTGCCCAACGGTTAGTGTCGTTAATATGTACTTAAAGGCGTATAAAAACAGAGGATTTAGATAAAAGTAGACATTAATCACGCTCTGTAACTTATTGGCCAGAATGATGTTTTGATTACGCAGGTTGATTACTCGTCCAGCCTCTCCCATTTTAATCAAATGAGTAAGAATAAATATTCGTAAAGTAAAAATTACATATTATTCTACAATCAAGTTATCTTTCACTTGAAATATCGTTCCACTTTTTTTGTGTTCATTAACAGTTTCATTACTATTGTGATTTTTTTTTGCCGTTGACATGTTTTTACACTGACTGCATATTTCATCGCCATAAGCGTGTTATTGCGTTCAGGAGTTAAAAATGCCTTCTCGAGATTATCCAGATATCCGAAAAGCCAGAGGAACCCGATCTAAAGATATGGTCCTTTTAAGTGCCCGTGTTGATACTTCTCTTTGGGAATATGTCCGAACACTGGCATTTGAAACGCGTAAAAGTAAACAAGATATTATTGCGGAAGCGTTAATGTTGCATCGCTCTATTAATGAGAGCAAAAGCGAAAGTTCAAAGTAGTCTCTCTCTGTTCGGGTTTTATTTAAAACCCAAAATAAAATATGTCTTGCCACTTCATTATTACCTTTATCGGTATGTTTTTTGGTGTGTTATTGGTGTTTCCCCTTAATCCATAGGGGACTTTTTTATGCAGGCGTTTCGCCTTCATAACAAAGTTGATAGCAAAATTCACAATTAAAAGTGAGTAACAACATGAAAAAGTCAGTAGTGGCATTAGCTGTAATGGCATTAGGGGTAACCTCCGTTCATGCAGCGGAAATTTATAATAAAGATGGCAACAAATTGGATCTGTACGGCAAAGTAAAAGCGGTACATTCCTGGACTGACGGTAAAGATGCTGATGGTACTTACGCGCGTCTGGGTTTTCGCGGTGAGACCCAAATTAACGATCAACTGACCGGTTACGGCCAGTTTGAAAGTCAGTTCGATGCTTCTAAGGCTGAAGGGTCACAGAATGGTGTTAATACCCGTCTGGCGTTTGCTGGTCTGGATTACGGCCATGACGTTAGTTTTGACTACGGTCGTAACTACGGTATCGCTTACGATGTGGGAGCTTACACTGACACTCTTTCAGAGTTCGGCGGCGACTCCTTTGAGGATACTGACCGTTTCCTTACTACACGCACTTCTGGCGTTGCAACACTCCGCACCAAAAATCTGTTTGGTGCCGTTGATGGTCTGAACATCGGCGCGCAATACCAGGGTCAGGATGATACCAATAGCAATCCGGCTAAGCAGCACGGCAATGGTTATGGCTTCTCCCTGGGCTATGACAATATTGCGGATTCCGGCGTTTCTGCCATTGCGACCTATACCACTAACTCCGTGACTGCTGTGCAGAAACGTAGCGGCTGGGAAGGTGACAACGCTGAATTCTGGGGCGCTGGCCTGAAATATGACGCGAATGCTATCTACGTTGCAACCCTGTACGGCGAGTCCCACAACCTGATTCAGGATACGGACAAAGCACAGCATTTTGAAGCGATGGCTGCCTATGTGTTTGATTTTGGCCTGCGTCCGAACGTGGCATACGTTCATGCGCGTGACAATAACAACACTGACCTGACCGAATACGTTGCGCTGGGTACTGATTACTACTTCAACAAAAACATGGTGGCCGATGTAGGTTATAAAATTAACCTGCTGGATGGCAAAAACGACGATAACCAGGTTGTGGCTGGTCTGACTTACCAGTTCTAAGTTTTTGTGATGATTGAAAAAGGCGTCTTTAGTAAGACGCCTTTTTTTATATGCTTTTAAGGCTCACATTGGTTGGTTTTGTTCCGGCTGCAGATCGCTAAATAGCCATTTCCAGATATCCACTTTTACCCATGCAACGGCACAGAGAATGAGGTAAAAAAGAGGATTATGCGTAATGGAGATACGCATGACTTCCATCAGGTCTACATGTAAGTTTCCGGCTATTGCCATGTTGATGACAAAAATAGAAGCAATAGCACTGGCCAGTAAAATAATAATGGCCTGTATTTTTGTTACCTCCGGAAACTTCCCGGAAGCCCACTGCCACAAGAAAACGGTTGTCAGCAGAAATATAATAAACAATCCGGCCGCACCAAATAGACCAAATTTTTTATAATCACCTACTGTGCTAATTAAACCAGCCAGAATAATCAACCCAAGTATGAGTTTTTTTAACCTCGACATGTACTCTTCCCGGAAGTGTTGTTGCAATTTAATTAATATGTCCATTTTTACGCATGTGCTATCAGAAAATGTATATACGTAAAAGTGAATTATAAAGTGTTTAGAGAGGTGTTTGACGGTTATTTACAGGTTATTAAATGCTGACATTTAATTGCAGAGCAATCTGATGAAGATATCTTTATGACGTTAGCGGAGTGATGATCTTTACAGACTATACGCTGTTGTTTATAGCCTGGATAATTCGAGTATATATCCGCGTTTCACGCTAATCCGGCATGTTCAGGAGGCGGGGAACGCGGCTATACAGCGCCAGTCTCCGTTTTCCTGGCGGTAGATAGATTCGGTATGACCTGGGATCACCCATTCTTCCTCCATACCAGCAACACAGTCTATGTAGATACAGAGTCCGCAGCCACCGCGTAGCTCGCGGGGAATATCCGCCACCCGAAAGCGGACTCCTGCGGCCTGTAGCGTCTTGCGCATTTTGATGACACCAACGGTGGAATGAAACAAGAACAGCGTTTCCTTCACTGACGTTTCCCCTGACGCTGGCCTATCAGCGCAGCCCCGATTGCTCCGGCAAACTGTGCGTCGGGGTGCGTGTGTACGGGAATGCCTACATGCTCTTCAAGCATACGGGCAAAGGCATGACAGTGGCTGACTCCTCCGGTAAATAACAGCGGTGCTTGTGCTGAAAGCCGCCCGATGAAGTTTGCGCTGCGTCTGGCCATCGCGTTGATCACGCCAGCCAGAATCGCCTCTGGCGCAATGCCCGCAGAGCGCAGGCTAATGACTTCTGACTCGGCAAATACGGTACACATGCTGGTGATAGCATGCGGTTCGACGCCAGCAGTAATCGTATCCAACTGCTCTACGCTGGCTCCGAGGGTGCGTGAGATGACGTCCAGAAATCGTCCGGTTCCGGCCGCACATTTGTCATTCATTAAGAAATCGCTGAGATTACCATCGTCATCCAACTGGATGACTTTACTGTCCTGGCCACCGATATCAATGACTGTGCGGGTACCGGCAGCCAGCAATCGCGCACCAAGTCCGTGGCAGGAAATTTCAGTGACCTGTTTGTCGGCATAATCGACGAGCTGCCGTCCGTACCCGGTGAGGGTTAAAAAAGGCCTGTTCTCCAGCCCAGCCTGCAACGTTTCCCATGCCTGCGCGATCGCGTCTGCGGGGCGAAAAGGCGTTGGGCAGAGGAAGCGGCGCCTGATGACGTTACCTTCCAGCAAAATGCCTTTCGTCGCCGTGGATCCAGAATCAATCCCAATTGAGTATGTCATCCGCGTTTCTCACAGCATTTCAATGAATGCGGCGACGCGGGTACTGAGCTGGCCGATATCTGCACTGGAGTAGTCGGTTTCAATCGCGATATAAGGAATGTTGTGCTGTTGGCGTACATGACGCTTTATCGCGAGCGATTCAACGGCGTAGGTATGGCAAGCCTGCAAAATGACATCGACGACGCCGTCAGCCTGGTACTCTTCAACCATTTGACTGAGCATTTTCAGACGTTGATCGTTAGGAGAAATACAGGAGCAGCCGATGGAAAGGTATTTATCAGTCAGCGCGTCGTAGACATCGCCGGTTTCCGCCACGCATTGTTCGGTGGCTTTTGCGCCGGTGCAGTTTTCATAACCCACGACCCAACCGCCGTTTTCTTCAATGGCACGAACGACTTTTTCTGCTGCACCGCCAATGGGGCAACCGGTGATCAGAATACGGGGTCGTGATGCCAGACGTTTTCCTGCCTGCCATTCCAGATGTACGCGCTCGGCCATGCTATTAAGCTCGTCGATCAACGCTTCTTTATCAAAGCGGAAGGTGGCGCCGTAGACGACTTTCAGAATGTCACTGCCGCTAAGTGCGGGGGGGTTAAGTTGACCCACGCGGTAGAAATTCGCCAGCGCCCGCCGTTCCTGGTTTTTGAGAATAACGGCTTCACGCAGCGCCGCATCGCTGGCGCTGTTGGGCAGTTGCATTACATGTACCGCTTTAAATTCGGCCATGTACTCGTACATTTTCTTTTTACCATCGCAGGTGGTTTCGCCCACTACCAGGTCAGAGAAATAGAAGTAGGGGCATTTGTCGGTTTTGCCAAACCCGTAGCTGCTTTTAATTAGCGGACACAGGTTCCGCGGCAGATCTTTTTCGGCTTCTTCAATGGTTTCATCAGAGGTCGAGCATAGGGAAACGACGACCGCGCCCGCTGCCATTGCAATCTCCTGCGGCATAAAGGTGCAATAGGTCCCCACGAGCGGAATACCTTGCTCTTTAAGATCCATGACGGTGAGAAAACCTTTCTGACGGGCGTCGGAGAATTGGTTGAAAATGGCGGGTAAATCAGTGATTAGCGACATGATTTTCCTTCCCCGTAACACGGGAGACAGTAAAAAGACGCCGCATTATAACCCTGCAATTCATGTGTATTTCTTGATCTTCCTCGCGATGTGTCACATTGATGTCGCTAAGTGACGGTCAGAGCCCTCTGTTCGTGGTTCTTCTTAAAAATTCGCCAGCGTTAGCAGGGAAGGAATTTGCGACAACAGGTATAGCACCAGTCCGATAGAGCCGCCAACCAGCGTGCCGTTGACGCGAATGAACTGCAAATCTTTGCCGATGTTCAGCTCAATTTGCTGTGACATATCGCGGGCATCCCAGCTTTTCACTGTGTCGCTAATATGGCGTGTCAGGAAGCTGGCGAACTCTGGCGCGACCTTCTGAGCGGCCTGTTCCAGATGCCCATTCAGCGACGCGCGCAGGGCACCGTCGGCAACCAGCGTTTCGCCAAACCATTGTCCGGCGCTGGCGATGCGCTGCTTCACGTGAGAATCGTCGGCGTTAATGTCGGTTTTCACCCACTGGCGTAGATCCGACCACAGCTCGCCGAGATAACGATTAAAGGCTTCGTCTTCTTTCAGATAGCTTTTGAGACTCTCTGCCCGGACGGCCATTTCCGGATCGTGTTTGAGCTTCCCGATAAGCCTTAATGTGGCGCGATCGAAGGCGTGGCGGATCTGATGTGCCCGATCGTGGCTGATATCATCCAGCAGGGAATTGACCGCATCAGAGACCAGTTCGGCGCTGTGTTCGCCCAGCCATTCGGTCGGCAGGATCTTCGCTTTGAGCGGGTGCTCGGTCTCCAGCCAGCGCACTACCTGCTGGGCGATAAATGCCCGTGAACTGTCGCGCTGGAGCAAGGCGATCAGTTGCGCAATTAGCGTATCGAGTAGCTCCTGATGGCGATTGTTTTTGGTCATGCTTTCCAGCATCAGTGCGCTGGTGCCGGAGAGATCCACTTTATCGATGGCCTTGTGCACCGCGCGTTTGATCAGCCGCTGTATGCGGGCGTCGTCGGTCAGTTCCAGAAAGCCGCTCATGATTTGCAGCAGATGCTGGCCGATGCGTTGGGCGTTTTCCGGCTGGCTAAACCAGTTCCCGATCAACAGCGCCGGTTCATGGCGACGGATCAGTGCCACCAGAGACTGGGTATCGAGGAATTTCTCTTGCACAAACTGCCCAAGGTTTTCGCCAATTCTGTCCTTATTGCGCGGGATAATCGCCGTATGTTGCGAGATAAATGGGATCGGCACCCGGCGAAAAAGTGCTACTACGGCGAACCAGTCCGCCAGTGCGCCCACCATCGCTGCTTCGGCAATCGCCTTGATCCCGAGCACCCAGAAGTTGGGCGGCAAAAACAGTGTGATGACGAACGTAGCGGCAGCGATCAGCAGCAGAGAGAGCGCCAGTCGTTTGGCGCGTTTGAGTTCAGCAATTTTATTCATAGGCTTAAGGATAGAGCCTGACGGCGGGATCGCGCAAAATTTGTGGTGTGCCTCCCATTTTTGATGGGAAGCGCTTATCCAGGGATCCAGTTATCCCAGGCCGGTAGCGGGCCAAGTTCTGCGACCAGAAAATCGATAAACGAGCGCACCTTCGGATTGCTGTACTTGCTGGGGAAATAGAGCGCATACAGGGCGTGAGTTTCACAGGTGATGGTGCCGTCGAGCATCAGCGGCGTAACCTCCTCTTTTTGAATATGATCGCCAATCAGATAGGTGGGTAAATACGCCACGCCCTGATCTTCCAGCACTGACTTCAGTAATACCAGACTGCTGTTAGCCTGGATAGGCATATGCAGCTTCAACTGATGCAGACGATCCTGTTCATCGGCCACCTTCAGCACCGGTGTGAGACCGGGGTAAACCAGGCAGTCATGATCCACCAGATCGCTGCGACGCTGGGGCATGCCTTTTTTGGCAAGATAGCCGGGCGACGCGCAGTACGCCCAGCGGATAGGCACCAGCTTGCGCATGGCATAGTTCTGCGGTGGTGCGGTGGAGATGCGCAGGGCGATGTCGAAATCTGTTTCATTCAGATTAACGAAGTTATCGTTGAGATCGATATACAGGTTCACATCGGGGAACTGTGAACGGTATTTATCCACCAGATTTACCAGCCGCGAATAACCAAAAGCAATGGAACAGGTTATGCGTAATTCGCCCTGCGGGCTGTGATAATAACCAGAGGTGGTATTCAGCGTTTCATCAAATTCTGTCAGTAACTTATTGGCGCGGTTAAATAAATATTGCCCGGCATCGGTCAGGGTAATACTGCGGGTGGTGCGTTTAATTAATGTCGTCCCTAGCGTATCTTCCATCGCCGTCAGGCTTTTGCTGACCGCTGACGGCGACACATTAAGCTGAGCGGCAGCCTCCGATAAACCTCCACAGTCGACGATTTTGACGAAAAACTCCAGATGCTTGAGTGAAATCGGCGTACTCATAGTTTCCTTTTATTCACAAGTGATTTGCAAAAACGGTACGAATAGGCCGTTACATTCGCATTTTAAACATGCAACTATTGAATCACAGGAAACAACTTGCTGGCAAAATGAAAAAATAACAACTTAAGTGAGTTGCGTCACAAAATATCGGGGGGCTAAGCAAAAACTCATCAAATTGTGAATTTAATCTCATTTAATATTATTTAAAATTAAAAGGTACCGATTATGTGGTCACGACTCGAACCCTACAGATCATCGATTATTTTATTAGTTGCTCTGGTGATTGGCGGCTTATTAGGTATTTATGCCCCGACGTTTGCCAGCAAGCTCCAGCCAATAGGTCAGATATTTTTAAACCTGTTATTTATGATTATTGTGCCGCTGGTGGGGATCAGCGTCATGTCCTCTATCGCCAGTATGACCGACCTGAAAAGGTTGGGACGTATTATGGCGATCATTTTTATTGTTTCGATCGCGATGGCCTTTATTCCGGCTGCCGGGATCGTGGCGCTGGCGCTATGGTATAACCCGGCGCAGGGTGTCACTATCGATCTCTCGCAGTCTGTTCAGGCGGGCAGCGGTAAGATGGATTTTGTCAGTATGATCACCACCAGTGATTTTATCGGACTGTTTTCTAAGTCCAATATTCTGGCCCTGATCGTAATGGCGATTATTGCTGGTGTGGCGATTGGGCAATCGGATCAGGCAGGTAAACGTATTGCGTCGCTGCTGGAAGATGCTAATACCGTGATCATGAAGATCGTCTCGATCATTATGAAGGTCGCACCGATGGGGCTGGGCTGCTATTTCGCCGCCACTATGGCCAGTCAGGATTCTGCTCTGCTGTTAACCTTTGCCCGCGCCATCGGCCTGTTTATGGTTGCCACGCTGGTCTACTTCATTTTCGGATCCATTCTCTATTCGTATATAGGCGGTGGTATCCCGGCGGTTAAAGCCTTCTGGCGTAATGCGATTGAACCCTCGGCTACCGCGCTGGGGACCTGTTCTTCGCTGGGGACGTTACCTGTAACGCTGCGTGCCGGTAAGGCGATGGGGATCAACCCGGAAATCGTTGATGTGTCCATTCCGCTGTTGGTTAACCTGAATAAAGGCGGCGTGGCGATGATTGCCGCGCTGAAAATTGTCTTTATCTATTCCGTGCTCGGCATGGAGTTCACCACCGAGACCTTCTTCCTGACCATGCTGATTGCGGTGTTGTCCGCCATTATTGTCGGCGGTGTACCGGGTGGGGCGTTCCTCGGTGAAATTTTTATCGTCACTACGCTCGGCCTGCCGATGGAAGCGATCCCGATGCTGGTGGTACTGGGCACCATTACCGATGCGCCAGCCACGCTGATTAACGTTATCCACGATTTGAATGCGGCACAGATTGTCGAACGGTTCGCTGGAAAAAAGCAGACCAACGCTGAACTGAATTCTACTGCCGCCGTTGTATAGATTAAGAAACAGGAGATGTTATGAAAGACGCAATGAAGCTTGAGACACAATTGGTGGTTGCAGGTCGCGACAAACGTTACACCCAGGGCGCGGTGAATCCGGTTATCCAACGCGCCTCTTCACTGGTGTTTGATACCGTGAAGGACAAGAAATTTGCCACCGCCAATCGTGCGAATGGCGAACTGTTTTACGGCCGTCGCGGCACTTACACGCACTTTGCTTTCCAGAAAGCAATGAGCGAACTGGAAGGGGGAGTGGGTTGTGCGTTATACCCGTGCGGGGCCGCGGCAGTGACCAATGCGATTCTGGCGTTCGTCCAAAGCGGCGATCATATCCTGATGACCGGAGCGGCCTATGAACCAACTCAGGATTTTTGTAATAAGATCCTGAGTAAATTCAACGTTGAAACTACCTATTACGATCCGCTTATAGGCGCAGGCATTGTCGATCTTCTGCGTCCTGAGACGAAAGTGGTGTTCCTCGAGTCTCCCAGCTCAATCACCATGGAAGTGCAGGATGTGCCGGGAATGGTGAAGGCGATCCGCGCGGTGAACCCGGAGATCGTCATCATGATCGACAACACCTGGGCGGCAGGCGTGCTGTTTAAAGCGCTGGATTTTGGCGTGGATATTTCTATTCAGGCAGGCACGAAATACACCATTGGCCATTCGGACGGCATGCTGGGGACGGCGGTGTCCAATGCCCGCTGTTGGGATCGTCTGCGCGAGAACTCCTATCTGATGGGGCAAACGCTGGATGCCGATACGGCCTACAACGGTAGCCGAGGGCTGCGTACCCTGGCGGTGCGTCTTAAACAGCATCAGGAAAGCAGCATCCATATTGCCCGCTGGCTGTCGGCAAGGCCGGAAGTGGCGCGGGTGAACCATCCGGCGTTACCGGAGTGTCCGGGGCACGAGTATTTTCAGCGTGACTTTGCCGGCAGCTCGGGCCTGTTCTCGTTTGTGCTGAAAAAGCGACTGACCGACGAGCAGATGGCGGATTTCCTCGATAACTTCTCGCTATTCCATATGGCCTATTCGTGGGGCGGATTCGAGTCGCTCATTCTGGCCAACCAGCCGGAAGAGCTGAACAGCATTCGCCCGGCCGGGGATGTCGATTTCAGCGGCACGCTGGTCAGGGTGCATATTGGCCTTGAGGATATTGGCGACCTGATTGCCGATCTTGAAGCGGGATTTGCGCGCATCGCATAACGTAATGTGATTAATGCCGGATGCAGTGTTTGCACTGCATCCGGCAAGTTTTAATTCTCGGTGGCTAGCGCTGTTGCCTCGTGCTGGCGTACACGTCTTAATAATTCTGCCAGCGTGAAAACAACGGCAATACCCGCCACTACTGCCAGCAGGTGAAATGAAACCCTGCCGCCGTTAAACCACAGCCAGCGTCCGATTTCGACCGATACTGCCATCACCGTCAGGATCACCATATTCAGCGATGCGGAAACCGTACCCTTTGGTAAGTTGTTGGAAAAAAGCGTAAAACGAAACAACGTCGGGAAGATCATCCCAATGCCAAACGCATACAGGCTGGTTCCCAGCACTGACCACAACCACACATGTGGCCACAGTAAATTGCCAACAATCAGCACCGCCAGTCCGCTTAGCTGAATGGGAGCTGCGCGCCAGATGAACCGCGGTCGGGTCGGGTCCTTCACAAAACGAACCACCACCATATTGGCCACGATCACTGCGCCAAACACCGGAGCCTGCGCCCAGGCAAACTGCGATGTGGTCATGCCGCCTGCATCAATCAGGATCACCGGTGAGACCGCTACCCAACTCATCATCGGGATATAGCTTAACGACAGCGTGGCTGCGCCAAACAGGAAAACCCGGTTGCGGAAAACGTCGCGGAAATCACGCAGTACGCTGCGCGCGCTGAATGGCACCGCGCTGCGCTGGACGGTTTCCGGCATTGCCAGCAGCAGGCCAACAAAGGCGATAAGCCCCATGGCGGCAATAATGGCAAACAGAATCTTCCAGTGGACAAAGTGCATCAGCGCCGCCCCGGAGAGCGGGCCGATCACCGGGGCAACCAGCACAATGGAGGTGATAATCGCCATCAGCTTGATGGCTTTTGTCTGACCAAATGCCTCCTGCACCGTGACATAACCCACAGTGGCGATAAAGCAGATGCTGGTTCCCTGAATGAAACGCGCAACCAGAAATTGTGTCATCGAGGTGGTGAACAACGTAGCCGTGCAGGCGAGCGTAAAGATTAACGCCCCTGCGATCAGCACTGGTCGGCGGCCAATCCGGTCGGAAAGCGGGCCTAACAACCACTGTAACGCCATCCCGCCTGCCAGATAAAGGCTGACCGCAGCCGGTGCCAGGCTGACATCGGCGTTGAAATCGCGCACGACATTGATGATGCCAGGCTGGATCAAGTCCGTCGACAGATAGGCGGCGAAATCGTACAGGATCAGCGCGATGGGGAAAAATAGCGTCGTGGCGCGTTGAGCGAAAAACGCGAGAATCCGTTGCATAAAACAGCTCCTTGTCGGGAGAAAACCCTCAACGGGAATAGCGAAATTCAATACCGTCTTTGAGACGTCAGACCGATGACAGAAAAAAGCAGACTGCAAATGTACTGAATTTCATGTAATCAAAAACGCTGCCTGCGCGAGGCGCAAACAGGAGAAACGTTCTCAGACTCAGGTCAGAAAACGTAACGATTACAGGTAATCATCAGCACATCGCACCTCGGGAATAATAAGTTGAACGGATAATAGTCATCCGCAGTGTAATGCGGACTGGATATTAATTAAACGAGTTTATCGGGTTAATGCGTAGAAATTAAAGGGACTTAACGCGGGAATGTGCATTGAAATCGCGCTTCTGCGTGAGGCATTCCAGACAAATGCACACGTTACAAAGGGATGTTTTTATCTCTGATAACGCCTCGCAAAGAGAAAATATCACAGGTGAGAGTGCGATTTTCTGACGCTACAGTCATGGCATCTTATTTCCAGGTGACGGATCGCCATGAATACAGCACCGACTTCCACGCCGCATGATGCGGTTTTTAAGACGTTTTTACGTCACCCTGAGACCGCGCGGGATTTTCTGCAGATTCATCTTCCTGCTTCGTTGCGTGAAATGTGCGATCTTCAGACGCTGAATCTCGAGTCTGACAGTTTTATTGAAGAGGATTTACGTGCGTACTATTCCGATGTGTTGTGGTCGGTGAAAACGACGGAAGGGGATGGATATATTTATGTGGTGATTGAACACCAAAGTACACCGGATGCGCATATGGCATTCAGATTGATGCGCTATGCGATAGCGGCCATGCAGAAACATTTAGATGCCGGGCATCAGCAATTACCGCTGGTGGTACCGATGCTGTTTTATCACGGTGCTAAAAGTCCGTATCCCTGGTCATTATGCTGGCTGGACGAGTTTGCTAACCCGAGGCTGGCACGCCAGCTGTATGCTGCAGCGTTTCCGCTGATAGATATTACGGTCATCCCTGACGATGAAATTGTGCAGCATCGACGTATGGCATTGCTGGAGCTAGTCCAGAAACATATCCGTCAGCGCGATCTTATGGGGTTGGTCGAACAAATTGTTTCTCTGCTCGTTACCGGGTCCACTAATGACAGCCAGATCAAGACACTGTTTAATTATATTTTGTGCACCGGCGATGCACCTCGCTTCAATGAGTTTATCCGTGAGGTTGCCGAACGTTCACCACAACATAAGGAGAATTTGATGACGATTGCAGAAAGGCTGCATGAAGCAGGATTACAAAAAGGCAGGATGGAAGGTCGACAAGAAGGTCGACAAGAAGGCCGAGAGGAAGGGCTTATCGAAGGTCAACGCGCTGAAGCACGGCGTATTGCTCGCACCATGCTGGCTGATGGTATCGAGATCAGTACGGTACAAAAAATTACCTGCCTTCCCACTGATGAGCTTTATAACCTGAGCCATTAGGTATTACGGAAACGGCGTACTCTTATGCTACCGGGCATCCAATTTATTCTATCGCCACCTTTACCGCTTCGCCGAGCTTTTGCATCACTTCCCGATGCTTCTCGTTGGGTGGCAGCGCGCAGTTGATGCGCACACAGTTGCGATATTTTCCGGATGCGGAGAACAGCGATCCCGGTGCGACCTGTATTTTCAGCCGACAGAGTTGTTTAGCTACGCAGACCATATCGACCTGCAATGGCAGTTCGACCCAAAGCATAAAGCCGCCTTTTGGTCGGGTGACGCAGATCCCGCAGGGGAAGTATTCGCGCACCCAGCAGGTATAGATTTCCATATTTCGCTGGTAAATCTGACGAATACGGCGGACATGGCGATGATAGTGGCCCTCGCGCACAAAGGTTGCCGCTGCAAACTGCGTGGCGGGAACGTTGGTGCCGATAACGGCGTATTTTTTATGCAGAAGTTTGTCATGGTAGCGACCCGGAATAACCCAGCCCACGCGCAGGCCCGGGGCCACAGATTTGGTAAATGAACTGCACAGCAGCACTCGACCATCAATGTCCCAGGAATGGATTGTACGCGGACGTGGGTATTCGGTTGCCAGCTCGCCATACACATCGTCTTCAAAAATCACAATATCGTGGCGCTGGGCGAGGGCGAGGACCGCCCGCTTACGTGCATCCGGCATAATAAACCCGAGTGGATTATTGCAATTAGGGACCAGGATCACCCCTTTGATCGGCCACTGATCCAGCGCCAGCTCCAGCGCTTCAATGCTGATCCCGGTATCCGGATCGGTCGGGATTTCAATAACCTTAATCCCTAAGCCGCGTAACAACTGCATTGTGCCGTAGTAGGCGGGTGACTCGACGGCGACGATATCTCCTGGCTGGCAGACCGTCAGCAGCGCCAGCGACATTCCGCTCTGGCTACCGTTGGTGATGATAATGTCATCCGCATTGACCACCGAGCCGCTGTCCAGCATCAGACGGGCAATCTGGTTACGCAGCTCTCGGCATCCAGCCAGTTCATCGTAGCCCAGTACCGCTCCTAAATTGTGCTGCACTACGCGGCTTAATTCGCGCCAGAGCGGTTTCAGGCTGGGTTGATTGATATCGGGGACGCCGCTGCTGAAAGGAATTATCGATTTGTCTGCATGACCTGCCAGCATGTCCAGCACCTGATCCCACTGGGTTATCTCTACCGGACGCTGGACCGGGCGCGACATCAGTGGTACGGGAGGCTGCGCTTTTTGCGGCGCGACAAAGTAACCGGAACGCGGCTGCGGGGTGATCAGCTGCCGCTGTTCCAGCATCTGATACGCCTGCTGTACGGTACTGATACTCACCCCGTGTTCCTGGCTCAGGCTGCGCACCGACGGCAGTTTCTCACCATGGCGATACAACCCCTGCTCAATGCGTTCGGCCAGTAGTGTGGCCAGATGTTGGTAACGCGTCATGCTGTATCCCTCATTGTTGCCATACAGATGGATAAACCAATACAGAACGATGGAAAAAACCGTATGCAGATGCTGTTTTAATCAATCTGTATGTTAAATAAAAGTACTTTTTGAGTCTGTATTGTACCTGGCCAAATCCGTGAAGATAAAGCCTCTGGCAAGACGGGGAGGTAAGGTATGGAATTTCACGAGAATAAAGCTAAGCAGCCGTTTATTGGATTTGTGCAGATTTGGCAGGCGATAAAACGCTGGCACCTGCGGGCGCAAACGCGGCGTATATTGCAGCAGATGAGCGACGAGCGGCTGCGGGATGTCGGGCTGCGACGCGATCAGGTGGAATGATTTTTCTTCCGATGACAAAGGCCGGTGGTTATCGCCCTGGCTTTTTTATATTCACGATATTTATCAATTCATGCTTCTGGTTAGTTCGTTTCTTGATACTTACCCTGATAAGTATTATTTTCTTATCAGTGATGAGGGGAAAGTAAGATGACTGAAGATGAACTGTTTGCCCGCCGACCGATGGGGATGCGCATGGCAATGGTGGTACGCCAGTGGCGGGCCATTATTGATGCTGCCATCACCGATACTGGCCTGACGCAGTCAAGCTGGACGGTACTGATGCAGCTGTATCAACTGGGAGACAATGTCTCGGTCAGTGAACTGGCACAAATGTACGGCATTGAACTGCCGCCGCTGATGCGCACCCTCTCGCAGCTGGAAAAGCAGGGGTATCTGCTGCGTTCCACATCGCCTTATGACAAACGCATCCGCCTGCTAACGCTGACCGCTCAAGGTCGCTTAAGGCTTGAAGAACTTAACCGGGTGATTGAGACATACCAACTTCGCGTCACCTGCACCATTCCTGAAGCGGAGCTTGCCTCCTTCAGCGCGACCTTAAATCAACTCGCCTGCAATTTGCGGACAATCCGCGAAGAAGACAATCAACACTAAAAAACTATGATGACCCCAGAACAAAAATTTGCCCGTTGGGTAAGGGTGAGTATTGCCACTTTCCTGGTAGTATTCGCCTGGTTTATCGTTGCCGATATCTGGATCCCGCTGACGCCGGACTCCACGTTGATGCGTGTGGTAACGCCTGTTTCCTCACGCGTTTCCGGCTACGTCTCGCAGGTGCATGTACACAATAATAGCCAAGTGAAGAAGGGCGATTTGCTGTACGAACTGGATCCGACGCCGTTTATCAATAAGGTCGAGGCTGCGCAAATCGCCCTTGAGCAGGCGAAGTTGAGCAATCAACAGCTGGATGCGCAGATAGCCTCCGCGCGCGCCAACCTGCGCACCGCGCAATTCAACGCCCGTAACGATAAGACCACCTTTGACCGCTATCAGCGCCTGAGTGCCATGCAGAACGTGTCGCAATCCGATCTCGACAAGGTGCGCACCGCCTGGCAAACCAGCGAGCAGTCGGTGGCGGCACTTAATGCCAGTATTCAGAACCTGCTGATTCAGCGCGGTGAGCGCGATGATAAGCGTAACGTGACGTTGCAAAAATACCGTAACGCGCTGGAAGAGGCGCAACTGAACCTCGGCTGGAGCAAAGTGTATGCACAGACCAACGGCACGGTGAGCAACCTTCAGCTTAGCCCCGGACTTTACGCGACCGCCGCCACGCCGCTGCTGGCGCTGGTCAGCCATCAGACTGATATCGTGGCCGACTTTCGCGAGAAAAGCCTGCGCCACACTCGCGTGGATACCGATGCCGCCGTGGTGTTCGATGCCATGCCGGGCAAGGTTTTCTCTGCTCGCGTTACCAGCAGTGATGCCGGTATTCTGGCGGGTCAGGAGCAGGTTAACGGCCAGTTGTCGCAACCGGAGCAGTCTACCCGCTGGGTGCGCGATGCCCAGCGTATGCGCATTCACGTAGTGCTGAACGAACCGCTCGACACGCCGTTACCGACCGGGGCACGCGCCACGGTACAGCTGTATAACAGCGAGGGGATGTTCGCCCGCACCTTTGCCGGGGCGCAGATCCACCTCGTCAGCTGGCTGCATTATGTCTATTAATACTCTGGCCCACGTCTTTACGCCGCACGGGAATATTGTCTACACCGCCAATGATTTTCGCCAGACCTTGCGTATCTCCGTTGCTGGGACGATAGCGCTGAGTATCTCGACCTTCTACAACGGGCAGTACGGTGTGTTTTTTGTGGTTTATCCGCTGATGCTGCTGTCGCTGGTGCCGGTATTCAACCGCCATGTGGCAACACAGTTCGTGTTCAGTGCGGCGGTGAACTGCGTTGAAATGGTGCTAATCGTTGGCTATCTCTCGCAGTGGCCGCTGATTATGACGCTGGTGGTGTTCGGCCTGTATGTGATGCGTTTTCGTTTTATGAGCAAAGGGCCGCTGTTTCTACTCGGTTCGATGGGCGTGGTGTGTCAGAGCACGATGCTCAACTTTATGAGCTATCCCACTACCAACTGGCATACGCTGATGTTTTCCAATATGGAGGCCTGCGTAATGGCGGTGGCGCTGAGCGCGCTGCTGAATTATCTGATCCCGGACGTAGAACCCCGCCAGCCGCCGCCGCGCATTGAGAAAGATGCCGCCCGGGTCCGCCATGAATCGCTGCTTTCCGGTACGGTGGCGACGATGATTTTTGTCATCTTCCAGATCTGTGATTTGAGTGATTCGTTGTCGGCGCTGATGGCAGGCATTTTGATCTTGTTTCCGATGCACTACCGCGGCGCGGTGATTAGCTCGATTTGGCGCGTGGTCGGCGTGGTGCTGGCCTGCCTGTATATTCTGCTGGTGCAACTGCTTATCTATGATTTCAGCAACCATATGGTGCTGATGATGCCGCTGATTGGCCTCGGGCTGGCGTTTAGCGCCCGCCTGCACGTAATGGAAAAGGTCGGCGCGGGCGTGGGTTTTGCCAGTATCACCACCATCGGCATTATGTTTGGCCAGAATCTGCACCCGGATCAGGACCTGGTATTCAGCGATCTGTACCGCATCACCTCCGTCACCGTCGCGCTGGTGGCAACATTAACGATGGTTTTTCTGGTACACCGGATCCTGAACGGCTTTGCCGCGACGCGGTTTGTGATTACGGAGTAAGTGGTGTTCGGTGCCCGACAGCGCAGTGCCATCGGGCATCCGGGCGGTTATTTCTGCCTGCGCGGCTTCGCCGAAATCACCTCGATAAACTCCTGTACCTGCTGTTGCTTACGCGCGGACAGCTTGCACACCCGACGCAGCGACTGTAGCAGCGCCGGTTCTTCTGGCTCCGGCAGTTTTGTTGTCAGCACAATGCAGCCTGGCATCACTCTGACATCGAATTTGCAGCCAGTGGTAAAACCGGCGGCTTCCAGCCACTGGCCTTTCATCATAATTGCCGGAACATGTGCGTAATCCGGATAACGACTCGCATAAGTCACGGTGCCCAGACGATTATTTGCCGGGGAGACTTCTGGATCGGTGAATTCTGCAATAGAATGCGGGGTAGTCATGATGGCTATTCTCCTAAAATAGTAATTGTGATTAGCGAGGCGCCCGTGTTCCACCACGGGCGTCTTGCGATAAATAACACCTGTAAAAATAACCAGTAAATAAAAATAAAGCCAGCTAAAAATAGACAATAATAAACACGTAACTGGAAATATAAATACGGGAATTAAATTGAGGGGAAATATAAAGTAGCCGGATAAGCAAAGTGTTATCCGGCAATAAAATTAATGCAGTGTAGTAATATGGTGCTGCTTAAAATTCTCCGCCTGCGACAGCACGCCCATATACACATCATCATTCGCCACCGGCGGGAACTTGTGTTTGTGCAGCAGCAGGATCAGCTCCACCTTCAGCTTCGCCTTAATGTCATCACGCTTGCTCCAGTCTGGATACTTCGAGGTGTTATCGACCACCGCCTTCATCTCTTTCGCCAGCGCCAGCATCTTGTCATCCTCATAGGTGAACTGATACTTATCGCGCATATGCGCCAGAATGTCGTAAAAGGCTTTCTCTTCGATATCAATCCCCATCTCGGCATAGGTGCCCATCTCGGTTTTAATATCGTAGATAATATCGGTCATCTCCTGGCTGAAGGTATCAAACTCTTCGCCGTTGAGGACGTCATCTTCCCGGCGCTCGTTATATTTATCCATAATCGACTGGAAACGACGGGTGAAATTAATCCCCTGAAGCTGGTTGATCTGTTTAAAGTCGCTGATGGCTTTTTCCAGCAGCTTTTGCAGCAGCTGAATTTTGGTTGCCGGTAGTTTGATCTTATTAATGCGCGCCAGATAATCGTCGTCGAAAATATCAATCGACTCCGCTTTCTTGTCGCCAAGGAAAAATAGCTCTTCCACGCCGTCGGCTTTCAGCGCTTCGGCGATCATCTCGCGCACGCGGGCGTTCATCTGTGTGACGTCCGGCGCGTCGCCTTTGGTCAGCTTGAAGACGATAGAGCGCACGGCAATATAAAAATGGATATGGTCGCGCTCGGCCTGCGACAGCGCTTCGCTGCCGCAGCTGACGTCATAGGCCGCTTTCAGCCGCTTCACCAGCCCCATAAAGCGGCGCTCTGTCTTCTGGGTGCGCATGACAAATTCTGCCGCGAAGTTCAGGCAGGCAAGCTGCGCCTGCGGCTCGCCGCTGAAATAAGGGCGGCTGTCGAATTCGTGAAACACCTGTGCCAGCAGATCGAGATGATTTTTCACCTCGATCACCGACTGCTGAATATCCTCAAAGTTGGTGGCATCGATGCGTGAATACATCGCCAGCGCCTGGTTCATCTGGCGCTTAATACCGATATAGTCGACGACCAGCCCTTTGCTTTTGCCTTCCAGCTTGCGGTTAACGCGGGAGATGGTCTGGATCAGGTTATGCTTTTGCAGCGGCTTATCGATATAAATGGTGTCCAGCTCCGGCACGTCAAAACCGGTCAGCCACATGTCCACCACGATGGCGATTTTGAAATTCGACTTCGCGTTTTTGAACTGTTTATCCAGCTCTTTGCGGTACTCTTTACTGCCCAGCAGCTCGTACAGTTTCGCGTCATCGTCTTTGCCACGCGTCATCACCATCTTGACCATTTCGGACGGCGGCAGCTCTTTCTCTTCCTGCCCGGTCAGCTCAATCCCATCCGGGGTCTGCTTAACCTCAAACCATGCCGGACGAAAGTCTTTCAACTGACGATAGAAATCCCAGGCAATCTCACGGCTGGCGCAAACAAACATCGCTTTGCCTTTCACCGTTGAGCCTTCGGCGACACGTTTTTCATAGTGCTTCGCAAAGTCTTCCGCCAGCGCTTTCAGGCGATCTTCATCGCCAAGAATGGCGTTCATGGTGGCGCTGGCTTTTTTGCTCTCGTCGATTTGCCACTCGTTGGTACCGGCGTCAGCGCACTCTGCGTAGTACTTTTCCACCTCTTCCAGCTTGTGAGCATCAAGAATCACTTTTGCGGCGCGGCCTTCGTAGACGATGCGCACGGTGATCTCATCCTGCACGGATTCGGTCATGGTGTAGCTATCGATGATGTTGCCAAAGACTTCCATCGTGGCGTCGATAGGCGTGCCGGTAAATCCAACGTAGGTGGCCTGCGGCAGTGAGTCGTGCAGATATTTGGCGAAACCGTAGGTTTTGCGCACCCTGCCGCTCTCTTTATCGACGATCACTTTCTGATCGAGGTTGACCTGGCTGCGGTGCGCTTCATCGGAAATACAGATGATATTGCTGCGCCCGGAGAGCAGTTCGGTATCTTCGGTAAATTTATGGATGGTGGTCAGGAAGACGCCGCCGCTGTTGCGACCGGCCAGTTTTTCCCGCAGATCGTCGCGGCTGGTGACGGGTACTACAGTGTCGTCGCCGATATAGTTTTTGGCATTGCACATCTGCGCTGAGAGCTGATCGTCGAGATCGGTGCGGTCGGTGATCAGCACGATCGTCGGGCTGGCGAACTCGACGCTTTTCATCAGCAGACGGGTTAAGAACTGCATGGTGTAGCTCTTGCCGCAGCCGGTTGCGCCAAAGTAAGTGCCGCCCTTGCCGTCACCGAAAGGTTTACGCGCCCGTTCGATGCTGTAGTAAAGCTTGCGCGCCGCATAGTACTGCGGGTAGCGGCAGCAGATTTTCACTTCGTGTTTGGCTTTATCCGGGAAACAGATAAAGTTTTTGATCACGTCCAGCAGGCGGACCGGGTGAAACAGCCCCTGAATCATCGAGTGCAGGGAAGGGATGCCGTCCTGCTCGCGGTTTTCATTGCCGGTGACTTTGCGCCACGAGTAGAAATACTCGTACGGTGCAAACAGGTTGCCCATGCGGTTATTGACGCCGTCGCTGATAATGCACAGCGCGTTATAGACAAACAGCTGCGGTATATCGCGGCGATAGCGGGTGCAGAGCTGTTTATACGCATCGCCAATATTGGCTTCGTGCTCGCGCACCGCACTTTTAAATTCAAAGACCACTAACGGCAGGCCGTTGATATAGAGGATGGCATCCGGAATGCGCGGCTGGTTTTCTTTGCCGGTGATGGTCAGCTGATTGACGATTTTCACCCGGTTCAGCGGCTGGGTAAGATGATAACTTGCCGGCGTTTCCGCGGCCTGTTGCAGCGGAACCTCTTCGGTATCGAACAGTTCACGCAGCGCGGCGGGCAGGTGTCTGGTATCGAGCAGTTCGATATAGAGATCTTTCTGCTGGCGATCGTCACGTTTAAACAGGAAACCGTTGGCCAGCCAGGCGCAGAAAGTTTTATTGCTTTCGTAGAGATCGGAGGCGGGCAGGGTGGTGAACTGTTTGATCAGCCGCTGGATCTCCTCTTCGGTGATGCCGTCGGCCTGATAGCGCGCGGCGAGGTAATGACGAAGATCGTCTTCGATAATCACCTGATCGAGGCTGGAACGCGGCACATTATCGCCGATCAGGTGCTGATAGCCCTGATCCTGTAACAGTTCAATTATCGCCTGTTCTAACTTCGCTTCACTGAATGAGAGATGCATATCTCGCTCCGGCCCTGGCTGATTTTCTGGTAAGGGTTCCTGTAACAGAGAAAACCTTAACAGAAAGCCCCTGATTTTTCAGGGGCAAAATGCGTTATGCGGGTTCGGTTTGGTTGACTAAATCTGGCAGATCCTCCAGGGACAGCTCGCCGGAGATAAGTTTGGGGAGCAGGGTGTCGCGGAGGGCGGTTAGGGCCAGTGACTGCTCTTTGCAATTCATGAATTTTTCTAGTATCACTTCAAATTCATTGTCAAAGAGTTTATGCAGTGATAATGGTGGGTTTATGAAAGTTATTTTTTTTAAATGGGTTGATGGACGAGCTATAGAAGGAACACCCACCTGAGAAGCATTGGAGAGTAATGCTTCCTGACCAATTCTAGATTTTAAAAAATGTATCATATAAAAAGGTGAACATTTTTTCCTATCAACTCTTAAGTAGAATTGGCTCTGAGAGATTACAAATTTTTCATTTCCCTTTCTTTTTGGTATTAATGAAACTTGACCAAGTGTGCCACGATGAGTTAGCACAATGTCGTGTTCATATACTAATGAATTCTTGAGGATATTTGCATGATCATCAGTAATATAGTTGATAAAATTTTCTTCTAAAATAAACCCTTTAAGTTGTTGACCATTAATGATTGGGATACCGCTACTTACAAATTGTGATGCTTTAATATTTGAACCAAACGGCCCCATGCCAATTTTTATAGCAATATCTTCAGTTTTTACGACATCCCAACCTTTAGGTACCCAACCCAGCTCTGTTTCTTCAAACTCAGCTGGGAACAACGCACGAACATCCGCCGGAAGTGATTTAAAATCTGCACTACTTCGTACTTTTTGACGTAGTTCGGCGCGAGATTGCAGCGTTTCCGGGATTGGGTTTCCCGCATCCAGAGCGTTGTCAATCACCGGATCGAAATCCACAAACCAGGATTTGAACAGGGTTTGGGACATTTGTTCCAGGGTTTGGTTGATTTTATTATTCAAATCAATCTTTTTATCAAGGCATTTTAATTGATGCGAAATTGATTTTTGTAAAGCGGTTGGAGGCAATCTTAATATTATCTCTCTAAGCTCAGATTGCTTGATCCCAGTAACAGTGCTTCCGGAGGCTCTTCCATCAAGCTGGTTCTGGACAAAAGAAGACTGTAAAAGATATAAAAGATAATCATTTTCCAAGGTCCCTTTTTTACCCCTCAGAGTAATAACTCGTTGAGCTAAAGCCACTTTACGTGCATCTAATTGCGCTACTTCGCCTAGTGGAGCCTCTGTTGTTAGTACGACGTCACCTTCCAAAGGTAACCCTCGAACCATCCAATTGTCATAATCATCAATAGCAATAAATTCACTAACTTCTTGAATTCTACCATTTTTGATAATTTTGGCTGTGATTAGAGGAATGCCATTATCAACTTTTTTTGGGGTTTTACCTCTGTAATCAATAATAGCGTCCATGCAATCTTCAAGACGCATTTCTATATAATTAATCGCCATAACCCAACCCCTCCAGGTTCTGGCGAATGGCTTTATCTAGTTCTTCTGCCTGCTTCATCTGCACGAACAACGTCTGCGACAACTCGCGCATTTTGGTTTCAAACGCCACGCCGTCGTCTTCCTGCTCGGCGGCGCCCACGTAGCGGCCCGGGGTCAGCACATAGTCGTTAGCCTTCATCTCTTCAATGGTGGCAACCTTGCAGAATCCGGCCAGGTCTTCGTATTGTTTCAGCTTGCTGTCGCCGCGCTTAACGCGCTCGGCCAGCTCTTCCGGCGTGCTGCGCCATGCATGGTAGGTGTCGGCGATGGTGGCGATATCGTCCGCCGTCAGCTCTTTGGTGGTGCGGTTCATCATGGTGCCAAGGTTACGCGCATCGATAAACAGCGTTTCGCCCTGACGGTTACGATAGCCTTTGGCCGGATCGGCTGCTTTCGACTTGGTCATAAACCACAGGCACACCGGGATCTGGGTGGTGTAGAACAGCTGGCCGGGCAGGGCAATCATGCAGTCGATCAGATCGTTTTCGATCATCTGCGCGCGGATCTCACCTTCGCCGCTGGTGTTGGAGCTCATCGAGCCGTTCGCCAGCACAAAACCGGCGGTGCCGTTAGCCGACAGCTTGGAGAGCATATGCAGAATCCAGCCGTAGTTGGCGTTACCGGTCGGCGGCGTGCGGTAGCCGGCAAAGCGCGGATCTTTGGTCAGCTCGGCGTCGTTGCGCCAGTCTTTCAGGTTAAACGGCGGGTTTGCCAGAATATAGTCGGCTTTCAGGTCCGGGTGCTGGTCGCTGAAGAAGGTGTCCGCCGGGCGCTCGCCAAGGTTGGCAGAAAGGCCGCGAATCGCGAGGTTCATCTTCGCCAGCTTGTAGGTCGTCGCCGTCAGCTCCTGGCCGTACAGGGCGATATCACGGCTTTTCCCTTGGTGGCTTTCAACAAACTTCACCGACTGCACAAACATCCCCGCTGAGCCGCAGCAGGGGTCATAAATTTTGCCCTGGAACGGTTCAAGCATTTCGGTCAGCAGCGTGACCACGCATTTTGGCGTATAGAACTCGCCGCCGCCTTTACCTTCGGTGGCGGCAAACTTGCCGAGGAAGTATTCGTACACGCGGCCGACCAGGTCTTCTTTCGACAGCGCTTCCACGTCGGTTTCGTGGGCCAGCGTTTCGATGTTATCGATGGTGTCGATTAGCGACGCCAGCTTCTTGGTTTCCAGATTCTGACGGCTGAAGTAGTTGTCCGGCAGCGCGCCTTTCAGCGTCGGGTTGCGCTTCTCAATGGTGGAGAGCGCGGTATCAATGCGCACGGCAATATCATCCTGCTTGGCGTGCTGTTTGATGAACGACCAGCGCGCCTCTTCCGGCAGATAGAAGATGTTGTCCTGCTGATAGAAGACTTCCAATTCGAGGAAATCGCTCTGGCCTTCGTCTTTCATTTTCTGACGGCGGGCTTCAAACTTATCGCTGATAAATTTGAGGAACACGAGGCTCAGCACCACATGCTTGTACTCGGAGGATTCTACGCTGCCGCGAAGCTGGTTCGCTGTATCCCATAATGTGTCTTCAAAGCCTTTCTTTGCTTTGGCTTTTTTCGTTGGTGCTTTGGCCATGATGAACTCAATCAGGAAAAATGGGGTGGCTATTGTAACGGTAAAAGCGGTGAAGTTCGCCCTTTACTCAAGCTCGGGTTCGTCAAACAGCTGTAAATCGACATCCAGCAGTTCGACCGCATTGCTGCGTCGAATGCCGACGTTATTTTCAATCAACATTTCCAGCAGGCGATCGCCGTCAATCAACGTGATAGGGGCAGCACCCGGAAACAGCGCCGCTTCCGCGCATTTGGCGGCAAACTTGCCGGTGGTGATCAGCGTGCCGCGAATGGCTTTATGATAGGGCAGTGCGCCGCGCAACTGATCGATGTATGGGCGAGTAATGGTATTTTGCATTCGCTTCACCTGTACGACTTCGGTGATGGTGGTGATGCCCACCTGAACCTGACCAATCACATCCACGCCTTTATCGCCGGAGGCTTTGGTGACCTCGACCTCTTCATAGCCCATCGCTTCAAGAAGCTGCGCCACCAGATGCTCAAATTTGTAGGGGTTCATGGTGGAGAGCTGTTCGCGCAGTACCTCTTTTTGCTGCTCGTTGTAGCGTTTTACCGCATCGAGCAGCGCCTTACGCGGGTCCGCCTTTTTAGTTGGCAGCGCTTGTGTCAGCCACTGTCGACCTGAGTCAGTAATGCGGTAGCTCATCCCTTCTCTGGTCGCCAACTGGCGGTCAATCAGGTTATACAGACGCGAGTAGAGCGTGCTTTTTGCCGAGCGGTCGGAGGCAAATTTAGAATGCTGATGCAAAAACGCCAGCCATTCTGGCAGCAGATCCCCACGGCGCGACATTTCACGACCGGCGAGCAGTTCCAGCAACTGTATCAGCCCTTCCTGATCGTCCAGCCAGCGCAGCGTTTCGTCGTCGTCTTGCAGAAAACGCTCGCCGCGAGCGGTCGGTGCCCAGATGTCATCGGCGGTACTTTCCATCAGTTCAAACAGCGGGTAGTTGAGGAACAGGTAGCAGCCGTAGCTGTGGCGTGGGTTCAGAATATGATTGTCGGTTTGCCAGATACGCAGTGCAATTTCGGCATCCTCACCGCTTAAGCGCTCGTTGATCCATAAATCAGGTTCTGACCAGTCAACCGGGTTTTGCGGGGTACCGGTTTGTTCAAAGATGGCTGTAATCATGCTGCGTACCGATTTCAGGGAATAGCCTGAAACGGCTTTCATCATCGCTTTTACCTGGGCGTAGGTCGGAAAAAGCGGGGTAATCACTTTGTAATTTTTCACGTTGGTCCCTTAACAAGTGCAATGGCAATAGCTTGCCACAGCAGGTGAAAAATTCCATGGGATGAATCACTTATCGGAATGAAAACTGCCTGTGCCGGATGGCGGCTGCGCCTTATCCGGCCTACAAAATTCACCCTATGATTGGTAAAACGTGAGGCTATTTCCAACAATTTCGCTATAATCGTAAGATAATTGTATATACTTTTTTGTATATACAATCAGGGATGAAATTCATGCCAACGGAGTCTGAGTGGGATGCAAACAAGGCACAAAGTAACCACCGTAAACATGGTGTTCGCTTTGAGGATGCTGTTCTGGTATTTGACGATCCCCGGCATTTGTCGCGTCAGGACCGTTATGAGAACGGTGAGTATCGGTGGCAGACCATTGGAATGATGCACGGTATCGTGGTTATTCTGGTTGCACATAGCGTCCGGTTTGAAAGTGGGAATGAAATTATTCGCATCATCAGCGCCAGAAAGGCAGACAGTAAAGAGAGGAATCGTTATGAGCATGGTTAAACATAAACGCGGCAGCGTATCCGCGCTGAATGCTCAGCATGAGGCTGAACTGAAGGTGCTGGCGAATAAATTGGATGATGATATTGATTACAGCGATATTCCCGCGACCGAAGATGAGCTGTGGTCAGAGTCCGGGCGCGGTAAGTTTTTTCGCCCGTTGAAAACGCAGGCGTCCGTGCGTATTGATGCCGATGTGATGGAATGGCTGAAACGTCCAGGGAAGGGTTACCAGACGCGGTTGAATGCGATCTTGCGCGAAGCCATGCTGCGGGAGCAAAACAAGAAATAGTTAGAATGTGCGGGTCTGTGATTGCCGGATGGCGGCGTAAACGCCCGCTCTGACCTGGAGGCCATCATCTCGTGATGGCCCTGATACACATTACTTCTTCAATCCCGCAAACGCTGCTCTGATCTCGTCTTCCGGCAAATTAATGCCGATAAACACCAGCTGGCTGTGCGGTTGTTCATCGCCCCATGGGCGGTCCCAGTCGGCGCTGTACAGGCGTTGGACGCCCTGGAACAGCAGGCGGTTTGGCTCGCCTTCAATCCACAGCATGCCTTTGTAACGTAGCAGTTTCTCGGCGGATTCCAGCAGCAGGTTTTCCATTACCCGCGACACGTCGCTGATGTTCACCGGGTAATCCAGCTCGACGACGATTGAGGAAATATCATTTTGCTTGTCGGCGATAAAGTGGAAGCGTGGTTTGGCGCTGACGATATTCTCTTCCAGCATAAAACCGTTGGTGTTGAACAGCAGGGAGAGGTCGATGTCGCCATGGGTCACGGTATACACCGGAGCGCGAGCGTTGATACGCGCCAGGCGCTCACGCAGTTTTTCGCTAACGCCAGCCACGTCGGTTTTGGTCAACAGGATGCGGTCGGCGTAACCAACCTGCGACTGGGCGATGGTGAACTGGTTCATCTGCTCGTCGGCATGTACCGCATCAACCAGCGCAATCACCCCGTCCAGCAGGTAGCGTTCGCAAATCACTTCATGGGAGAAAAAGGTCTGAATAATCGGGCCGGGATCGGCCATGCCGGTACACTCAATCACCAGGCGGTCAAAATTGATGGTGCCTTTGTCGAGGTTGTCGAGCAGATCGAGCAGCGCGTCTTCCAGCTCAGTGGAGCGGGTACAGCAGATGCAGCCATTGGTCAGCGTTTTGATCTGCGTGGCGCGGTCGCCAATCAGCTGATCGTCCACCGAGACTTCGCCGAATTCGTTTTCGATAACGGCAATTTTGTAACCGTGCTGCTCGTTGAGAATATGGCGCAGCAGGGTGGTTTTACCTGCGCCAAGAAAACCGGTGAGTAGGGTAACTGCAATCGGGGTCATTCACATCTCCTTCTAACAGCAACTGCTTCCGCCGCTACCGTAGCGGGCTTCCTGGCGCTCGCGGAAGAATTCTTCGTAGGTCATGTACGGCTTATCGGGATGGTTGGTCTTCATGTGCTCGACGTAGTTGTCGTAGTCCGGAATACCAATCAACATCTTTGCCGCCTGACCGAGATACTTTTTTGCCTGACCTAAAGTACCAAACATAAACAATCCTGATAAGCGAAAAGCCCCGCCGGAGCGGGGCTGATTACATCTTAGTGGTGTGAAGAGGTCTTCACGCCGCCTTCCGGCACCGGTACATACGGTGTCTCTTTATCAGAGCGACCGTTGATGGTGCGGGCTTTCTGCCAGGTGCGGAACCCGTAGAAAATGATGCTGTACACCACCACCAGGAACAGAATACTCAGGCCTGCGTTGGTGTAGTTGTTGATGACGATATGGTTCATGTTGGCAATCTGCTGTGCGGTCAGTTCGCCACCGTTGGCAATCTTCTCTTTGTACTGATTCGCCATGAAGAAGAAGCCTTCCATCTGCGGGTTGGTGCTGAACAGTTTCAGACCCAGCGCCCAGGTGGTGCAGATCAGCAGCCATACTGCCGGAACCACGGTGACCCAGATGTATTTGGTGCGCTGCATTTTAACCAGTACCACGGTGCCCAGAACCAGCGCCACAGCGGCCAGCATCTGGTTAGAGATACCGAACAGAGGCCACAGGCTCTTCACGCCGCCCAACGGGTCAACCACACCCTGATACAGCAGGTAGCCCCACAGGCCTACGCAGCCCGCAGTACCAACGACGCCTGCAACCAGAGAGTCAGTTTTCTTCAGGAACGGGACGAAGTTACCCAGTAAATCCTGCAGCATAAAGCGGCCAGAACGGGTACCTGCATCCAGCGCGGTCAGGATAAACAGTGCTTCGAACAGGATACCGAAGTGGTACCAGAAGCCCATGTCAGCCATCGGCAGCACTTTGTGGAACACGTGGGCGATACCGACAGCCAGCGTTGGTGCGCCACCTGCGCGGTTCAGAACAGACGGTTCACCGATGTCTTTCGCGGTTTGCAGGATCTGCTCAGGCGAAATCACGAAGCCCCAGGAACTGACGGTTGCCGCTGCGTGTGCGGTGACGTCTTTCAGTTGCGCCATAATCAGTGGTGCATTTTCACCCCCCATTTCATGCAGGTTCGGCATGGTGATGCCAAGGCCCGCAGGCGGGGTGTTCATTGCAAAGTACAGACCCGGTTCAATGATGGAAGCAGCAACCAGCGCCATAATTGCGACGAAGGATTCCATCAGCATCGCGCCATAACCAATGAAACGCGCGTCGGTTTCACAGGCCAGCAGCTTCGGCGTTGTACCGGAAGCAATCAGCGCGTGGAAGCCAGATACCGCACCACAGGCGATGGTGATAAACAGGAACGGGAACAGCGCGCCTTTCCACAGCGGACCGGTACCGTCAATGTACTGGGTCATCGCCGGCATTTTCAGCTCAGGGTTAAGGATAACGATACCTACCGCCAGGCCGACGATAACGCCGATTTTCAGGAAGGTGGCCAGATAGTCGCGCGGAGCGAGGATCAGCCATACCGGCAGCAGCGCAGAGATAAATGCGTAGCCGATAAGCGTAAAGGTAATGGTGGTGTCTTTAAAGGTCAGTGCCGGGCCCCAGTACGGGTCGTGCGCAATCACGCCGCCGAAGTAGATTGAGGCTACCAGCAGCACAATACCAATCACTGACACTTCACCCACACGTCCTGGGCGCAGGAATCGCATGTAGATCCCCATAAACAGCGCGATAGGTACGGTTGAGCAGACGGTGAACACCCCCCACGGGCTTTCTGCCAGCGCTTTTACCACGATCAGCGCCAGTACCGCGAGGATGATGATCATGATTAAGAAGCAGCCGAACAGCGCAATGGTTCCCGGCACCGGGCCCATCTCTTCTTTGATCATCTCACCGAGAGACGCGCCGTTACGGCGTGAAGAGATAAACAGCACCATGAAGTCCTGCACCGCACCAGCCAGTACCACACCGGCCAGCAGCCACAGCGTACCGGGCAGGTAGCCCATCTGCGCGGCCAGTACCGGTCCAACCAGCGGACCTGCACCTGCGATAGCGGCAAAGTGGTGACCGAACAACACGTTACGGTTGGTTGGTACGTAGTTCAGACCATCATTGTTGATGACCGCCGGCGTGGCACGCGTCGGGTCAAGTTTCATCACCTTTTGAGCGATGTAGAGACTGTAGTAACGATAGGCCACCAGATAAACAGAGACAGAGGCGACCACGATCCACAGGGCGCTGATGTGTTCACCCCGACGTAATGCCACTACCGAGAGGCAGAATGCACCGATGATTCCGAGAATCACCCAGGGTATGTGCTTGAATATCTTTTTCGTATCCATAGTAAAACCTGGTATTAGATTAATAATTGGCCGAAGCCGTGTGGGTTTGATTGTGTGTTTGAGGAGATAAATTGACTGCTATGTTGCCGAGGATCTTGCCAGAGAGTTACGCGCGTAAAGTAAGGTAAATAAGTGAGTGGTTGTATGTCAGCTTAAGCGGTCCCAAGTGTCAGCGAGCGGTTCCTGGTGCCGGTGAGTGGGGATAATTATGTGATTGAGATCACTAACAAACGCCTTTCGATCCTTGGTTGACTGCGGACATCGACGAATCGTCGATGCTGAGATCGATTCAGTTAGCACGAATTCCATAAAGTTTTCCCTTTCCAGGCCGAAAATTCTGACATCTGTCTAGCGGAAAGAGAAAACATGTTAAAACGAATGAAGATTGTTACCAGCTTACTGCTGGTATTGGCGCTGTTTGGCGTTTTACAACTGGCCTCGGGCGGGTTGTTCTTTAACTCACTGAAGAATGACAAAGAGAACTTTACCGTTCTGCAAACCATTCGCCAGCAGCAGTCTGCGCTGAATGCCACCTGGGTTGAACTGCTGCAAACGCGAAACACCCTTAACCGGGCGGGTATTCGCTACATGATGGATCAGAGCAATATTGGCAGCGGTGCGACCGTTGCTGAACTGATGCAGGTAGCGAGCAGGGCGCTGAAACTGACGGAAAAAAACTGGGCGCTCTATGAGTCTCTCCCGCGTGACCCGCGTCAAAGTGAAGCCGCTTTCCAGGAGATCAACCGCACCTATGACATCTACCACGGTGCGCTGGCGGAGCTGATCCAACTGTTGGGTGAAGGGAAGATCAACGCATTCTTTGATCAACCGACACAAAGCTATCAGGATGGTTTTGAGAAGCAGTATGTCAATTACATGCAGCAGAATGACCGTCTGTATGACATCGCGGTTGAAGATAACAACAGCTCTTACAGCCAGGCGATGTGGGTACTGGCATGTGTGCTGATTACCGTGCTGGCGGCGATTGTTGCGGTCTGGTTCGGTATCAAACTTTCTCTTATTTCTCCGATGAACCGTCTGATTGACAGCATTCGCCATATTGCCAGCGGCGATCTGGTAAAGCGCATTGATGTAGAAGGGTCCAACGAGATTGGGCAACTGGCAGAAAGCCTGCGTCACATGCAGGGTGAGCTGATGAACACCGTGGGTGATGTGCGTAATGGTGCTAACGCTATCTATAGCGGTGCCAGCGAGATTGCGATGGGTAACAACGATCTCTCTTCACGTACCGAGCAGCAGGCCGCTTCTCTGGAAGAAACTGCGGCCAGCATGGAACAGCTGACGGCGACCGTGAAGCAGAACGCCGAAAACGCCCGTCAAGCCAGCCATCTTGCGCTGAGTGCCTCAGAAACGGCGCAGAAAGGCGGCAAAGTGGTGGATAACGTGGTGCAAACCATGCGTGATATCGCTTCCAGTTCGCAGAAAATTGCCGATATTATCAGCGTGATCGACGGCATTGCCTTCCAGACCAATATCCTGGCGCTTAACGCAGCAGTAGAAGCTGCGCGTGCAGGTGAGCAGGGACGTGGGTTTGCGGTGGTGGCGGGTGAAGTCCGTAACCTGGCCCAGCGCAGTGCGCAGGCTGCCCGCGAAATCAAAAGTCTGATTGAAGATTCGGTAAGTCGTGTCGATGTGGGCTCAACACTGGTAGAAAGCGCCGGTGAAACCATGGATGAGATCGTTAATGCGGTGACCCGTGTGACTGATATCATGGGTGAAATCGCTTCTGCGTCTGACGAGCAGAGCCGTGGTATCGACCAGGTGGGCCTGGCCGTTGCTGAGATGGATCGCGTGACGCAGCAGAACGCCTCGCTGGTGGAAGAATCCGCTGCTGCCGCTGCGGCACTGGAAGAACAGGCCAGCCGTCTGACTCAGGCCGTTGCGGTGTTCCGTATTCAGCATGATCAACAGCGTGCGCGCGATGTTGCGACCACAAAACCCGCTTCAGCAACTGTACAGCCACGCAAAGCCTCGGTAACGGATGCCGGTGATAACTGGGAAACGTTCTAAGCCTGTGATGCCGGATGGCGCTGGCGCTTATCCGGCCAACGGGGAAAGGTTACGTAGGCCCGATAAGGCGGAGCCGCCATCGGGCAATTAGCGCAATATCAGGCGCATGGCACAGCGTAATTCATACGCCAGACCACGCGCCGCTTCTTCCTCTCTCTTCTGGCGCAGTGTTGGCATTAGCCCTTCATCGGCCAGCATTTCAAAGCCTAATCTTGCATAGAATGGGGCATTCCACGGTACATCGCGGAAGGTAGTCAAAGTGAGTGAGGTGAAGCCTTTCTCACGCGCGTGCCCGGCGACATGGTCAATTAATCTGCGACCAATCCCTTTTCCCTGCCAGTCCAGATGCAAAGAAATCTCGGCAATAAATAGTGAGGAGTCCAGTGCTTCCGCCAGCAAAAAACCGACGGGATAATGATTCACCAACGCCAGCCAGCTCATCTCTTTTTCCACGTATTGTCTGTGTTGCGCGGGCGAAAGAGGACGCTCGTCGGCGATCCATGCAAGCGAGGGGATGTCTCGGAAACGTTCTCCTGCTGAACATTCGATGTCAGGCAGGGTCGCGATATCAGTCAAGGTTGTGGGGCGCAGAGAAAGATTCATGAGGGAAGTATAGCGGGCTTTGGCGCAGGTCCGGTAATGTACAATTACCGGACCCTTACAGAGCATCACTCCTGACGCGGGTCGCTGATTGGCTGGCGAACCAGGAAGATATAGGCGAGCGCGCCTACCATGGTTACGCAACCGCAGATGATCAACGCCAGGCGGAAAGAGTTGGTGGTATCAACAATAAACCCGGTGACGATCGGCGCGAACGATGCGCAGATAAAACTGGCAAAGTTCTGGATACTGCCCACAGAGGCAGTCATACGTGAAGCGACAGCGACGTGGATCAGCCCCCAGCAGGAGGTGCCGGCGAAGTGAATGCAGAACAGCGCCATACCGATCAGGAGTACCGCAGCCATTGATGTTGTTGCCTGTGGTACGACAAACGTGAAGGCAGCTGAGCAGAACATCCCGGCAATAATACAAATCTTACGGCTCTTAATCGGTGCCATACCGCCTTTCACCAACCCGTCGGTGACAAAACCGTTGATCAACATCCCGGCTGCGCCAAACAGGAACGGAATGGCAGCCATTAATCCGGTGCTTTTTAAATCCAGGTTGTAGGACGTTTGCAGATAACCAGGCAGCCAGGCCAGATATAACCATGCCGTGTAGTTGATACCGCTAAAGCCCAGCATCATGCCCCACATGGTACGGTTGCGGAACAGGCTGCGCCATTCGGCAAAGCTCAAAGGATCACGACGCGCGTTGACACTGCCGGCGTTCAGGTACGCCTGCTCGGTGGCGCTCAGTTCAATCTGTTCGCGGTTGCGGTACAGCATGTACCAGCCGATAGCGAGGAAAATACCCAGCACACCGATGGTGATGAACATCCAGCGCCAGCCCATGACCAGCATCATGGCAGCCAGAATTGGCGGACTAATGGCAACCCCGATCGTTGAAGCGGCGTTGAATAACCCCATCGGACGACCGCGTTCTTTGATGTTAAACCAGTCGTTGATGACCTTTACACCACATGGGTTCATTGGCGCTTCGCCAATCCCCATCCCGATACGTACCAACACAAACTGGGTGAAGCTGTGCACCATGCCAGACATCGCCTGGAACAGCGACCAGAAGAACATCCCCAGTCCCAGCATGATGCGCGGACCTTTACGATCCAGTAGCGGGCCGCAGGGAAGTTGCGCAATACCATATGCGAGAGAAAACACCGACAGCAGCACGCCGATTTGTGTGGCGCTGAGCCCCAGTTCTTCGCGAATGGTTAAGTTTGCTACTGACAGTGAGCTGCGGTCGAGGTAATTAATCACCGCAGCAAAAAATAATAAAATCATTGCTGTGGTCTGAATGCGCTTTATTCGACTACTGCGTTGCACCATGCCTTCTGGCGGAACATTAATATCCGCAGATGACGAGGTGCCAAACGAAGAACTCGGGTCGAGGGTAATATTATTTTTTTCCACGCCGGACTCCTGAACCTCAATAATTTATTTTTTACACAGCGGCTGGCTGTGCTGTATTGAAAAAGTACCGGTGATAAATCAATTTTTTCATCACCGCTCACGAAAGTTTTTTAATGCAGTCGACTTAGCGTGAGCATAGGCAAGAGGTATTTTTCTGGCGTTTTTATTTTTATAAAACCGTGCTCCCGGTAATGGTTTGCTGTTTTTAATCTGTTCTTAATGAGCATTGTGGCAACGTTGGTTGATGGAGCGAATCATCGATTGTTTGGCTGAATTCAAATGGTTACAAAGCGCCAGGGTAGCATCCAGGTCACTGCGGCAAATCAGCGCGCTGAGGATGGTCATATGTTCATCGATGGCAATGATGTTGCGTTGCTTGAGGTCGCTTTCATCCCACTGATAGTGAAAGTGGAAAATCACAGAAATAATCTCAAGTGACTGATTAAAAAATATATTGTCGGCTGCGGAAAGCAGTAGAGCATGGAATTCCCGGTCCAGCTGCGAGAACATGCGAAAGCTACTGCCGATGCTGTCACGCAGTATCCGGTGGCGCTCCAGCAGCGTTTTGGCCTGCAGCCAGCGAGGATCATCGTCAGGCAGGTTGAGGAAATGCTGCAGAGAGTGAGTCTCCAGCATTTCTCGTAGTTCGAACAACTGCTCGGCATAGGCCTGATCGAACTGCTTCATGCTCCACTGACCGCGCTTTTCATTTTTAATCAGATTGTAACGCTCGAATTTTAAAAGATATTCCCGTACAACGACCGGGCTGACCCCCGCGGCCCTGGCCAGTTGCAGTTCAGAGAAGCTTTCACCCGCACGCAGTTGGCGCTGGTTAATCATGGTGAAAAATGCCTGCTCAAAAATCCGGTTTTGCTCGGTCATGGACGCTGTAGTACACGAAAAACCGTCATCATGGTTCGGTTTGCGTACAATAACGTAGTGACTACCGACTTGCGTCAGTACGCCGCATTCACCTAAATGGCTCAGCATGTGGCGCACGGTGGTCCGGCTGATGTTGTACATTTCTGCCAGTGCGCTTTGCGAAGGCAAAGGGGAAGGGATATGACCACGCGCCATATCATCAATTATTTGGTTAATCACGTTGTGGCGTAAGTTCTGCGAACGGCTCATGGTTTCTCCTTTTTGACTATTAAAACCCGATTTAAAACATTTTTATGCGTTGAGATTCACAGATTATGTTTCCGCTTTCTCCGGCGTTTTTATTTTCGTTGATATCTGAGGCAACAAAAAAACAGGAGAGCAGAATCATGTCTACGATGAATACGTTGATTTGCCAGGAACCTAAAAAATTAGTCTGGAAAGAACGTGAAATACCTATTCCGGGGGAGGGCGAAGCATTAATTAAAATTAAATCCGTAGGGATTTGCGGAACCGATATTCATGCCTGGGGCGGGAATCAACCTTTTTTCAGCTATCCACGTGTGTTAGGCCATGAAATATGTGGAGAAATTGTCGGGCTGGGAAAAAATATACAAGATCTGAAAAATGGTCAGCAGGTAGCCGTTATTCCTTACGTAGCGTGCCAGCAGTGTCCGGCGTGCCAGAGCGGGCGTACCAACTGCTGCGAGAAGATTTCGGTGATCGGTGTGCACCAGGATGGTGGCTTTAGCGAGTACTTATCCGTTCCGGTGACGAATCTACTGGATGCGCAGGGGATTGATCCGCATGCCGCGGCATTGATCGAACCTTATGCCATTAGCGCCCATGCGGTGCGTCGGGCAGCGGTGGTACCTGGCGAACATGTTCTTGTTGTCGGTGCAGGTCCGATTGGCCTCGGTGCCGCGGCGATAGCCAAAGCGGACGGTGCGCAGGTGGTTGTCGCGGATACCAGCCCGGCACGCAGAGAGCATGTGGTTTCCCGTCTGGGGCTCCCGGTTATCGATCCGTCTGCTGAAGATTTTGATGCGCAGTTGCGCACACAGTTTGGCGGTTCGTTGGCGCAAAAAGTCATTGATGCTACGGGGAATCAGCACGCGATGAACAACACGGTGAATTTGATTCGTCACGGCGGCAGCATCGTTTTTGTCGGGCTGTTCAAAGGTGATTTACAGTTCTCCGATCCCGAGTTCCACAAGAAAGAAACCACCATGATGGGCAGCCGTAACGCCACCCCGGAAGATTTCGCCAAAGTGGGGCGTCTGATGTCGGAAGGCAAACTGACGGCTGACATGATGCTCACGCACCGCTATGCGTTTGACACGTTGGCAGAGATCTATGAACGGGATGTGATCAACAACCGTGAACTGATTAAAGGCGTGATTACGTTCTGATAGGGAGAGTGTGATGAAAACATTGAATCGACGTGACTTTCCTGGGCGCAACTATCCAACACGAGTGATCCAGTTTGGCGAAGGAAATTTCCTGCGTGCGTTTGTTGACTGGCAACTGGATATCCTGAACGAGAAAACGGATCTGCAGGCGGGAGTCACTCTTGTTCGTCCGATCAATACCGATTTCCCACCGTCGTTGAACACTCAGGACGGGCTGTATACCACGCTTATTCGTGGCCTGAACGAACAAGGTGATGCAGTGAGCGAAGCGCGACTGATCCGCTCGGTCAATAACGAGATCAATCCGTATCAGGACTTCGCCGCGTATCTGGCGCTGGCGCACAATGCGGATATTCGCTTTGTGTTTTCAAATACCACCGAAGCCGGGATTAGCTATCACGCAGCCGACAACGTTGATGATGCGCCACCGATCAGCTTTCCAGCTAAACTGACACGTCTGCTGCTGGAGCGTTTTAACCACTTTGCCGGTGCGGCGGATAAAGGTTGGGTAATTATTCCTTGTGAGCTTATCGACTATAACGGTGAGGCGCTTAAAGCCCTGGTGTTGCAATATGCGCAGGCCTGGCAGCTTCCTCCGGCATTTACCGATTGGGTGGAAACAGCGAATACCTTCTGCTCCACGCTGGTGGACCGCATTGTTACCGGCTACCCACGTGAGGAGGCCGCTACGCTGGAGGAAACGCTGGGTTATCACGATGCCTTTCTCGGTACCGCCGAACATTTTTACCTGTTTGTTATTCAGGGGCCAGAGTGGTTGGTCGGGGAGCTGAAACTGGCGCAGTGTCCGCTGAACATCCGTGTAGTGAGTGATATCAAGCCGTATAAAGAGCGTAAGGTTGCCATTCTAAACGGCGCACATACGGCGCTGGTGCCAGTCGCCTGGTTGTGTGGGCTGGATACCGTGGGGGAGGCAATGCAGGATGCTGACGTGCGTCGCTTTGTTGAGCAGGCAATTGGTGAGGAAATTATCCCGGTTCTGGATCTTCCGGCTGATGAACTGCGTGAATTTGCCAGTGCCGTGAGTGGACGTTTTCAGAACCCCTATATCCGCCATCAACTGCTCTCCATTGCGCTTAATGGTATGACAAAATTCCGTACCCGTATTTTACCGCAACTGCTGGCTGGTCAGCAGAATGGGCGCTGGCCTGTACGGTTAACGTTTGCACTTGCTGCATTGTTGGCATTTTATCGCGGGGAACGCGCGGGCGAACGCTACCCACTACAGGATGATGAGCAGTGGATAAGCCTGTATGCCAGTCTGTGGCCGCGAGTCGGCAGCGATCTGACGCTACGTGAACTGGTGGACACTGTGCTCGGCGATGCGGCTCACTGGGGGGAAGATCTTACATTGCTGCCAGGGCTTGCTGAACAGGTGACGGCAAACCTGGAAAGTATTCTGGTGCAAGGGATGCGTCAGGCGGTAAACAGTCTGGAATAAGGTTGCCATGCAGCGCCCGGTGCGGTGTTGGGCGCTGTTTTTTTTACCCTTGCACATCCACGACTTTAATTTCAACCATCCCGATCCCCAGCTTACGTGGCGAGTGACCCAGAATGTTGCCCTCGTTGGTGGCGACGGGATCGGGTGGGACAATCACCAGCGTGTCGGCGGATGTCGGGTTATCAAAATGCAAGATGGTTGTGCTGACCTCCTGGCTTAATACCAGCGTTTGTTCCTGGTTGCCGACGCGTACGGGAATAGGGCGATTAGCGTTGTCACCAAAGGCTTTCGCGGTGATAACCAGATCGAATTTCTTCGGCAATGGAGCCTTATATTCGATTTTCACTTCTTCGCTCAGCTGTGCGTTAGACCAGCGTCCCCAGGATTCAGGGCGTGAAATTCCGCTAAACTGTTTCACCTCTTCCGGTGCGCCCGCTACGTTGAAAATGAAACTGTCAGCTTTGTAGCGAATATCGTTATCGACAATTTTGAGTGTATCGACGTTACCTTTATAGCGTTCGATGTCGATGACTGTGTCTTTAAATGTCGTCTTCCCTTTCCAGTTGGCTTTATCGACATGCTGCACGATCTGCTGCCCGCCCAGTTGCCCCTGTGATACGCACCAGTCGGTGGAGAGTGCCAGTTCCGGTGCCCACAGCTGCGCCATTTTGTAACAGCGGTCTATCCAGACAAAGTTGTCACGCGGGGCGAAATCAGCCAGCTGGAAGCGCAGCGGGGCTGAGTATTCACTTTCCGGCAATGGTTCGACGCGTTGATCCGACACCCGGAGCAGCAGCGGCAGACGGAAATGACTCCCTGAGAAAGAGATCATCTCTTTGTCCCGATCGATGGTGAATGCTTTCATCTCTTTCGGGAAATTCCACAAACGGATGATGTTGGGCTTCCACGCCAGCATTTTCTCTTTGATATTCAGGAACACTTCCGATACGGATTCGCTGGACAAGCTGCTGCGTCCAAGGCCGATAAAATTATCGCCGCCCAGAATATCCAGTACGGTAGCACCGTTATCCATGGTATTACGCTTCACCGCCAGGGTCTCCTGCTGGGGGTGATCGCCGCGTAACACGAAGAACAGGTTGTTACGATCTTGCTTGTTGAGATACTTCCAGGCGGTGTTGTTCATTGCCAGATGATCGGAAGAGACGACAATCACGGTATCTTTAAACCACGGTGAGGCTTTAATTTTATTAATAAACCTGGCGATATTTTCCTGGCTGCAACTGACCGCACTGAAGGACTGGTTGGTTTTACCGTCAATAGCATAACGCTTACGGTTACAGCTGCGTGAGATGAAACCGTCCGGGTGGTGAGTATCAACGGTCAGGGTAAACAGCGAAAAACGCTGCCCTGAACGTGACAGTTCTTCGAACTTTTTCCACGCTTCATCCAGTACGGTGTCATCATAAAAGCCCCAGTCGTTACGATAAGCAGGGTCTGCAACGACGCCTTTTAACTCTTCCGCGCCGTACAGATGATCAAATCCGTGGGATTTCAGGAATACATCTTTCCCGGCAAAGCGCAGGTTTGCACCCTGCACAAAATAGTTCTGATAACCGGAGTTCTTCAGGATATCGCCCAGACAGATATTGTTGGGAAAGAAGCTGGAAACCGATGCCGAGGCGTTGCCTTCAAATGGCGCAAACAGCGGAATGCCACACTGTGAGGCGACCATGCCGGCGATGGTGTAATCCGTACCCGGCAGCTGCATGGTGTTGCTGAAATCCAGACCTTCGTTTTTCAACGCGCCGAGTTCCGGAGTCAGCTCCGGGAAGGCGTCGTTGTTAAAATAAGTACGCTCCAGACTTTCGCCGTAGATATAAACCAGATTCAGCTTCGGATTGGGGATCGTTTTTGATGGTTCTTTGTAATAGGTCGCAAAATCGGGATCGCCATCGCGTGACTGGGATTTGACCAGTTCAGTTATTTGGTGGAAAGCAGGACTGGCATCAACAGAAGCCAGCGCCAGCAGCAGAGCCAGCAGACTGTAACCGACATGATGCGGATGATGGCGACGGCGGCGCAGTATCCAACCCAGCGTGACAAAAACGGTGGTCAGCGCCAGGGCGATCCCAACGCCCGGCAGGATATATTTTCCGATACCCGCGCCAGTCAGGCTGTTGGTCAGGGTGTACAGTACCGCATCGTTAATGCCGTCACCTGTGAAATAGTCACTGGCATACAGCGTGATGTGTAAGACAATAAAGAACCCCAGCACCGTTAACGTGGCGGCGAACCACCAGGTGTTGCGACCCGCTTTCCAGGCATAAATCAGTACCGAAGCGAGAAACAGAGTGATGGAGAGCAATTCTGACAACGGTCTATCCTCAGTAACACCGGGCAATTGCCTGGCAGGCTAATCATTTTTTTGAGAGTACAATGTAATAGCGTTGTTATATTGCTGCAATTGTAGTGACATTAAATGAGATTGTTATTCAGAATTGGTTTAGATATGCGGGTTTTTGCGGGCAATCACTACTCACCTGGCAGGTAAATATCTTCGTGGAATTGAATGACGCCGCGCCGGTGGTGAAATGGCCGGGGCGCGGCATTTGTTGTATCAGGAAATGAAGTTCATACCCTGTTTTAATACCAGATCGCAGGCCTTGGCTTTGACCTTCTCGGCCAGCGGTGTGCTGCCAATGTTACTCAGGTTAAGCTGCTGACCATCTTTGGTATTGAGCATCCCCTGAATACCATCCAGATAGTTGGTATCTTTTTTCTGCTCAGCCGTGCTCAGACCCAGTTTATCCAGCACCTGGTTTTTGACGTTTTGCGCGTCAGTGACCGAAGCCAGTTTCTGTTTCGCACAGTATTCCAAAATCCCTGCTGCGTTATTCATGCTGCTGGACGTCAGGGACTGATTGCTGCCATTTAGCAGGCTGGTCAGGGAAGAAATCGAGGAACTGCCCTGCGAGGTGGAGCTTTGTTTACTCAGTTCGCTGGCTGCGCTGGAGAGCGAATCTTGCCAGGATGCGGCAAAAACGCTGGTGGAGATGAGCGTGCTGGCGGCAACCGCGCAGCACAGCAGACGTTTGGTAGTTTTCATCATTATGTGTAACTCGTGTTATGCATTTTCAGCGCAGTATAGCGCTGGCTGTCTTAGGAGTGTTCCCAATACGCTAATACTCTTTGCCGGTGACCCGACTCCGGTAGCTTTCCCAGTTAAAGATCACCCACAGGCTGTTGCCCAGACGCATACGATCCATCACCCGTTCGCCGAGCAGTTTGTTCATTTCATCCATATTGCTGTTTGTTAACATGCCGGTTGGGCGTTTAGACGACGAACGGCGATCGACAATCTGGTTGATGATCACTTTTTCGTAGCGGGATTCTGTCTGCATGCCGATCTCGTCGATCACCAGTAGATCCACATTGCTGAGATCGTTGAGCAGTTGCTCTTCACTGGTCTCACGATTGCTGAATGTTTCTTTCATCGCCGACATGATGTCGGCCACGGTAATAATCAGTACCGACTTGCCGCGCAGCAGCAGTTCGTTGCAGATGGCAGCGGCAAGATGGTTTTTACCCGTACCGGGTTTGCCGGAGAAGATAAAACTGGCGATGTTGCCGTCAAACTCTTCAACGTATTGGCGGGCTTTGCTCAGGGCATTCATTTGACCTTCGCACTCGACGCGATAGTTCTCGAACGAGCAGTTCTGGTGTAGTGGGCGGATACCGGAACGGTTGAAGGTCCTTTGCATTTTCATGGCCCGGTTTTCACGCGCCAATGCAGCGGCACGAATTTCACCTTGCTCCTTTTGCCACGCCAGCAGCTCCTCACCTGTTTTGAAGGCTGGCTCAACATTAGGTGGCATCATTTTTTGCAAACGTTTCATCAGGTCGCCAACGTTTTTCATCGTTATCCCCTAAAACCTGGTGGAATATGGCTGTCAGGTTCGCTGACACTGTTAACATCGCGCTTGGGCATTCCGCCATTGCTGGCCCGGCCTATTTGTATGCTGCGCGCCAGTTTTTGCTGCCACTGGATATGGTGAAAGACTTTGCCTTCGGCTTGCCAGTAGGCAACAAATGAAGCCAGTTCTTCAGCGGTGACTGGCTCTCTTAGCGCCACTCCCCATAACGCCGCCTGACGCTGGAAGTCAGCATCTGGCTGCCAGTCAGCGTACATCGCAAATTTACCCATTGGCACGGCAACCGGTGCAGCTTGCGGCTCTTCATAAAATTGGGCATCTAATGTTACATCGCTTCCCGGGCGTGACAGCTTCTCTTCAAGCGCCAGCAACTCTGCCAGCCGTGCTGGGGTTACTGCGTAAAAAGCCGGCACATTATTGGCAAAAACAGCCACAGCGCCAGTCGCCGACTTTGCCAGCACCGCGTTGTGATCGTGTAATAAGGCGTCAATACTGATGACGTCCGGAGTCAAAATTTTGCAGGACATAATGTTTCTCAATACTGAACAACAACCGAGAAGGGACTGCTTTTATAGTAACACAGAGAAAGAGGAGAGCAGCAGATGAGGGAAGGTTCCCCCCATCTGCGAAGGGGTAAACAGGTTCACTCGTTAAACGCGCGGACGTTTGCGATACAGCCATAATCCTGGCACGGAAAGCCCAATTGAGAGTGCGCCCACAATCGATGACGCTTTCAGGAAGTTGGTCAGCAGGGTGATCATCAGCGCTTCGCTATAGCCGAAATGACCGATCTTTACAGCGGATATCATGGCGGTGTAGGCGGAGATCCCTGGGAACATAGGGATCACTGCCGCAACGGTGAAGACTTTCGGATGTGCCAGATACCATCGTGACCACTGGATCCCAATGCAGCCTACCAGCAATGAGGCCATAAAGGTGGACCACTCGATGTTAAATCCAGCGGTCATCATAACCATTCGGGAACCGTGTCCCAATGCGCCCAACAACGCACACCAGGGAAGCGCCCGATGTGGAACATTAAAGACCATGGCAAATCCTACTGCCGGGATGGCAGAAAGGATCATGTCCTGTATGAGTGCAAAAATAAAATCGATCACGCCCATCCGCGAAGCCCCCATAAGGTCATGGACATCACCACGCCAATGCAGGTTGCCAGCGTAAGCAGACTGGCAATCGCCCAGCGAGCGAGGCCGGTGTTAATGTGACCTTTAAACATATCCGCAACTGAATTGATCAACGGGAAACCGGGAACCAGTAACAGCACGCTGGCGGCCATGGCTACAGTCGGCGTGTGATTAAACGTCGGCAGCGTAAGCAGCAGGCCGGATATGGTCGTTGCCACGAAAGCGGTGATACAAAAGTTGATTTGTGGATGCAAATGCCGGGAAGCCAGGATCTGGCGAATGTACATGGCGATCATGCTGGCGAAAAAGGTGATCATCGCGCCATCCCAGCCGCCGTTATTGAGCTTACAAAAGCAGGCGCAGGACAATCCGACCATGAAAGCAACCAGCCATCTGGGATAGCGCAGCGGTTTGATTTGGTTAAACCGTTTCTCTACCCCTTTTTCATCCAGCAGATTATGTTCTGCCAAAATAACGATGTGTTGCACTTCCGTCACGACGTGCATATTGATGCCACGATCCTGATTTTTTCGGGTCGATGTCAGGCATTGTCCGTCTTTGATCGTCGTCAGGACGATAGCATTCGATGATATGGCACTTTCTACACTGTCCATCCCAAGCGCCAGACCCAGGCGGGTGGAAAGTTCATCGACTAACGCGCTTTCTGCGCCATGTTGCAGTAAAAAAAGCCCGCATTGTATACATAACCGTGTAACCGTTCTTTGTGACGACTGCTCTGTTTGCATAGCTCGCTCTGACTAAAAGATGCTCTCTTAATGAAGAATATCTTCTTTTTATCATGAAGCGCGAGTCTGTTGGCTCTGGATAAGATCAATCTTTGTGTTGAAAAAAGAAACCGGCCACTCGGTGGTTGCAGGGAATCGTATTGTGGACCCACTCCTGAACCAGGGCTAAATTTTCTGAGGTGAGCAGTAATTACGTAAGGAATGCTAATAATTTAATGTAGTTATTTTAATTGTACAATGATTGTACTTATGCGTGATTATGGCATGATAAATTTATAGTGTGATGTTATTGGGAATGTAGCATCACCGTTCCTTATTCAGAATAGGGATAATAATTCATCCTGTCTATTGTTCAACGCATGTCTATTTATTAATTATTTTATTTGATTGTAGGTGATACTTGTGCAAGCAAGATATGAAGACATGTGAATATGGAGGAGTTATGTTGCTGGGACGCTGCAAGAACGCAATTATTATTAGTAAATTACCTATCATACAAACTGGGCTTAAAGGGGTAATGCAGGCGCATTTCTCCGATTACAAACTGACCTACTGCCGCTCTGTAGAAGAACTGACATTGCTGCAACTGCGACGTTCAGATCTGGTCATCGCTGATTTAACCGGAGATTGTAGCCATCCGCGTTCGATCTGCGAACAATATTATTCTTTGTTACCCCAATACCGTGATATTCACTGGGTCTTTCTTGTTTCTCGAAATTATTATCCTGTGGCCGTTGAGTTGCTGATGTGTCCAATCAGTACGCTGTTATCCGATGCCGAACCGATCGACAGTTTAGTAAATGCTATTGATGCGGGGAATATTTATGCTGACAGAATTAGCCAGGTATTGCTTTCTCCGGTAATAACACCAGAAAGACAGGATCATAGCGTACATTCAATTATTCTGACGCTATCTGAACGGAAAGTGCTACGGCTTCTGGGAAAGGGTTGGGGGATTAACCAGATTGCCACATTACTTAAAAAAAGTAATAAGACCATCAGCGCCCAAAAAAATAGCGCAATGCGCCGTCTGTCTATACACAGCAATGCGGAGATGTATGCCTGGATAAATAGTTCTCAAGGAGCACGAGAATTGAATCTACCTTCAGTTTATGGAGAGACCACGGAATGGAAGACGGAAGTATCAAAAGAAATGTCGCACTGGTAGAAAAGTGTGTCATGAGCAGTGTGGGTATTTATAATTTATTTAATGCCATACCGAATAACCAATATCGACTCCATCCCTTTTCACGACAGCCAGCCTTCAGCCAGGCGATGTCACAGACGTCATTTTTCGCGGTTATTTTTTCACTTTCCGCGAAAAGAACCGATCGTCGCACCGGGCTGGCCTACCTGACGGAGCTGGCGATGAAACACCCTCGCATCAAGCGAGTAGTCATTGCCGATGATGATGAGGAGGCGCGGTTAATTGGCTCGCTGTCACCGTCACCACTGGATGCCGTGATTAGCAAAGCATCCACACTGAGTGTGTTACAGGAAGAATTATTTGCAGCGTTGGATTGTGTCAGAGGGGAAACAGAGGATACAAAAAAACTCTGGTATATCAATCAATGTCGTATGCTTAGCCCAACCGAGCGCGAAATTCTGCGCTATATGTCGAATGGCTATTCGATGCTGCAGATCGCGATTGAGCTTGAGCGAAACATTAAAACGATTCGTGCGCATAAATTTAATGTGATGTCCAAACTGGGCGTTAGTTCGGATGCCGGATTACTGGATGCTGCCGATATTCTGTTGCATGTACGCTCTGCTGAACCGTCATCTTTTCGTCGTACTGCCCCGTTATGGCGCGCTTGAGAAAAGGTGTATCAGCGTAGTCATTGGCATGGAAAGGTAAATCGATCACTGGCACACATCAACCCAGGTCGCCGCAGTCAGTTCTGCTATTCTCTCTGGCGTGATGCGAACCGCGCTGTGAGTGGCTCCAGCCGCAGGGAGCACTTCAGTGTAGTATTTCAACGAGACATCACAGTACACCGATATTGGTGTCTCCAACCCGAAAGGACATACGCCTCCCACGGGATGGCCTGTTGCGATGACCACTTCATCGCTGCTCAGCATGCGCGCTTTGGCGCCAAACGTATTTTTCAGTTTTTTATTATCGAGGCGAGCATCTCCTCTGGCGACGACCAGGATAATGTCGTTTTTCACTTTTAGTGACAGCGTTTTTGCGATCTGCCCTGGTTCGACGTTATGGGCTTTTGCTGCCAGATCGACGGTGGCGGTGCTTTGATCTAATTCGATGATTTCAATATCTGGCGCATGTTGCGCTAAAAACTGCCGCACTGATTGCAAACTCATTCTTTTCTCCCTCTCGCTTATCCGCAGCCCTGTATAGCAGAAAACCGCCTGGCGTAATTTGTCATAGGGGCAGCGTTACTGTAAATATTTTATTGTAACAACATAGCAACATCGACAGTTTTTCGATCACCTTCACAATCAAAGAAACCGGTTACAGTAACCGGTTGCAGAATATTGAAATGGCGATTAATACTGAAGCTGTCACTTCCTCTGTATCACATAATAAGAGCCATCTATGAAACTTAACTTTAATAGCGGTAGCGCTGGTGTTCCTCCCGGCACGGTTGCGAAAAGTGGTAACGGGCCTTACGTGGTGGTGTTGATACCAGCACATTTACAGGGTTTTGCACAACAGGAGAGCGGCTATGTCTACTAACCATGCTGTGTTTAATGTGATTTTCCGCTTTGTTGAAAACTACGTTAGCCCTGTCGCCGGGCGCATTTCTTCACAACGTCATGTGATGGCAATACGTGATGGCTTCATTTCGGCAATGCCGTTTATGATTGTAGGATCTTTTTTGCTGGTTTTTGCCTATCCCCCTTTTTCGCCGGATACCACCTGGGGATTTGCCCGCGCATGGCTGGATCTGGCAAAACAATTTGAAGGCCAGATACTCACGCCGTTTGATATGACGATGGGGATCATGTCGGTCTATATATGTGCCGCCATTGCTTACAACCTGGGTAAACACTATGTGAAGTCGCATCAGCTGGATCCGTTTATGTGCGCGATGCTGTCCATCATGGCGTTTTTACTGATCGCCGCACCGAAAACCAAAGGTACGATGCCGGTTGATAGCCTGGGTGGGACGGGGATTTTCACCGCGATCCTCGTGGCGATTTATTGCGTTGAGATGATGCGGTTCCTGAAGGTGCACAACATCGGGATCCGCTTACCCGATCAAGTGCCGCCGATGATCAAAAACTCATTTGATCTCCTGATCCCAGTGCTGGTTGTGGTACTGACGCTGTACCCGCTTAGCCTGGTGATACAGTCGCAGTTTGATATGCTGATCCCTCAGGCCATTATGGCAATCTTTAAACCGCTGGTGTCTGCTGCCGATTCTCTTCCGGCGATACTGCTGGCGGTATTGATAGGCCACCTGCTGTGGTTTGCCGGGATTCACGGGGCGGCGATTGTGTCCGGGATGCTGCAAATGTTCTGGCTGACCAACCTCGGCATGAATCAATCGGCGCTGGCGCAGGGGGCTCCTTTGCCGCATATCTTTATGGAAGCGTTCTGGACGTTTTTTATCGTGGTGGGGGGATCGGGGGCAACGATGGGGCTGGTGATTTGCTATCTGCGCAGCCGCTCTGCCCATTTACGCTCAATTGGACGCCTCAGCGTCGTCCCAAGCATTTTTAATATCAATGAACCGGTGATTTTCGGCACGCCGATAGTGATGAATCCGGTGTTCTTTATTCCGTTCCTGCTTGCGCCGATGGTGAATGCCGTATTGGCCTGGGCGGCGATGAAGCTGGATTTGATTGGTCGCGTCATTTCTGTCGTTCCCTGGACCGCACCGGCCCCGGTGGGGGCGGCATGGGCATTAGGCTGGGATTATCGAGCGGCGATCCTGGTGGTCGTGTTGGCGCTGGTTTCTGCCATCATCTACTTCCCATTCTTTAAGGTCTATGAAAAGCAATTGCTGGCGCAGGAAAAAGAAGAAGCTCAGCGTATAGAAGAGGAAAGTCAGCAGGTAGCGTAATCGTGCAGGCGGGGGGTTGTGGCTCCTCGCTTACTTTAACGTGCAGTCACCGCATTGCTGAACATCGGGCAAGCGATAGCGTTGACAGCAGGTTCTGCGTACTAACAGACCCTCACGTGGAACGACGGTACGCCACAACGGATTATCCTGGCCACAGGAGAGCTGTTTCTCAAAGAAGCAGGTTTGACGCAATGTTGTCAGCAGCTCTTCACCTAACAGCGGCTTCATTTCCGTTAAATACCAGTGGATGAGATACCCGGTATTGCTCCAGATAAGTTTCGCGTTGATCTCACCCGTCGATTCCAGCGCCTGAACAACCGGTGTCAGGGCTGACAAAATCAGCGTTTCCATGCGTTGTTGCGGTGAGAGCGCAGTGGTCTGGTGATCCTGATGTACATCTATCCAGAAACATGCGGCACGCCCGGTTTCGTGAAATTCCACGTGCATATGTTCAGGCGCGACATCCATGGCTTCTTTTTGCGTCAGCAGAGCTACCATAAGCGGGGGCATCATCAGGCCGATATACCATTGCGCCCAGAGGGAGAGCAGCGGTTTATTTTCGCGTACTAACGTGGGCTGGTTGCGGTAGATATGGTCTGAATAAACGGCCAGAAGCGAACTTAACGTTGTCGGTTGCGTCCATTCATGTAATGTCATTGCACCTTGTGGTGGGGGCTCGTCAAGACGAATGAAATCCAGCAAGTGTTCGCGAGTTTGGGCTATGGTCGCACGCACGGAGGCCGCCAGCGAGGGCATCTCTGAAGGGAGATGGCTGCGCCAGATGACATCTTCAACGATGGGTGCGGAACGGTAAGCCATGGTGATATAAGGATGTTAATCTAAATGATAATGATTGCTAATCCTATAGGTGAGGGTAAACGATGGCAAGATCTTTGTCGCAATATCGGGCAGTTCCGCACGGATAAACTCAGGAAGAGGCGCAGTTTATCCTCAGTTCATCGCTGACCAGGGTGTTGTTTCGACCGAGATTCTTGGCCTCATAAAGCGCTTTGTCTGCTCTGGTAATCGCAGAGTCAATATCCTGATCCACTAAAGGCGCAATGCCGATGCTGACCGTCACATTGGTTGCTACGCTCTCATTAAACATATGAGGAATCTTAAGGTCATATACTTTCTGGCGGATACGCTCAGCTGCGGCCTGCGCCTGCTGTGGATCGACGGCGGTCAGTAACACCATAAATTCTTCGCCACCAAAACGCGCGACCACATCCCGGGAGCGTACGGAATCACGAATCGCGGCAGAAACGCGAATTAACGCCTGATCGCCCATCATATGCCCGTAATGGTCGTTATAGGCTTTGAAATGATCGATATCCAGCAATAAGACGTAATGCTTCGAGTTGCTCAGTGCCAGCAACGTATCGAGTCGGTGTTGCAGCCCCCGGCGGTTATACAGACCCGTCAGCGGGTCGAGCATACTGAGGCCGTTCAGCGTTTCCCGTTCCTCTAAAAGTTTGTACATCAGTTGCTGAGCAAAACCGTCATAGCGCTTTTGGATCACATGCTGAATGGCGATCCCAGCCATCGGCAGTGCCATGAAATAGATCACTCGCAGCCCATGTTCACTGCCATTCAGCCACAAGCACACGGCAACTGAGGGAAGTGAGTGGAGGGTAAAGGCAATGATATTATTGGCAAAAGCGATAGAACCAATAAACAGCACGCTGAGAAGCGCTATTAACAGGAAATAATAATCATTATGACCTAGCGCGTTAAATTTCAGGAAAATATGCAATGCCCATAACAAGCCAAAAACGATTGAAATAAAAGGAAGATTAATTCTTTTATTCGCATATTTCCCATGCCATGCCAACAGCAATGTACTGGCGGCCAGGATGATCAATGCCGGGACAGATAAGGCGTTGACGGCAAAAAGTGGGAAAACAAGCGTAAACAGCGCGGAGACTGCGTTGAGAAGCAGAAACAGACGTAAAGAGAGTTGATATTTCTTAGTGCGCAGAGTTCGCCAGGATTGTACTGTCATAGGTAAATATTGTTATCTATCTGCAATATATGAAGGTGTGTTTGTAAGGAAAAAAGATGAACGAAAAATCATTCGTTCAGGTCGTTATTGTTTTTTGATGAAAAGCTAACCGGCGAGCAATTTATCACCTTAAATTATTCATGTCATCAATCGTTAAGTAAAACTCATAGAATTGATAGCCTTTCCTGGCTGACAAATGAGAAAATTTATCATATGATATTGGTTATCATTATCAATGTCATAGGTGAAACCATGTTGCAACGTGCGCTGGGCAGTGGATGGGGGGTTTTGCTGCCGGGGATAGTGATTGCCGGGCTGGCATTTACTGACCTGTCACTCGACGCATGGAAGGCGATGATTGTATTAGGATTGCTGTTGACTTCGCTAATGCTATACCACAAACGCTTACGGCATTTCGTTTTGTTGCCTTCATGTGCAGCGCTGATCGGCGGTATTGTCTTGGTAGTAATGAACTGGAATCAGGGATGAGTAAAGCAGAGAAGAAAACCGAGAGGAAAATAAGATAATTGGTGCGAGGGGGGGGACTTGAACCCCCACGTCCGTAAGGACACTAACACCTGAAGCTAGCGCGTCTACCAATTCCGCCACCTTCGCACAGTCATCTTACTTTTTTTGATATCGCCTCGTTGGTGCGAGGGGGGGGACTTGAACCCCCACGTCCGTAAGAACACTAACACCTGAAGCTAGCGCGTCTACCAATTCCGCCACCTTCGCCCAGTGCGAGCAATATCAACGTGGATTATGGTGCGAGGGGGGGGACTTGAACCCCCACGTCCGAAAGGACACTAACACCTGAAGCTAGCGCGTCTACCAATTCCGCCACCTTCGCATACCATCGATACTCAAAAAGTATCGTTACCACGGAGGCGCATTCTAGTGGTTTTCAGCTTTTCGTCAATAGTTAATTGCCCAGGACGCGATTAATTGATGTAAAAATGGGCGCCAGCCGTAGGCCGGATAAGCGATAGCGCCATCCGGCATTACCCGGTGTCACGTCGGATGGCGGCGTAAACGTCTTATCCGGCCTACATCAGTTAGGCTTTTTTCGCCTGACGCGTCATGATGGTACGATAAACCTTGAAACGACCGGTTTGTGCGATAACTTCATGGAAACCAAACACCTCATCCAGCACTTTCGGATACGGCAGGAAGGCGTTGGCCACGATACGCAGCTCGCCGCCGCTGTTCAGGTGACGAACTGCCCCGCGAATCAGCGTTTGAGCTGCATCAAGGCTGGTCTGCATGCCATCGTGGAACGGCGGGTTAGAGATGATCATATCAAAGCGGCCTGTCACGTCAGAAAAGACGTTACTGGCAATCACGTCACCTTCAATGCCGTTTGCAGCAAGCGTTGCGCGACTGGCTTCAACCGCGGATGCGCTGACATCGCACAGGGTCAGTCGAACTTTCGGCGAGTGACTGGCTAACGCAACAGAGAGCACGCCCGCGCCACAGCCGACATCCAGAACCTTGCCTTTAGTGTGCGGCGTTAGCGTAGAGAGCAGCAACTGGCTGCCGACATCCAGTCCGTCACGGCTGAATACGCCAGGCAAGGTTTTGATGGTCAGATTGTCGATGGTGTATTCATCCCAGTATTTTTCTGCATCAAAAACGGGCTGTTTTTCCAGGCGGCCATGATAAAGACCACAGCGACGGGCGCTGTCGACTTTATTCAGTGGCGCGTATTCGGCCAGCATCTGCTCTGCGCTGCGCACACCGCTGCGGTTCTCACCGACAACAAAAATATCGGTGCCGACGGGTAACAGCGACAGAATATTCATCAGTTGGAACTGGGCTTCTGGCTTATTCTTCGGCCAGTAGTAGATCAGCGTATCGCTGTCAGCAACGTCATCGGCTTGTGCGACGAGGCTAAAGCGGACGTTATCACCCATTTGGCGGCTCAGTACCTGCCAATGGTGCAACTGCTGAGTATGCGCGCGGCTGGCGGCGCTTGCGAATTGGGCTGGCAGGTCATCCTGCAAATCACCGGCAAACAGAATACGGCTTTGTTCGAAATCATCACTGTGGCGCAGCAAGACTTCACTTGCCGGGGTAAAAGCAGACATGGAATGCTCCTTAATTTATATAGGGTGCGATTATATACACAAAATCATTCAAGCTGAATCAAGGCGGTCTGCGGGATGACGTGTATCGTTGTTTGTTGGCGCTGATTCGACGAATTTGCTATATTTGCGCCCCTGATAGACAGGAGTGTTTCGCTATGACATCCCGACGAGACTGGCAATTACAGCAACTGGGCATTACGCAGTGGTCGCTGCACCGTCCTGGCGCGCTGCGGGGCGAGATCGCGATTTCAATTCCTGCGCATGTCCGTTTGGTGATGGTTGCTGCACAGTTACCCGCGCTAACCGAACCGTTAATGAGCGATATTTTACACGCATTGACCGTTAGCCCGGATCAGGTTTTACAACTGACGCCTGACCGTGTCGCCATGCTGCCGCAAGGTAGCCGCTGTAATAGCTGGCGGCTGGGAACCACTGAGCCGCTGCTGCTGGAGGGCGCTCAGGTCGCCAGTCCGGCGTTTAATGAATTACGGGATAACCCAGCGGCACGCGCCGCGTTATGGCAACAAATCTGCGCATATGAACACGATTTCTTCCCTCGAACCGACTGATTTACCTGCAGCATTTCAGATTGAAAAACGCGCACACGCCTTTCCGTGGAGCGAAAAAACATTCGCCAGCAACCAGGGCGATCGTTATCTCAACGTTCAACTGACCGTTGACGGCACGATGGCAGCCTTTGCGATTACGCAGGTCGTGCTGGATGAAGCTACGCTGTTCAACATCGCCGTTGATCCTGACTTTCAGCGCCGGGGCCTTGGGCGTGAGCTGCTGGAATACCTGATCGATGAGCTGGAAAAGCGCGGTATTCTGACGCTGTGGCTTGAGGTTCGCGCCTCGAATGCTGCGGCAATCGCATTGTATGAAAGCCTTGGCTTTAACGAGGCGACGATTCGGCGCAATTACTATCCGACAGCCGATGGTCATGAAGATGCCATCATAATGGCATTGCCAATCAGCATGTAAGACAAGGTGTAATGATGATGAAGTGGGACTGGATTTTCTTTGATGCCGATGAAACGCTGTTTACGTTTGACTCGTTTACCGGCTTACAGCGGATGTTTCTCGACTATAGCATCACCTTTACCGCTGAAGATTTTCAGGACTACCAGGCCGTGAATAAACCGCTGTGGGTGGATTATCAAAACGGCGCAATTACCTCATTACAGCTGCAGCATGCGCGTTTTCAGAGCTGGGCTGAGCGCCTGAAGGTTGAGCCCGGTCAGCTAAACGATGCGTTTATTAATGCCATGGCAGAAATCTGTTCGCCATTACCGGGTGCCGTGTCGCTGCTTAATGCGATTCGCGGTAAAGCCAGGATTGGCATCATTACCAATGGTTTTACTGCATTACAGCAAATCCGTCTGGAGCGTACGGGCCTGCGCGACTATTTCGACCTGCTGGTGATTTCTGAGCAGGTTGGGGTGGCAAAACCCGATCCCCGTATTTTTGACCACGCGCTGGAGCAGGCGGGCAACCCTGACCGTTCCCGCGTGCTGATGGTGGGCGACACGGCAGAGTCCGATATTCTTGGTGGCATTAACGCCGGGCTATCCACCTGCTGGCTAAATACGCACCGCCGCGAGCAGCCAGCGGGCATTCAGCCGACCTGGACTGTCGTGTCGTTAAGCGAACTGGAGCAGCTCCTGTGTAAACACTGATTGCCTCCCCCCCATTGATGGGTAAAATAGCCGCAATTTTTCGTATTCAACTTGCGCGGCACAATGCCGTGCTTACCTAAGAAGATTTGACTATGACGTTGTCTCCTTATTTGCAAGAGGTGGCCAAACGCCGCACTTTTGCCATTATTTCTCACCCGGATGCCGGTAAAACGACAATTACTGAAAAGGTGCTGTTATTCGGACAGGCAATTCAGACAGCCGGTACGGTAAAAGGCCGTGGCTCCAGCCAGCATGCAAAATCTGACTGGATGGAAATGGAAAAGCAGCGTGGTATCTCTATTACCACGTCTGTCATGCAATTTCCGTATCATGACTGCCTGGTAAACCTGCTGGATACCCCGGGGCACGAAGACTTCTCCGAAGATACCTACCGTACGCTGACGGCGGTCGACTGCTGCCTGATGGTCATCGACGCCGCGAAAGGGGTCGAAGACCGTACCCGCAAGCTGATGGAAGTTACGCGTCTGCGTGATACACCGATCCTGACGTTTATGAACAAACTCGACCGTGATATCCGCGATCCAATGGAGCTGTTGGATGAAGTCGAGAACGAACTGAAAATCGGCTGCGCGCCGATCACCTGGCCGATTGGCTGCGGTAAGTTGTTCAAGGGCGTCTATCACCTGTACAAAGATGAAACGTATCTGTACCAGACCGGTAAAGGCCATACGATTCAGGAAGTCCGCATTGTTAAAGGGTTGAATAACCCTGAACTTGACGCTGCTGTAGGTGAAGACCTGGCGCAGCAACTGCGTGACGAGCTGGAACTGGTGCAGGGCGCATCTAATGAGTTCGATCATGAACTGTTCCTTGCTGGTGAAATCACTCCAGTCTTCTTCGGTACTGCGCTGGGTAACTTCGGCGTTGACCATATGCTGGATGGCTTAGTGGAGTGGGCGCCTGCACCGATGCCGCGTAAAACCGATACCCGCGTTGTGGAAGCCTCAGAAGAGAAATTCACCGGTTTCGTCTTTAAAATTCAGGCCAACATGGACCCGAAACACCGCGACCGTGTCGCTTTCATGCGTGTGGTTTCCGGCAAATACGAGAAAGGCATGAAAATGCGCCAGGTACGTATTGGTAAAGACGTGGTGATTTCCGATGCGCTGACCTTTATGGCCGGGGACCGTTCTCATGTGGAAGAGGCGTATCCTGGCGATATTCTTGGTTTGCATAACCACGGCACGATCCAGATCGGCGATACCTTTACTCAGGGTGAAATGATGAAGTTCACTGGTATTCCGAACTTCGCACCAGAACTGTTCCGCCGTATCCGTCTGAAAGATCCGTTGAAGCAGAAGCAGTTGCTGAAAGGGTTGGTTCAGCTGTCAGAAGAGGGGGCAGTGCAGGTCTTCCGTCCGATCGCCAATAACGATTTGATCGTCGGTGCTGTCGGTGTGCTGCAGTTCGACGTGGTGGTTTCTCGTCTGAAGAGCGAATACAACGTTGAAGCGATTTATGAGTCGGTCAACGTGGCGACTGCGCGCTGGGTAGAGTGTTCTGACGTGAAAAAATTCGAAGAATTTAAGCGTAAAAACGAAATTCAGCTGGCGCTGGATGGTGGGGACAACCTTACCTATATCGCGCCGACCATGGTTAACCTGAATCTCACCCAGGAACGTTACCCTGACGTTCAGTTCCGCAAAACGCGCGAACACTAATCTGCCTCCCAGGGCGCGGTACTCACTGCGCCCTGCAACTTTTCCTGTCTTGTAAATCCCTTGCGGAATGTTCTTAAATCCCCTGATTTTTGTTTGTTTTTTAATCAATTCAGGCATCAGCCACGAAATCGTGAACTATATTTAACAATGTGATGATATAAATATCGGCTTTTAATGCTCATCATTACGCATTTTTTAGCCTCTTTAGCTGATATTTATTTCAGTCACGAGATTAGTTGCTGGTTATGACCGCTATGTGGCAGAACATCGCTATAAGCACAACAAACAGGAATACATCGATGACAATGACAGGACTTAAGATTTCTAAAACGCTACTGGCCGTGATGCTGACTTCCGCTGTCGCAACGGGTTCTGCCTATGCAGAAAACGCCACAATGGATAAAGCGCAATCCGGGCTCGAAAGTGCGGGGCAGAAAGTCGATAGCTCTATGAACAAAGTCGGTAATTTCATGGATGACAGCACCATCACCGCCAAAGTAAAAGCCGCGCTGGTGGACCACGAAAGCATTAAGAGCACCGATATCTCCGTCAAAACGGATCAGAAAGTGGTGACGTTAAGTGGGTTCGTTGAAAGCCAGGCTCAGGCTGAAGAGGCCGTTAACGTCGCGAAAGGCGTTGAGGGCGTGACCTCCGTTAGTGACAAACTGCATGTGCGTGACAGCAAAAACACCTCCGTAAAAGGCTATGCGGGTGATACGGCTATCACCAGTGAAGTGAAAGCCAAGCTGTTGGCTGATGACATCGTCCCTTCTCGTAAAGTGAAAGTTGAGACGACAGATGGCGTGGTCCAGCTTTCAGGAACCGTCGATTCACAGGCGCAAAGTGAGCGTGCTGAGAGTATCGCTAAAGCAATTGATGGCGTGAAAAGCGTCAAAAACGACCTCAAAACTCAGTAATTCGACTTAATTCGTCCTCCTGACGTTTGTCGGGAGGCGCATTGTGCACCACACTGAAAATATCGCCGATGAGCAGCCTGAGCGCTCATATCAAGCGGTCGACATTAACTAGGGTAAAGGAGAAGCATATGTTTCGATGGGGCATCATATTTCTGGTTATCGCGTTAATTGCCGCCGCTCTGGGATTTGGTGGACTGGCGGGTACCGCAGCAGGTGCTGCAAAAATTGTTTTTGTGGTGGGGATTATCCTGTTCCTGGTCAGCCTATTCACTGGCCGTAAACGACCCTAGCGTATCCCTTTATTCTTCAAGTTACAGGTGCGCTGGCTACACGCGCTTACCCGAATCACTTACCAGAGTAAGCTCATCGGGACTCACGCACTTGCCGCTTTCCTGTAACTCGAATTATTTTGGGGATTAGCTGTAAAGAATAATTGCTACTATGCCAGTCCATTGGACTGGCTTTTACGGTTTTAGCGCTGGGCAATTTGCGTTACCTTGTTGCTCTATTACAAAAAAACAGGAAGGCAGAGGTGGGGCAGAGAATACCCGTCACGCTCGGTAATATAGCGCCGTTATCGTTACGTCCATTTCAACCAGGCAGTATGGCGCTGGTGTGCGAAGGCGGAGGGCAACGGGGGATCTTTACTGCCGGCGTACTGGATGAGTTCATGCGTGCGCAATTTAATCCTTTCGATCTCTTCTACGGGACATCTGCTGGCGCGCAAAATCTGTCAGCCTATCTCTGTAACCAACCCGGCTACGGGCGCAAAGTGATCATGCGCTACACCACCCGACGCGAATTCTTTGACCCGGTGCGGTTTGTGCGCGGGGGAAATCTCATCGATCTCGACTGGCTGGTGGACTCCACCGCTGCGCAGATGCCGCTGGCGCTGGATAATGCGGAGCGCCTGTTTGAGGCAGGTAAAGCGTTTTATATGTGCGCCTGCCGGGGAGATGACTACACCCCGGGTTATTTTTCGCCGAACCGGCACAATTGGCTGGATCTCATTCGCGCATCCAGTGCGATTCCGGGATTCTATCGTTCAGGGGTTGTGTTGGATGGCGTAAACTATCTGGATGGTGGGGTCAGTGACGCCATACCCGTTCAGGAGGCGGCGAAGCAAGGGGCGAAAACGCTGGTGGTGATCCGCACCGTGCCGTCGCAAATGTACTACACCCCACAATGGTTCAAACGTATGGAGCGCTGGCTGGGGGAGAGCAGTCTGCAGCCGCTGGTGAATCTGGTTCAACATCATGAAGCCAGCTACCGCGCTATTCAGCGCTTTATCGAAAAACCGCCGGGCAAGCTGCGTATCTTTGAGATCTACCCACCAAAACCGCTCCACAGTATGGCACTGGGGAGCCGTATTCCGGCATTGCGTGAAGACTACAAAACCGGGCGCCTGTGCGGGCGCTATTTTTTGGCAACTATTGGTAAACTGTTGGCGAAAAACGCGCCGTTGCCTCGTCAGACGCCGAAGATTGTGGTGCCCAGCCCGGTGGTGGTTCCACCTGCCCCCGTTGCCAACGATGCCCATGCATCCGTTGCGAGCAGCGCGCCCCAGGCCAACGATACGACGTTTAAAAATGAGGATCTGGCGTGAGTCCCCGGTTTATCGATACGCATTGTCATTTTGATTTCCCCCCCTTTACCGGCGATGAGCCAGCCAGCCTCCAGCGTGCAGCTGACGTCGGTGTGCACCATATTATTGTTCCGGCAACGCAGGCGATGAACTTTTCACGCGTACTGGCGTTAGCGGAAGATTATCCTGCGTTGTATGCCGCGCTGGGTCTGCATCCCATTGTTATTGAAGATCACGATGATGACGGTCTGGACAGGTTGCAACAGGAATTGGAGCAACGACCACAGAAGCTGGTAGCGGTCGGTGAGATCGGGCTGGATCTCTGGCGTGACGATCCGCAGTTTGATAAGCAGGAAAGGGTGCTGGAAGCACAGCTTAAGCTGGCGAAGCGTTACGATCTTCCGGTGATCCTCCATTCGCGCCGTACCCATGACAAGTTGGCTATGCATCTTAAACGCCATGCTCTCCCGCGAACCGGTGTGGTGCATGGCTTTGCCGGAAGCCTGCAACAGGCAACGCGTTTTGTACAACTGGGGTACAAGCTCGGTGTTGGTGGGACCATCACCTATCCACGCGCCAGCAAAACGCGTGAGGTGATGGCGACATTGCCGCTGGAATCGCTGCTGTTGGAAACCGATGCGCCGGATATGCCGCTTAACGGTTTTCAGGGCCAGCCTAATCGTCCTGAGCAGGTGGTCAGAGTTTTTACCGCATTATGCGAACTGCGCTCTGAACCTACGGATGTGATTGCTGACGCGCTGTATCGCAATACGACGGCGTTGTTTGATGTGTGATTGTTGAGTGCCAGATGGCGGCTGCGCCTTATCCAGCCTACAAATGATGTCGTCGCATCCGGCAATCACAGGTACAGCGCCGGGAAGATCAAATTATCCACGCCACGCTTGCGTAACGCATTTGCCAGTTGCTCCACATCTCCCGGCGTGGCACCCGGCCAGGATTGCGCGTCGCCATACACCCCATGCGCATGAAAGGCATTAAGCCGCACAGGCACGTTACCTAAGCGATGAATAAACGCAGACAGCGGGTCAATGTGTTGCAGATAGTCTACCTGACCGGGGATCACCAACAGGCGTAATTCTGCGAGTTTTCCCTGGTCTGCCAGAAAAATAATACTGTTTTTAATCAGAGCATTATCACGCCCTGTCAGTTGCAGATGACATGCGCTATCCCAGGCCTTTAGATCGAGCATTGCACCGTCACAAACCGGTAGCAACTTTTGCCAGCCGGTTTCGCTCAGCATGCCGTTACTGTCTACCAGGCAGGTGAGATGCTGCAGATGCGGATCGCTTTTGATCGCACCAAATAGCGCAATAATAAATGGTAACTGTGTTGTCGCCTCACCACCGCTGACCGTCATTCCTTCAATAAACGGCGAGGCTTTACGAACATGCTGCAGCACCTCATCCACGCTCATGGTCAGCGTCATCGGCGTGGCCTGCTGAGGACACATATGCAGGCAGGTGTCGCATTGCTGGCAAATATCAGATTGCCACCCTACTTTTCCCGCGCTCAGACTTAACGCTTCATGCGGGCAATGCAGCACACATTCCCCGCAATCGTTGCAGCGGCCCATCGTCCACGGATTGTGGCAATTTTTACAGCGCAGATTGCACCCCTGCAGGAACAGGGCCAGACGACTGCCTGGCCCGTCGACGCAGGAGAAGGGAATCAGCTTACTTACTGAAGCGCATCTGCTGTTCATGACTAATCACACGAGGTTGTCGTTCCAGAATACGCGTATTGCGCGCGGCTTCTTCGCCCAGCCAGGTGGTGTTGGTACGTGAACCTTCGGTACGGTATTTTTCCAGATCCGACAGGCGCACCATATAGCCGGTGACGCGAACCAGATCGTTGCCGCTCACGTTGGCGGTAAACTCACGCATACCGGCGTTGAACGCGCCGAGGCAAAGTTGTACCAGCGCCTGTGGGTTACGTTTGATGGTTTCGTCCAGCGTGAGAATATCGCTGATCCCGGCGTGATAATACGCATGATGCGGCGCGACGGTTTGCAGATGGGTGATGGGATCGGGTTCATCACCATATGGCAGACGCGCGCCCGGCGTGGTGCCGATATCAGAACTGATGCCTGACTGCGCATGCAGCATCGCGCGCTGCTTCCAGCCATATTTCACCGGTGTGTTGTTAACAAAGTTGGCGAGCTGGGCACTAATACGATAACCAAGCTGGTTAGCGTACTCCTCTTTGCCGTAACGCGCGTTGTGTCCTGCTTGCTCACACAGCAGGTTTACGGCTTCTGCCAGGCCATACATGCCAAACATCGGCACAAAACGTTCGGGATCGATCAACCCTTCCTGTACCAGGAAGCTATTCTCAAAGAAATGTGATTTCTCGTAGAGGAATTCACATCGTGAATCAATGATGGCGATTTGCTGTTGGCAGTAATGCGGTAGGGTGCGCGTAAAGAAGTCATCGACAGAGGTGCTGCGTTCTGCAATGGCTTTCAGATTGAGTCTGACCAGTGTGCTTCCACCGCCCGCCAGCGGCAGTGAGTTGTAACAACTGACGACGCCATAGTGGCCTTTTGTGAAAATTTTATCATTTTCAGGGCCGTTAGAAATGTGCGGTTTACTGCATTCGCAGATATTTTTCGCGACGTTGAGCAGTAGATCATCAGGAGTAATTTGCGGATCATAAATAAATGTCAGATTGGGCGAAACCTGCTTTAACTCTGCATCTGCGCGTAAAATTGCCCGTGTTACAGGCGTGTCGGCAGGACCGATATTGGCGTGCATAAATGCATCAGGCAGCGTTCTGTCGAGATAACGCCAGAAACGTTTTATTCGAATATCGATCTCGTCTTGTGTTAGAATTTTAACATACGGTTGCAGCAACGCATCGAGTTGACCGAGGTACACTGGCATCGACGTCACTGACGGGACGTGGTGGTAAAGAATGGTGAGTAAGGATAATGCGTCATCGAGATCCTCTGCTCCTTCCAGTTCCAGCCATGATGAACCGTTGGCCAGAAAACGCGCGTAGTCGGGTAAAATATAGCGCGGTTTGAACGGGGCATGACCTTCGTACATGTCGCAGATAACCCCGTCATCCAGCGCCTGGCGTGCTTCAGCAGGCAACTGTGGATACGGCAAAGCGTTTTCTGCCTCCAGTGCCAGAAAATGACGTTTTTGTTCAGGGCTGAGCACTGGACTGGTCACGATTTGTTGGCAGCGCTGTTGCAGTGCGAGTTCGCTTGACGTGGGCATCGTTAGTTCCTTTATGTACTGAAGGTTAAGCGCCATTGTAGGAAGCAACGCAGCGCCAACCTTTGATCCGGATGCGCCTGATGTCACCGCACGCCGCCAGTAAAGGTCATTTATTTGAAGTAGATCTCATTAGAGTAATGCAAATCTGTATGTGGTTTTCATTAACTGTGATGTATATCGAAGTGTGATAGCGAGCGGATGTTAGAATACTAACAAACTCGCAAGGTGAAATTTTATACGGCGATGCCGTTGGAGAATGTTATGACCGATTTAACAGCAAGCAGCCTGCGTGCCCTGAAACTGATGGACCTGACCACCCTGAATGACGACGACACCAATGAAAAAGTGATCGCGCTGTGTCATCAGGCAAAAACCCCGGTAGGTAACACGGCGGCAATCTGCATCTATCCGCGTTTCATCCCTATTGCGCGTAAGACGCTGAACGAGCAGGGCACACCGGACATCCGTATTGCCACCGTTACTAACTTCCCGCATGGCAACGACGATATCGAGATCGCGCTGGCAGAAACTCGCGCCGCGATTGCCTACGGTGCAGACGAAGTTGATGTGGTATTCCCGTATCGTGCACTGATCGCAGGCAATGAGCAGATTGGTTTCGATCTGGTTAAAGCCTGTAAAGACGCGTGCGCAGCAGCCAATGTGCTGCTGAAAGTGATCATCGAAACTGGCGAATTGAAAGAAGAAGCTCTGATTCGTAAAGCATCTGAAATCTCCATCAAAGCCGGTGCTGATTTCATCAAAACCTCTACCGGTAAAGTACCGGTCAATGCGACGCCGGAAAGCGCACGCATCATGATGGAAGTGATCCGCGATATGGGTGTTTCTAAAACTGTTGGTTTCAAACCGGCTGGTGGTGTGCGTACCGCTGAAGATGCGCAGCAGTTCCTGGCGATTGCCGATGAACTGTTTGGCGCTGACTGGGCCGATTCCCGTCACTACCGTTTTGGCGCATCCAGCCTGCTGGCTAGCCTGCTGAAAGCGCTGGGTCACGGCGACGGTAAGAGCGCAAGCAGCTACTAAGTTTTCATTGCCCATCGTAGGCCGGATCAGGCGCTAGCTGCCATCCGGCATCAATACGACCCGCCGGGGAGCACAGTGCTTTCCCGGCCCATAATCGGGAGGTTACCTTGTTTCTCGCACAAGAAATTATTCGTAAAAAACGTGATGGTCATGCGCTGAGTGATGAAGAAATTCGTTTCTTTATTAACGGTATTCGCGACAACACCATCTCTGAAGGGCAAATCGCCGCCCTGGCGATGACCATTTTCTTCCACGATATGACAATGCCAGAGCGTGTCTCGCTGACCATGGCAATGCGTGATTCAGGAACCGTGCTGGACTGGAAAAGTTTGCAGCTGAACGGCCCGATTGTGGATAAACACTCTACCGGTGGTGTAGGTGACGTGACGTCACTGATGTTAGGCCCGATGGTCGCAGCATGCGGCGGCTACATCCCGATGATTTCCGGGCGAGGCCTGGGTCATACCGGCGGTACGCTGGATAAACTGGAAGCCATTCCGGGATTTGATATCTTCCCGGACGACGCGCGTTTCCGTGAAATTATTAAAGACGTGGGTGTGGCGATAATTGGACAAACCAGTTCGCTCGCACCGGCGGACAAACGTTTTTATGCCACCCGCGATATTACCGCGACGGTGGATTCCATTCCGTTGATCACCGGTTCCATCCTGGCTAAAAAGCTGGCGGAAGGGCTGGATGCGCTGGTGATGGACGTCAAAGTCGGCAGTGGCGCCTTTATGCCGACCTATGAACTTTCAGAAGCCCTTGCCGAAGCGATTGTCGGTGTGGCGAACGGTGCAGGCGTGCGTACCACCGCACTGTTAACGGATATGAACCAGGTGCTGGCTTCCAGCGCCGGTAACGCGGTTGAAGTCCGTGAAGCTGTGCAGTTCCTGACCGGCGAATACCGCAATCCGCGTTTGTTAGACGTCACCATGGCGCTGTGCGTGGAAATGCTGATCTCCGGCAAACTGGCGAAAGATGATGCTGAAGCCCGCGCGAAGCTGCAGGCGGTGCTGGATAACGGTAAAGCGGCAGAAATTTTTGGCCGCATGGTTGCGGCGCAGAAAGGCCCAACCGACTTCGTGGAAAACTATGCGAAGTACCTGCCGACGGCAATGCTCAGCAAAGCGGTATATGCTGATACCGAAGGTTTTGTCAGCGCAATGGATACCCGTGCGCTGGGTATGGCGGTTGTTTCCATGGGCGGCGGTCGCCGTCAGGCTTCGGACACCATTGATTACAGCGTTGGTTTCACCGACATGGCGCGTCTGGGCGACAGCGTGGACGGTCAGCGTCCGCTGGCGGTAATCCACGCCAAAGACGAAGCCAGCTGGCAGGACGCGGCGAAAGCGGTCAAAGCGGCAATCAGGCTTGACGACAACGCGCCAGAAATTACACCGACAGTCTATCGTCGTATAACCGAATAACTGTATACTGATCTGATCGCTTTTTTGCGGCGCAGATGTGTGGAGAACAAGATGAAACGTGCATTTATTATGGTGCTGGACTCCTTTGGTATTGGTGCGACTGAAGATGCGGATCGCTTTGGCGACGTAGGCTCAGACACTATGGGACATATTGCAGAAGCTTGTGCGAAAGGCGAAGCTGACAATGGTCGCAAAGGTCCGCTGAATTTGCCTAACCTGACCCGTCTGGGCCTGGTGAAAGCTCACGAAGGTTCTACCGGTAAAGTTGCTGCCGGGATGGATGGTAATGCAGAAGTGATTGGTGCCTACGCATGGGCACATGAACTCTCTTCCGGCAAAGACACGCCGTCTGGCCACTGGGAAATCGCCGGTGTGCCGGTTCTGTTTGACTGGGGATATTTCTCCGATCATGAGAACAGCTTCCCACAAGAATTGCTGGATAAACTGGTAAAACGTGCCAACCTGCCTGGTTACCTCGGCAACTGCCACTCTTCCGGTACGGTAATTCTGGACCAGTTGGGCGAAGAACATATGAAAACCGGCAAGCCGATTTTCTATACCTCTGCTGACTCCGTGTTCCAGATCGCCTGCCATGAAGAAACCTTTGGCCTGGATAAACTCTACGAACTGTGTGAAATCGCACGCGAAGAGTTGACCGAAGGCGGCTACAACATTGGCCGTGTTATCGCGCGTCCGTTTATCGGTGACAAGGCCGGTAACTTCCAGCGTACCGGTAACCGTCACGATCTGGCTGTTGAGCCGCCAGCGCCGACGGTACTGCAGAAACTGGTCGATGAGAAAAAAGGTCATGTCGTGTCCGTTGGTAAGATTGCGGACATCTACGCGAACTGCGGTATCACTAAAAAAGTGAAAGCAACCGGTCTGGACGCGCTGTTCGACGCCACCATCAAAGAGATGAAAGAAGCGGGTGATAAGACAATCGTCTTCACTAACTTTGTTGATTTCGATTCTTCCTGGGGCCACCGTCGCGATATCGCTGGCTATGCTGCCGGTCTGGAGTTGTTCGACCGCCGTCTGCCAGAGTTGATGGAGCTGGTGGGTGAAGATGACATTCTGATCCTGACCGCTGACCACGGCTGCGATCCGAGCTGGACCGGTACTGACCACACCCGTGAACACATTCCGGTACTGGTTTACGGCCCGAAAGTGAAACCGGGATCTTTAGGCCACCGTGAAACCTTCGCGGATATCGGTCAGACGCTGGCGAGCTACTTCGGTACGTCGCCAATGGACTACGGTAAAAACATGCTGTAATTGATTGCCGGGCGGCATTGCGCCACCCGGCAAAAACAACAAATTAAAAGGGAACTGAAGATGGCAACTCCACATATTAATGCAGAAATGGGTGATTTCGCTGACGTCGTTTTGATGCCGGGCGACCCACTGCGTGCGAAGCACATTGCTGAAACTTTCCTCGAAGATGTCCGTGAAGTAAACAACGTTCGCGGCATGTTAGGTTTCACCGGGACTTACAAAGGCCGTAAGATCTCTGTTATGGGTCACGGTATGGGTATCCCGTCCTGCTCTATCTACACCAAAGAGCTGATCACTGATTTCGGCGTGAAGAAAATCATTCGCGTAGGCTCCTGTGGCGCTGTGCGTATGGACGTCAAACTGCGTGACGTGGTTATCGGTATGGGGGCCTGCACTGACTCCAAAGTTAACCGTATCCGCTTTAAAGATCATGACTTTGCAGCTATCGCTGATTTCGACATGGTGCGTAACGCTGTTGATGCGGCAAAAGCGCTGGGCGTTGACGCGCGTGTGGGCAACCTGTTCTCCGCTGACCTGTTCTACTCTCCGGACGGCGAAATGTTCGACGTGATGGAAAAGTACGGCGTACTGGGCGTGGAAATGGAAGCGGCGGGTATCTATGGCGTTGCGGCTGAATTTGGTGCGAAAGCGCTGACCATCTGCACCGTGTCCGACCATATCCGTACCCACGAGCAGACCACTGCCGCTGAACGTCAGACGACCTTCAACGACATGATTAAAATCGCACTGGAATCCGTTCTGCTGGGCGATAAAGAGTAAGTTTTCTATAAGGGGCATCATTTGCCCCTTTTTCTTTCAAGTATCCATTCATCAATCCCTTCCTTGATTCCATTTTATATTGACAAATTAATTAGCTATACCATTTAATGTATTCAATTATCTATTCATGAATCTATTCATTAATGAGCGCGTTAACCGATTTGCTACTCCAGGGGCCACGTTCAGCACCTGAACTACGACAGTCGCTGGCAATCAGCCAGGCAACCTTTTCTCGTCTTGTATCAATGCATGAAGAGGTCATGCAGTTTGGTAAAGCCCGGGCAACACGCTATGCGCTCATTAAACCGATTCGTGGTGTAACGTCGTTTCCGTTGTGGCTGGTCGATGCACAAGGGAGTGCCTGTAAGTTTGGCGTTATTTACCCCTGTTGGCCGCAGGGGAGCTGTCTGGTCGCGTTGTCTTCTGGAGAATGGCAGTGGTTTGATGGTCTGCCGTGGTATCTCACCGATCTGAGACCGCAGGGCTTCCTTGGACGAGCCTGGGGAAGAGCTGTCGCACAACATACCAACCTGCCGGATGATATTCGTTTGTGGCAAGAGGATGAAGTGCTGTACGCACTGCGTACGTATGCGGGTGAAAATGCGGGAGGATGGATCATCGGTGAAGATAATTACCAGCGTTGGGTCGACGCGCCAGAACCGATCGTCATTGCCCACTCCGATAAAATTACGCGTTTTCAACAGCTCGCAGAGGATGCGTTAGCTGGTGAAGTTATCGGTTCCTCTGCCGGTGGTGAGCAGCCTAAATTCGCCTGTTTTGTGCAGACGGAGCAAGGAAATAAAAATGCGTTGGTTAAATTCAGTGCGCGGGAGCGGAGCATTATTTCTGAGCGCTGGAGCGATCTGCTGATTGCCGAATCTATTGCGCTATCGGTGCTGGAGGGGGCGAATGTTTCTGCAAGTCACGCCACGGCTTATTGTAGTGATGCAGGGCAGGTATTTCTGGAAAGCATCAGGTTTGATTGCGCAGGCGTACGCGGCAGGCGGCAGGTAGTCTCTCTTGAAGCGTTGCAAAGTGAGTATGTCTCCTCACTGGGAACCTGGCCTGTTGTCACGCGCCAACTGGCAGTACAGGGCTATATAGATGCACATTCCAGTCAACAAACCGAGATAATCTGGGCGTTTGGTCGCTTGATAGCCAACAGCGATATGCATGCTGGTAATCTTTCGTTCTATTTGTCCGCTCCGCCTATGGCGCTGGCTCCTGTTTACGACATGCTGCCGATGTCGTTTGCCCCCTCTGGAGCGGGTTCGTTGCGTACTGAAGCGGTTGATATAAAAGTAGATGCGACGGTAAACAGAGACGCGTGGGAATTTGCTCTGCCACTCGCTGAAGCATTCTGGCTGCATGTTGCAGATGATGCGCGCATCAGCGCGGGATTTCGACAAATTGCCCGCGCAATGCTGGAAAAACTGACGTTAGCCAGGGGGGTTATTCAGCGGCTTGCTTAAAGAGGACCTAACGTACCGCGCTCGCAATCCACACCGACAATTCTCGCAGCTCTTTTTCTTGTTCAGGGAAGTCCGTCAGTAGCGCCTCACATTCCTGTTGCAACCTATCAGCACGATACAGACACCCTTGCAGACGACCTGCCAGCGCTTCTAACGGCGCGGGGTTGAGACTGTCGGTAAAGACCTGTGCACGGGTGATGTGGCCTTTTTCGACGTCGAAATGCAGCTCGACGCCGCCCCAGGTAAAGCGCTCATCAAGCAGATGTGAGAAGGCGGGGGCCTGACCAAAATTCCATTCCCAACTGCTTTGGCGGGCGAAGGTTTCGGCAAAATTCGGCAGATCCGGTGTTTTGTCGGGAGAGATAATTTCGGCATCTACGCGTTCGCCGTAGTGTTCAAAAAAGGCTTCTGTAACAGCCTTACACACCTGTTCGTGGGTAATGCCCGGTAACAATTCAGTCAAATTGGCAACTCGCGAGCGGACGGAGGTAATCCCTTTCGCGGCGAGTTTCTTTTTATCGGGGTTCAGGTAGTTGGCCAGTCGACTGAGGTCGGCATTCAACAGCAGTGTTCCGTGGTGAAATCCACGATCCTTGGTTTCCCGATATGCGGAACCAGAGACCTTGCGATCGCCCTCGGCCGTTTTGACCACCAGATCGTTACGTCCGGAGGCATCGGCGTTTACACCCAGCGAATTCAACGCATTCAATACGATAGCAGTGGAGATGGTTTTGTCATACTCCGGTTTGCCGGCCATAAAGGTAAAGCAGGTATTCCCGAGATCGTGAAATACCGCGCCACCGCCGCTGCTGCGACGTGCCAACCGCACGTTATCCTCTTCCATGCGTCGGGTATTGCACTCTTTCCACGGGTTTTGCGCCCGGCCAATAACCACCGTATCGGCGTTACGCCATAAAAACAGGACGCGCTGCGTGGCGGGCATCTGGCGGAAAATGCACTCTTCAACGGCCAGGTTAAACCAGGGATCGTGAGAGTCAGAGATAAGCAGGCGTAGTGTTGTCATGGTTGATTTCCTTTCTTTGAATTACTCTTTTTTCTCGGTGTCTTCTTCCTGCACTGGCTTGTTGGCGGTAAGCAGGAATGGAGATTGTTGCCAGCGGGTACGCTTGCCTTGCAATAATGTGCGAGTGAGGACTACGCCAATAGCCAGTGACAGGAGCAGCATCAGGCGTAAGATGTTGGTGGTGTTGTCTACCTGCTTTGCCTCGGTGGCAAGCGTGTGGGTGTCGAGTGTCAGTCGCAGATAACCCAGCGGACCGTTTCTCCCCTGAATGGGCTCAACGATTTGCTGATTAAAATAGCCCCCGGCTTTTTTGCCATCGAGCGCCAGCCGGTCACGGACATTGACGCTCTCACCGGTGCGGGTAATCAGATCGCCCTGTTCATCGTACACACCAGCATCCAGAATACGGCTACTCTCCGTTAACTGCGTGAGTACGGCTTTGATGCGTTTTTCATCCGGTGTTTCGGTACGCATCAGCGGCGCGACGTTTAAGGTGACCTGGCGGGCCAGTGTACGGGCCAGTTCTTCCAGCTGCGGATTACGTTGCTGCTGGTGGCTTTGACTAAACCAGGATGCCCCCTGCATCAGGGCAACAAGCAACGCGAGACAGGACAATACAATCACTGCACGATGAAGTCGGAATTTCAGTTTTGCGCGAGCCATATTCCACCTGCTGAAAATTTGAGGCTTAATGTTGCCAGAAGCGCTGGTTACAGGGTAGCCTCATGCGTTATTTTCCCCTGGATGATTCCGACCCGAACGATTTTACAGGAGCTTTAATGCCTAACATTACCTGGTGCGATCTACCTGAAGATGTCTCTCTGTGGCCAGGTCTGCCCCTTTCTTTAAGCGGTGATGAAGTCATGCCGCTGGACTACCACGCGGGCCGCAGTGGCTGGCTGCTGTATGGTCGTGGGCTGGATAAACAACGCTTAACGCAATACCAGGGCAAACTGGGCGCGGCGATGGTGATCGTAGCCGCCTGGTGCGTCGAGGATTATCAGGTGATTCGCCTGGCGGGGTCGTTAACGCCGCGTGCGACAAAACTGGCGCATGATGCCAAACTGGATGTCGCCCCGCTGGGGAAAATCCCGCATCTGCGCACGCCGGGTCTACTGGTGATGGACATGGACTCTACGGCTATCCAGATCGAATGTATTGACGAAATCGCCAAACTGGCCGGCACGGGCGAAATGGTCGCGGAAGTGACCGAACGCGCGATGCGTGGTGAACTGGATTTTACCGCCAGCCTGCGCAGCCGCGTTGCCACGCTGAAGGGCGCTGATGCCAATATCCTGATGCAGGTTCGTGAAAACTTACCGCTGATGCCTGGCCTGACGCAGCTGGTGCTGAAGCTGGAAACGCTGGGATGGAAAGTGGCGATTGCCTCCGGTGGTTTTACCTTCTTTGCGGAATACCTGCGTGAAAAACTGCGGCTGACTGCCGTTGTGGCGAATGAGCTGGAAATCATGGACGGGAAATTTACCGGCAATGTGACTGGCGATATCGTCGATGCCCAGTACAAAGCCAATACCCTGACACGCCTGGCGCAAGAGTATGAAATCCCGATGGCGCAGACGGTGGCGATCGGCGATGGTGCCAACGATCTGCCGATGATCAAAACGGCAGGGCTGGGGATCGCCTACCATGCAAAACCGAAAGTGAATGAAAAGACGGAGATTACTATCCGTCACGCTGATCTGATGGGGGTGTTCTGCATTCTCTCCGGCAGCATGAATCAGAAATAACGAGGTAAAACGTGGCAAAAGCTCCTAAACGCGCCTTTGTATGTAATGAATGCGGTGCCGATTACCCGCGCTGGCAGGGGCAATGTAGCGCCTGTCAGGCCTGGAACACCATTACCGAGGTACGTCTTGCGGCGTCGCCTACGGTGGCGCGTAACGAGCGACTCAGCGGCTACGCCGGGAATGCAGGTGTCGCAAAGGTGCAGAAGCTGTCTGATATTAGCCTCGAGGAGTTGCCGCGTTTCTCTACCGGTTTTAAAGAATTCGATCGCGTACTGGGCGGCGGTGTGGTGCCGGGTAGCGCCATTCTGATTGGTGGCAACCCCGGAGCAGGGAAGTCGACGCTGCTGCTACAAACGTTGTGTAAGCTTGCCGAGCAGATGAAAACCCTGTACGTCACGGGGGAAGAATCGTTGCAACAGGTAGCGATGCGCGCTCATCGACTCGGTCTGCCGACGGCGAATCTGAATATGCTGTCGGAAACCAGTATCGAGCAGATTTGCCTGATTGCGGAAGAAGAACAGCCAAAGCTGATGGTCATCGACTCCATTCAGGTGATGCATATGGCGGATATTCAGTCTTCGCCAGGCAGCGTGGCGCAGGTACGTGAAACGGCCGCTTACCTGACGCGCTTTGCCAAAACGCGGGGCGTGGCGATTGTTATGGTCGGCCATGTCACCAAAGACGGGTCGCTGGCCGGGCCAAAGGTACTGGAGCACTGCATTGACTGCTCGGTACTGCTCGACGGCGATGCGGATTCTCGTTTTCGTACCCTGCGTAGCCATAAGAACCGTTTTGGCGCGGTGAATGAACTTGGCGTTTTCGCCATGACGGAACAGGGACTGCGTGAAGTCAGCAACCCTTCTGCTATCTTTTTAAGTCGCGGTGATGAAGTCACCTCCGGCAGCTCAGTAATGGTGGTCTGGGAAGGGACACGTCCATTACTGGTGGAGATCCAGGCATTGGTCGATCATTCTATGATGGCGAACCCGCGCCGCGTGGCGGTTGGGCTGGAACAAAACCGCCTGGCGATTCTGCTGGCAGTACTGCACCGCCACGGTGGTTTGCAGATGGCGGATCAGGACGTGTTCGTCAATGTGGTGGGGGGGGTAAAAGTCACTGAAACCAGTGCCGACCTGGCGCTGCTGCTGGCGATGGTTTCCAGCTTACGCGACAGACCGCTACCGCAGGATTTAGTCGTCTTTGGTGAAGTGGGGCTGGCAGGCGAAATCCGCCCGGTTCCCAGTGGTCAGGAACGTATTTCGGAAGCGGCGAAGCACGGCTTCCGCCGGGCGATTGTGCCTGCCGCCAACGTACCGAAAAAAGTACCGGAAGGAATGCAGGTTTTTGGCGTTAAAAAGCTTGCAGATGCGTTAAGCGTGTTCGACGACTTATAATTTAATCTTCGTTCCAGGGTATTTCGTTTTTTTTAGTAAAGCAGGAGGCTCTTGTGTCATTTGATTATCTGAAAACCGCCATTAAGCAAAAGGGCTGTACCCTGCAACAAGTGGCGGATGCCAGTGGCATGACCAAGGGATATCTCAGTCAACTGTTGAATGCCAAAATCAAAAGCCCCAGTGCGCAAAAGCTGGAGGCACTGCACCGTTTTTTGGGGCTTGAGTTTCCCCGTCAGCAGAAAAATATCGGTGTGGTATTTGGCAAGTTTTATCCGCTGCATACCGGTCATATCTATCTTATTCAGCGCGCCTGTAGCCAGGTAGATGAACTGCATATCATCATGGGCTATGACGATACGCGTGACCGTGGCCTGTTTGAGGACAGCGCCATGTCACAGCAGCCCACGGTCTCCGATCGTCTGCGCTGGCTGCTGCAAACGTTCAAGTATCAGAAAAATATCCGTATCCATGCCTTCAATGAAGAGGGTATGGAGCCCTATCCGCACGGTTGGGATGTCTGGAGCAATGGCATCAAAACGTTTATGCAGGAGAAGGGGATCCAGCCAAACTGGATTTACACATCTGAAGAATCTGATGCCCCGCAATATCTTGAACATCTGGGCATTGAAACGGTACTGGTTGATCCCAAACGGACATTTATGAGTATCAGCGGCGGGCAAATTCGAGAAAACCCATTCCGCTACTGGGAATATATCCCCACTGAAGTGAAACCGTTTTTCGTGCGCACCGTGGCGATCCTCGGTGGAGAATCGAGCGGTAAATCGACGCTGGTGAATAAGCTCGCCAATATCTTCAACACCACCAGTGCGTGGGAATATGGCCGTGATTACGTCTTTTCCCATTTGGGGGGCGACGAGATGGCGTTGCAGTACTCGGACTACGATAAGATCGCGCTGGGACAGGCACAGTACATTGATTTCGCAGTGAAATATGCCAATAAAGTGGCATTTATCGACACTGACTTTGTGACCACTCAGGCATTCTGTAAAAAGTACGAAGGGCGTGAGCATCCGTTTGTGCAGGCATTGATTGACGAATACCGCTTTGACCTGGTGATCCTGCTGGAAAACAACACGCCGTGGGTGGCGGATGGATTACGCAGCCTTGGGAGTTCGGTTGACCGTAAGGCATTTCAGTCTCTGCTGGTGGAGATGCTACAGGAAAACAACATCGATTTTGTCCACGTGGAAGAGCCTGACTATGATGGCCGGTTCCTGCGCTGCGTGGAGCTGGTGAAAGAACTAATGGGTGAGCAGAGGTAGGTTTTAATGCCGGATGGCGCTGCGCTTACCCGGCCTACAAGTCGTACTAACCTCGTAGGCCGGATAAGGCGGAACGCCGCCATCCGGCGCTTAACGGTAATTACTTAGAAATACGCTTGTACTTAATACGCTTCGGCTCCAGCGCATCAGCGCCCAGCGTGCGTTTTTTGTACTCTTCGTATTCGGTAAAGTTACCTTCAAAGAACTCGACTTTACCTTCATCCTGGTAATCCAGAATGTGGGTGGCGATACGGTCAAGGAACCAACGGTCGTGCGAGATAACCATCGCACAGCCTGGGAATTCCAGCAGGGCGTTTTCCAGCGCGCGCAGGGTTTCGATATCCAGGTCGTTTGTCGGTTCATCGAGCAGCAGCATATTACCGCCAACCTGCAGCAGTTTCGCCAGGTGCAGACGACCACGCTCACCGCCGGACAGTTCGCCTACGCGTTTACCCTGATCAACACCTTTAAAGTTGAAGCGGCCTACGTAGGCACGGCTTGGCATTTCGGTATTGCCGATACGCATAATATCCAGCCCGCCGGAGACTTCTTCCCACACGGTTTTGCTGTTGTCCATGGCATCACGGAACTGGTCAACAGACGCCAGTTTCACGGTTTCACCCAGTTCAATGGTGCCGCTGTCAGGCTGTTCCTGACCGGACATCATGCGGAACAGGGTGGATTTACCTGCACCGTTCGGGCCGATGATACCGACAATTGCCCCTTTTGGTACTGAGAAGCTCAAATCGTCAATCAGTACGCGATCGCCGTAGGATTTACGCAGATTGGTCACTTCAACGACTTTATCGCCCAGACGCGGTCCTGGTGGAATAAACAGTTCGTTGGTTTCGTTACGTTTCTGGTATTCGGTATTGTTGAGCTCTTCAAAGCGTGCCAGACGGGCTTTACCCTTAGACTGACGGCCTTTCGCACCCTGACGTACCCACTCCAGCTCTTTCTCAATGGATTTACGACGAGCGGCTTCCTGAGAGGCTTCCTGAGCCAGACGCTGATCTTTCTGTTCCAGCCATGAGGAGTAGTTACCTTCCCATGGAATACCTTCACCACGGTCAAGCTCCAGAATCCATCCGGCAACATTATCAAGGAAGTAACGGTCGTGGGTAATCGCCACAACGGTTCCTTCAAAGTCGTGCAGGAAGCGTTCCAGCCACGCGACGGATTCGGCATCCAGGTGGTTCGTCGGTTCGTCGAGCAGCAGCATGTCTGGTTTTTCCAGCAGCAGGCGGCATAGTGCGACGCGGCGACGTTCACCACCGGAGAGCTTCTCAATTTTGGCATCCCAGTCCGGCAGACGCAGGGCATCGGCGGCACGTTCGAGTTGTACATTCAGGTTGTGACCGTCGTGCGCCTGAATAATCTCTTCAAACTTGCCCTGTTGCGCAGCAAGCTTATCGAAATCGGCATCCGGCTCGGCGTACTTCGCATACACTTCATCCAGGCCTTTCAGGGCATTAACCACTTCGGCAACCGCTTCTTCAACGGATTCACGAACAGTGTGTTCCGGGTTCAGCTTCGGTTCCTGTGGCAGGTAACCGATCTTGATACCCGGCTGCGGACGTGCTTCACCCTCGATATCGGTGTCAATGCCGGCCATGATACGCAGCAGGGTAGATTTACCCGCACCGTTCAGACCGAGCACCCCGATTTTGGCGCCAGGGAAGAAGCTCAGAGAGATGTTTTTAAGAATATGACGTTTCGGCGGAACGACTTTGCCGACACGATGCATGGTATAAACGAATTGGGCCACGTTGGACTCGCCTCTCATCTAATTAATGATGAATAGTTATCAAAGGCGAAGTGTAGCCTTTTTCATTGCCCAATCCCAGCCAGCAGATCTCACTCGCAACAAAAGTAAAAAAGTGTCCGTGACGTGGCACATTCTGCAATGTCTGGTTAGCATGAACTAATTAAGCGGCATGATGCTGCACAGACGTAAACGACAAGAGGAAGAGCTTGTGGACAAAGCCAAACAATTTACCTGGCGCCTGCTGGCTGCCAGCGTATGTCTGCTGACAGTCAGTCAAGTAGCGCGAGCCGATTCCCTGGATGAGCAGCGCAATCGCTATGCGCAAATTAAGCAGGCCTGGGATAACCGACAAATGGACGTCGTAGGGCAGATGATGCCCGGCCTGAAAAACTATCCTCTGTACCCCTATCTGGAATATCGCCAGATCACTGACGATTTGATGAATCAGCCCACCATCACCGTAACGAACTTTGTGCGTGCTAACCCGACGCTCCCGCCGGCACGTACTCTGCAATCGCGTTTTGTGAATGAACTGGCGCGTCGGGAAGACTGGCGCGGGCTGCTGGCATTTAGCCCGGATAAGCCTGGCACCACCGAGGCGCAATGTAATTACTACTATGCGAAATGGAGCACCGGACAAACCGAAGAGGCCTGGCAGGGCGCAAAAGAGCTGTGGTTAACCGGCAAAAGCCAGCCGAATGCGTGTGACAAATTATTCGGCGTATGGCGCGCTTCCGGCACTCAGGACCCGCTGGCGTATCTGGAACGTATCCGTCTGGCGATGAAGGCGGGGAATACCGGACTGGTGACTGCGCTGGCCGGACAGATGCCAGCGCAGTATCAGACAATTGCGCAGGCAATCATCGCGCTGGCGAATGATCCTAATTCGGTGATGACCTTTGCGCGCACAACTGGTGCAACAGATTTTACGCGCCAGATGGCGGCGGTGGCTTTTGCCAGCGTAGCCCGTCAGGATGCGGAAAATGCACGTTTGATGATCCCTTCACTGGCGCAAGCACAACAGCTTAATGACGATCAAATTCAGGAGCTGCGTGATATCGTTGCCTGGCGCCTGATGGGCAACGACGTCACTGACGAGCAGGCGAAATGGCGCGATGATGCGATTATGCGCTCAAATTCCACTACGCTTGTGGAGCGCCGTGTACGCATGGCGCTGGGAACCGGCGATCGTCGTGGCCTGAATACCTGGCTGGCGCGTCTGCCGATGGAAGCAAAAGAAAAAGACGAATGGCGCTACTGGCAGGCGGATCTGCTGCTGGAGCGGGGACGCAATGATGAAGCGAAAGAGATTCTGCAGCAGCTCATGCAGCAGCGCGGTTTTTACCCGATGGTGGCCGCGCAAAGGCTGGGAGAAGAGTACGCGCTGAAAGTGGATAAAGCGCCAGCGAATGTTGACTCTGCCCTGACTCAGGGGCCGGAAATGGCGCGAGTTCGTGAACTGATGTACTGGAACCTGGACAATACCGCCCGCAGTGAGTGGGCGAATCTGGTTACCAGTCGCACGAAATCTGAACAGGCACAATTGGCGCGTTATGCGTTTAATAACCACTGGTGGGATCTGAGCGTTCAGGCCACGATCGCTGGTAAGCTTTGGGATCATCTGGAAGAGCGTTTCCCGCTGGCTTACCAGGATCTGTTTACCCGTTATACCCGCGGCAAAGATATTCCGCAGAGTTATGCGATGGCCATTGCACGTCAGGAAAGTGCCTGGAATCCGAAAGTAAAATCGCCGGTAGGTGCCAGTGGGCTGATGCAGATTATGCCGGGCACTGCGACACATACGGTGAAAATGTTCTCGATTCCAGGTTACAGCAGCCCAAATCAGCTGTTGGATCCTGATACCAATATCAACATCGGTACCAGCTATTTGCAGTACGTGTACCAGCAATTTGGCAACAACCGTATCTTTGCTTCTGCGGCGTATAACGCTGGCCCGGGACGCGTTCGTACCTGGCTTGGCAATAGCGCAGGTCGTATTGATGCCGTGGCGTTTGTCGAAAGTATTCCGTTCTCGGAAACGCGAGGATATGTGAAGAATGTGCTGGCATACGATGCTTACTACCGTTATTTCCTCGGGGATAAACCGACGTTGATGAGCGACGCAGAATGGCAACGTCGTTACTGATCGCGTTGAGTGTGTTATGCTATCGTACTCGTTAAAGAGTACAAAAGGGGGAGGCAAGCACGCTTCCCCCCGCAACGATGGCGACATTTTATGACCCAGCAATCACCCTATTCAGCAGCGATGGCAGAACAGCGTCACCAGGAGTGGTTACGTTTTGTCGACCTGCTTAAACAGGCTTACGAGCAAGATTTACATCAGTCACTGCTCAATTTGATGTTAACGCCGGATGAGCGCGAAGCGCTGGGAACGCGCGTGCGCATCATTGAAGAGTTGTTGCGTGGTGAGATGAGTCAGCGCGAGCTAAAAAACGAACTCGGGGCCGGGATTGCCACCATTACGCGTGGTTCTAACAGCCTCAAGTCGGCACCCGTTGAGTTACGCCAGTGGCTGGAGCAGGTGTTGCTCAAAAATGGCTGATTCGTCGTAGGCCGGATAAGGCGAAGCCGCCATCCGGCAACATTGCTGCGAAATGTCTGATGGCGCTGTGCTTATCTGGCCTACAACATCGCGCAAATAATTACCGATACACCGCGTTATGAAATGGGCTTAACGCCAGAATCACCGCCTGGTGATAGACGCTCGAACGTGTCAGTTTGCCCGCGGTAAAGACGCCAATTGCACCCTCTTTACGGCCAATTTCATCAATACCCGTGTAATCCGACATCACCGGACCAAGCGCTTCACCCAGACGTACCCTCTCGAGAATGACGGCAGGCAATGGCAGCGTGGCAGAACGGGCTTCGCCACGCTGGATGCCGTTATCAATGACCACCCAACTGAAGGTGGCGTCATCGTCAATTCCCGCTTCAATAGCGACCCAGAAATCAGCCTGCGGGTGCAGGCGGCGCGCGTTATCAACGCGATTTCGTGCGCCAGTGCGCGTTTCCTGGCTTCCAAAAGGCTGTTCTGGCACGCCACTCTCGACGGCGATGGGTTCAATATGGCAGGATCCTTCCCCGAAAATCTCTTCAAATGCCCGCAGAATTGCCTGAATTTTGGCAGGATTGGTGGTCGCAGAGATAACCTTGTGCATAATTAAGCTCAGTTTGAAAATTCATCGCAGAGTCTACTCAAAGTACGACGAGTATATAACGGAAAAAAAGCATGTTACAGGTATACCTTGTTCGCCATGGTGAAACGCAGTGGAACGCCGAGCGACGTATTCAAGGCCAGTCAGACAGCCCACTGACCGCTAAAGGTGAGCAGCAAGCCATGCAGGTTGGTGAACGCGCCCGCTCGTTTGGCATTACGCACGTTATCAGTAGCGATTTAGGTCGTACACGACGCACTGCAGAAATTATCGCTCAGGCGTGTGGCTGTGAGATCACTTATGATGCGCGACTGCGTGAACTCAATATGGGCGTGCTGGAAAAACGCCATATCGATACGCTGACCCCGGAAGAGGAAGGCTGGCGTCGTCAGTTGGTGAACGGTACGGTGGATGGTCGTATTCCGGAAGGGGAATCGATGCAGGAACTGAGCGATCGCGTCAACGCGGCGCTGGCATCCTGCCTGGAACTGCCGCCGGGGAGTCGTCCATTGCTGGTGAGCCATGGTATTGCGCTGGGCTGCCTGGTGAGTACTATTCTGGGATTGCCTGCATGGGCTGAGCGTCGTTTGCGTCTGCGCAACTGCTCTATTTCTCGTGTCGATTACCAGGAAAGTTTATGGCTGGCACCGGGCTGGGTGGTTGAAACGGCAGGGGACATCTCACATCTGGACGCCCCTGCGTTGGACGAGCTACAGCGTTAACGGCGGATAGGAATCAGGAATTCGCAGCGCAGATTAATAGGGCGATCTCCCGCTTTGGCATCTTCTGCCGGGTAGTATCGTTCTATATCCTGCCCTTTACGGCGAGTCAGGTTCAGCATCGGCATGCAGGTGCCGTACACTGTCAGGATAAACTCCTGCACGCCCGTCCCCAGGCCCTCATAGGTAAACATCACATACTCGCCGCCCTGTAACAGGATGGGTTGCGCCGACTGCACGTATCCGTTGGCCTGGTCTGGTGTGAGCGCGGTGGTATAAAACACTTCCTGTTCGTCATCTTTCTCAATGCTGGGGCGCGTTTCGTTGAGTCCGTACAGAACCTGCGGGATCGCAGGAGCCTGGCTGAGGAAGTCGCTCCAGAACTGGATCCGCATTTCATGACGGAAATCTGAAATCTGCTCAAGCGAGCAGGAATAACTCTGCGTGGTACCCAGCAGTGGTGTATCTTCCAGCGTTACAAATTCATGTGCTGGCATGGCAAATTCCCCGAGGCGCATTGGCGGGCGAATACCGAAAGCACTCCATTCCGGTGAGCGACGATACAGCGCAGGCGTCTGGGAAAATTGCTTTTTGAACGCGCGGGTAAACGTCTGTTGAGAATCGAAGCGATACTGCAGGGCGATGTCCAGTATTGGGCGCGCAGTCAGACGTAGCGCCACTGCGGACTTCGATAAACGACGAGCGCGGATATAGGCGCCAATAGCGTGGCCCGTCACGTCCTTGAACATTCTCTGCAGATGCCACTTGGAATAGCCTGCTTTTGCCGCCACATTGTCAAGCGACAAAGGCTGATCCAGATGGCCTTCCAGCCAGATTAAGAGGTCGCGAATAATGCCAGCCTGATCCATAAAATATCCTCATCCTTTCAACAACGAGTACCTGACGCCAAGTATGAGGATAATAGCATTTTTTGCTGTTTTAGCATTCAGTGTTTTTTTTGCTCATAAGTGCTTTTTTCGCACATACGAAAGCGTGATTATTGTAATCCTGTGATCTGTATACATTTTATCTTAGAATGTCTAATAATTACACAGAGTAACATTTAAGAATGGTAACAATATGAAATATAAGAGCTTAGTCATTTCCTCAATTCTGCTGATGATGACGCAGGTTGCCCATGCGGAGCAGATTGGATCTGTCGATACCGTGTTCAAAATGTTTGGACCGGATCATAAAATTGTAGTCGAGGCATTTGATGATCCTGATGTCACCAATGTAACCTGCTACGTTAGCCGTGCCAAAACGGGTGGCATTAAAGGTGGGCTGGGTTTGGCTGAAGATACTTCCGACGCTGCTATCTCCTGCCAGCAGGTGGGGCCGGTGGAACTGAGCGACAGAATTAAAAACGGCAAAGCCCAGGGCGAGGTGGTCTTTAAGAAACGTACGTCTCTGGTGTTTAAATCCTTACAGGTCGTGCGTTTTTATGATGCGAAACGCAACACGCTGGCTTATCTGGCCTATTCGGATAAGGTGGTTGATGGATCGCCCAAAAATGCTATCAGCGCGGTACCCATCATGCCGTGGCAGCGATAACAGGTAGGTAAAATGCAACAGGCGCTGATCTGGTTGGTTGAGGACGAGCAGGGGATTGCAGATACGCTTATCTACATGCTGCAGCAGGAAGGTTTTAGCGTTGAAGCCTTTGAGCGTGGATTGCCCGTGCTGGAAAAGTCACGCCAGAGATGTCCGGATGCGATCATTCTGGATGTCGGGCTCCCGGATATCAGCGGCTTTGAACTGTGTCGGCGACTACTGGAACGTCACCCGGCATTGCCAATTCTCTTTCTGACTGCGCGTAGCGATGAAGTCGATCGCCTGCTGGGGCTGGAAATTGGTGCGGATGATTATGTGGCGAAACCTTTCTCTCCGCGTGAGGTGTGCGCCCGCGTGCGTACATTGCTACGTCGGGTTAAAAAATTCTCTACGCCTTCACCGGCGACGCGGTGCGGTGATTTTGAACTCAATGAGCTTGCCGCACAGATTACCTGGTTTGGGATGCCGCTAAATCTGACGCGCTATGAATTCTTGTTGCTGAAAACATTACTGCTGTCGCCGGGACGCGTTTACTCACGCCAACAGTTAATGGATTTAGTCTGGGCCGATGCCCAGGATACTTTTGAGCGAACGGTAGACACGCACATTAAAACGCTGCGTGCCAAACTGCGGGCCGTTAACCCGGATCTCTCGCCGATTAATACTCATCGTGGTATGGGATACAGCCTGAGGAGCATCTGATGCGCATTGGCATGCGTTTGCTGCTGGGCTACTTTCTGATTGTCGCCGTTGCCGCCTGGTTCGTTCTGTCCATCTTTGTACAGGAGATTAAGCCCGGCGTTCGTCGTGCGACGGAAGGTACGTTGATTGATACCGCTACGCTGCTGGCCGCGCTGGCGCGTGATGATTTGCTTTCTGGCTCACCTTCCCACGGCAGGCTGGCGCAGGCATTTTCGCAACTGCACGATCGTCCTTTTCGCGCCAATATCAGTGGCATTAACAAAGTGCGCAATGAGTATCATGTCTACATGACGGATGCGCAGGGCAAGGTGGTGTTTGATTCCGCCAACAAAGCCGTAGGCGAAGATTATTCTCGCTGGAACGACGTATGGTTAACGCTGCGTGGGCAGTATGGCGCACGAAGTACGCCGCAGAACCCGGCCGATCCGGAAAGTTCGGTGATGTATGTTGCCGCACCGATTGTTGACCGCGGGCGTATTATTGGTGTGCTCAGTGTCGGCAAACCCAATGCGGCAATGGCACCTGTTATTCAGCGTAGCGAGCGGCGAATACTGTGGGCCAGCGCTGTGTTACTGGGGATCGCCTTACTGATTGGCGCAGGAATGGTATGGTGGATAAACCGGTCTATCGCGCGGCTGGCACGCTATGCTGATTCTGTCACTGAGAATCGCCCCGTTGCGCTTCCTGATCTTGGTAGCAGTGAGCTACGCAAGCTGGCGCAGGCGCTGGAAAGTATGCGCCTGAAGCTGGAGGGCAAGAATTACATTGAGCAGTACGTCTATGCGTTGACGCATGAGCTAAAAAGCCCGCTGGCGGCTATTCGCGGCGCGGCAGAAATTTTGCGCGAAGGCCCGCCGCCCGGTGTGGTCGCGCGATTTACCGATAATATTTTGACGCAGAATGCGCGCATGCAGGTGCTGGTCGAAACCTTATTGCGCCAGGCCAGACTGGAGAACCGGCAGGATATTAGGCTCATATCCGTCGCAACGGACGCGCTGTTTACTCAGCTTCGTGAAGCCCGTAGCGTGCAACTGGCCGCAAAAAACATCACACTTACCGTTGTACCTTCATCGCTGACGGTTGCCGCCGATGCCGCACTGCTGGAGCAGGCGTTGGGTAATCTGCTGGATAACGCCATCGATTTTACGCCGGAGAACGGGACAATTGTATTGAGCGCGCATCCGCAGGAGGACCGCGTCACAATACAGGTCAGTGATAACGGCAGTTGCATACCAGACTTTGCGTTGCCGCGTATTTTTGAGCGCTTCTATTCGCTGCCCCGCGAGAATGGGCATAAAAGCAGTGGGCTGGGGCTGGCGTTTGTCAGTGAGGTTGCGCGATTGCATCGAGGTGACGTGACGTTATGCAACCGCCCAGAAGGCGGGGTGCAGGCCTCGTTTACACTTCATCGTCACTTCACATAACTTCAAATTCCCCGCACATAGCTGTTCTATCTTGCTGATATCGCAAAGGAGAACGCTATGTTTAAATCACCCCTGTTTTGGAAAATAGTCACCTTAGGTGGCGCTATGCTGCTGCTGCTAATTCCACTGACGATGGTCAGGCAGATAATTGTTGAGCGGTCGGACTATCGTAGTGAGGTAGAAGATGCTATCCGACAGAGCACCAGCGGACCGCAAAAGGTGGTAGGCCCGCTGATTGCCGTCCCGGTGACTGAACTGTATATCGACCTGGAAGGTGACAAACAGATCCAGCGAAAACGTAGCTACATCCACTTCTGGTTGCCGGAATCGCTGGTCGTTGAGGGTAACCAGAACGTTGAAGCGCGTAAGATAGGTATTTATGAAGGACAGGTCTGGCACAACGATTTATCGGTGAAGGCCGAGTTTAATGCTGAACGCCTCAGTGAACTGAACCATCCTAATATCACCATCGGTAAACCTTTTGTGGTGGTTGGGGTGGGCGATGCGCGCGGTATTGGCGTCGTGAAGGCTTCGCAGATCAATGGAACATCGCTGGCAGTCGAACCTGGTACAGGATTGGATGGTCGTGCTCAGGGGATCCACATTCCGCTACCGGACGCCGGCTGGGCGGAAAAAAATCTCAGTGTCGTGTTGTCGCTTAATCTAAGTGGAACAGGTGATTTTTCTGTTGTCCCGGTTGGTCGTAATAGCGAAATGACCGTGACCAGCAACTGGCCACATCCTAACTTCCTCGGTGACTTTCTTCCGCCTAAGCGTGAAGTCAGTGAGTCAGGATTTAAGGCGCAATGGCAAAGTAGCTGGTTCGCGAATAATCTGGGAGAGCGCTTTGGTGATGAGAAGATTGGCTGGCAGGGTATGCCCGCATTTAGCGTCGCTGTGGCTACGCCTGCGGATCAGTATCAACTGACAGATAGAGCAATAAAGTATGCCATTTTATTGATTGCAATAACTTTTATGTCTTTCTTTGTGCTCGAAAGTATGACCAGCCTTCGACTGCACCCGATGCAATATCTGCTGGTGGGATTATCACTGGTGATGTTCTATTTGCTGTTGTTGGCGCTGTCGGAGCATGTTGGTTTTACTGCCGCGTGGATTGTCGCCAGCCTGGTTGGCGCGCTAATGAATGGCGTGTATTTACAGGCGATACTACAGGGATGGCGTAACAGTCTGTTTTTTACCGCAGCATTGCTGGGACTGGATGGCGTGATGTGGGCACTGTTGCGTTCGCAGGACAGCGCTTTACTGTTGGGCACGGGGGTACTGTTACTGGCGCTTTGTGGGGTCATGTTCCTGACGCGTCATCTTGACTGGCACGCGCTTGCACAGCCAAAGCCCAAAAAGGAGAACGCACCTGAGGACGATGAATTACGGTTGTGGAAATAGGGGCGTTGTGAAATGAAAAACGGCGCATTAAGCGCCGTTTTTATACCAGTCAGGATGACATTAATCCTGCAGGTCGCCGCAAAAACGGTAGCCTTCACCGTGAATGGTAGCGATGATTTCTGGTGTATCCGGCGTGGATTCGAAGTGCTTACGAATACGGCGGATTGTTACGTCAACGGTACGGTCATGCGGCTTCAGTTCGCGACCGGTCATTTTTTTCAACAGTTCTGCGCGAGACTGGATCTTGCCCGGATTCTCACAGAAGTGAAGCATGGCACGGAATTCGCTACGTGGCAGTTTATACTGCTCGCCGTCAGGACCAATCAGAGAGCGGCTGTTGATGTCCAGCTCCCAGCCATTGAACTTGTAGCTTTCGACGCTACGACGCTCTTCGCTCACTGTGCCCAGATTCATGGTACGGGACAGCAGGTTACGAGCACGGATAGTCAGTTCGCGTGGGTTAAACGGCTTGGTGATGTAATCGTCAGCGCCGATTTCGAGGCCGAGAATTTTATCGACTTCGTTATCACGGCCCGTCAGGAACATCAGTGCAACGTTAGCTTGTTCGCGGAGTTCACGCGCTAACAGAAGACCATTTTTACCTGGCAGATTGATATCCATAATCACAAGGTTGATGTCATATTCAGAGAGGATCTGATGCATTTCCGCGCCATCTGTCGCCTCGAATACATCATAGCCTTCCGCTTCGAAAATGCTTTTCAACGTGTTACGTGTTACTAACTCGTCTTCAACGATAAGAATGTGCGGGGTCTGCATGTTTGCTACCTAAATTGCCAACTAAATCGAAACAGGAAGTACAAAAGTCCCTGACCTGCCTGATGCATGTCGTAAATTAACATGATCGGCGTAACATGACTAAAGTACGTAATTGCGTTCTTGATGCACTTTCCATCAACGTCAACAACATCATTAGCTTGGTCGTGGGCACTTTCCCTCTGGACCCGACAGTGTCAAAAACGGCTGTCATCCTAACCATTTTAACAGCAACATAACAGGCTAAGACGTACCGGACACCCAATAAAACTACGCTTCGTTGACATATATCAAGTTCAATTGTAGCACGTTAACAGTTTGATGAAATCAACGTATCTAAATGATAGCTTTCATCACAAAATTGCAATATTACAACTAGTTGCACGCGCTAATTAATAAATGTAATGAATCCAATTTATGAGAACCATTCTAAATTAAATTATCATGGATAAACAGAAGGATATGCAACTTCTGTTAACATAAAAAGCAATAGTACAGACAGGAAATAGTTTAGCATTTTTTACTGAATGTGAAATGCTTTTTCAGTGATTTCTGTTAAAAATATGTAAATTCGCGCTGCGTAATATGTTGATGCGCATCACATAATTATCTGCAGACCGGTCAAAAAGAGTATCAAAATGCATTTAACAATTATTCTGGTTGCTCCAGCCAGAGCCGAAAATATTGGCGCGGCAGCTCGTGCTATGAAAACCATGGGATTCACACAATTGCGGATCGTTGATAGCGAGGCTCATCTGGAGCCTGCGACGCGATGGGTGGCACATGGTTCAGGCGACATTATTGATAATATTAACGTTTTTCCAACGTTAGCCGATGCGTTGCACGACGTTGATTTTACCATCGCCACCACGGCTCGTAGCCGCGCGAAGTTCCATTATTACGCCACTCCGGTCGAGCTGGTTCCCCTGTTGCAGGAAAAATCAACGTGGATGGATCACGCCGCGTTGGTGTTCGGTCGTGAAGATTCGGGGCTGACAAACGAAGAATTAGCGCTAGCGGATGTGCTAACTGGCGTACCGATGGTGGCTGACTATCCTTCACTGAATTTGGGGCAGGCGGTGATGGTGTATTGCTATCAATTAGCAGGTTTAATACAACAACCGGCAAAAAACATTGAGGTGACGGATGAGCTTCAGTTGCAGGCGTTACGTGCCAGGGTTTTGCAATTATTAGCCACGCTGGACGTTGCGGATGATATCAAGCTCACGGATTGGCTACAGCAGCGGATGGGGTTGTTAGGACAGCGAGATACCGCAATGTTGCACCGTTTTTTACATGATATCGAAAAAAATATTACAAAATAAAATGTCTTATTCTGTTTGTTTTTTAGTGTTTAATTCTAACTTCAAGTGGGGTGTGCATACTGTATTGGTTGAAAATAAAAGGGCAAGCAGTCGCTCGTGAACAAGTTTCGGAATGTGATCAATTTAAAAATTTATTGACTTAGGTCAGCAGATACTTTAACCCTAAAAGAATACAGCACAGCCAGATAACCCGTCATACTTCGAGTTGCATGTACGTTAGCTGCATTTGCTTACCGGCAACGCGAATTATTTTGGGTACATAATTACAGAGCACACAACATCATGAAACGCATCAGCATCACCATTACAACAACCATCACCATTACCACAGGTAACGGTGCGGGCTGACGCGTACAGGAAACACAAGAAAAAGCCCGCACCTAAACAGTGCGGGCTTTTTTTTCGACCAAAGGCAACGAGGTAAACCATGCGAGTGTTGAAGTTCGGCGGTACATCAGTGGCAAATGCAGAGCGCTTTCTGCGAGTTGCCGATATTCTGGAAAGCAATGCCAGGCAGGGGCAGGTCGCGACGGTTCTTTCTGCCCCCGCAAAAATTACCAACCATTTGGTGGCGATGATTGAGAAGACCATCGGTGGTCAGGACGCTTTAGCCAATATCAGTGACGCCGAACGTATTTTCTCAGAGCTTTTGGTTGGTCTTGCCGCCGCGCAGCCGGGCTTCCCGCTGACGCAGCTGAAAGCCTTCGTTGAACAAGAATTTGCCCAAATTAAACATGTTCTGCACGGTATCAGCCTGCTGGGACAGTGCCCGGACAGCATTAACGCTGCGCTTATTTGTCGTGGCGAAAAAATGTCGATCGCTATCATGGCAGGCCTGCTGGAAGCGCGCGGGCATCACGTTACCGTTATCGATCCGGTTGAGAAACTACTGGCGGTAGGTCATTACCTCGAATCTACCGTTGATATCACCGAATCTACGCGTCGCATCGCAGCCAGCCGTATTCCCGCAGACCATATGATTTTGATGGCAGGCTTTACTGCCGGGAATGAAAAAGGTGAATTAGTGGTGTTGGGGCGCAATGGCTCTGACTACTCTGCCGCTGTGCTGGCTGCCTGTTTACGCGCAGACTGTTGTGAGATCTGGACCGATGTTGACGGCGTATATACCTGTGACCCACGCCAGGTTCCTGATGCCAGGCTGTTGAAGTCGATGTCTTATCAGGAAGCGATGGAGCTTTCTTACTTTGGCGCTAAAGTATTACACCCGCGAACCATTACCCCGATTGCCCAGTTCCAAATCCCTTGTCTGATTAAAAACACCGGAAACCCACAAGCGCCAGGTACACTGATCGGTGCCAGCAGCGATGAGGACGATTTGCCGGTAAAAGGTATTTCTAACCTCAATAATATGGCGATGTTCAGCGTGTCGGGACCCGGGATGAAAGGCATGGTAGGCATGGCGGCTCGCGTTTTCGCGGCGATGTCTCGTGCCGGTATCTCGGTGGTGCTGATCACACAGTCTTCTTCAGAATACAGCATCAGCTTCTGCGTACCACAAGGCGACTGCATACGGGCGCAGCGGGCGATGCAGGATGAATTCTACCTCGAGCTGAAAGAAGGGCTGCTGGAGCCACTGGCGGTGACTGAACGCCTGGCGATTATCTCAGTGGTTGGTGACGGTATGCGCACGCTGCGCGGTATCTCGGCGAAATTCTTCGCCGCGCTGGCCCGCGCCAACATCAATATCGTGGCCATCGCGCAAGGATCGTCTGAACGCTCTATTTCGGTGGTCGTCAATAACGACGACGCAACCACGGGTGTGCGTGTGACCCATCAGATGTTGTTCAATACGGACCAGGTGATCGAAGTCTTTGTCATTGGCGTTGGCGGTGTAGGTTCCGCACTGCTTGAGCAGCTCAAGCGTCAGCAAAGCTGGTTGAAGGGCAAACATATCGATCTGCGTGTGTGCGGTGTGGCGAATTCGAAGGCCTTACTGACGAATGTTCACGGTCTGAATCTGGAAAACTGGCAATCGGAACTGGAGTGCGCGAAAGAGCCTTTCAACCTCGGCCGTCTGATCCGTCTGGTAAAAGAATACCATCTGCTTAACCCGGTGATCGTCGACTGTACGTCAAGCCAGGCGGTGGCAGACCAATATGCCGATTTCCTGCGTGAAGGTTTCCACGTGGTCACCCCGAACAAAAAAGCCAATACCTCGTCGATGGATTACTACCATCAGCTGCGTTTCGCTGCCGCGAAATCCCGGCGTAAATTCCTGTACGACACCAACGTTGGCGCAGGATTACCGGTTATTGAGAACCTGCAAAACCTGCTTAGCGCAGGTGATGAGCTACAGCGTTTCTCCGGTATCCTCTCCGGTTCGCTGTCGTTTATTTTCGGTAAACTGGATGAAGGGATGAGCTTCTCGCAGGCCACCACGCTGGCACGGGAGTTGGGTTACACTGAACCCGATCCGCGTGATGATCTTTCTGGTACGGATGTGGCGCGTAAACTCCTGATTTTGGCCCGTGAAACGGGTCGCGAACTGGAGCTTTCAGACATTGTCATTGAGCCGGTCCTGCCAGAAGCATTTGATGATTCTGGTGATGTTTCCGCGTTTATGACGAATTTGTCGCAACTGGACGATGAGTTTGCCGCTCGCGTCGCGAAAGCCCGTGATGAGGGTAAGGTATTGCGCTATGTTGGCAATATCGAAGAAGACGGTGTGTGTCGGGTGAAAATCGCCGAAGTGGATGGCAACGATCCACTGTTTAAAGTGAAAAACGGCGAAAACGCGCTGGCATTCTACAGTCATTATTATCAGCCATTACCGCTGGTGTTGCGTGGGTATGGTGCGGGTAATGATGTCACGGCGGCAGGTGTATTTGCCGATCTTCTTCGCACCCTTTCATGGAAGTTAGGAGTTTAACATGGTGAGAGTTTACGCCCCGGCTTCCAGTGCCAATATGAGCGTCGGGTTTGATGTGCTTGGCGCCGCGGTCACGCCCGTGGATGGTTCACTGTTGGGTGACGTGGTCTCGGTTGAAGCGGCTGACCAGTTCAGCCTGAATAACCTGGGGCGCTTTGCGAATAAGCTGCCATCAGAGCCGCGGGAAAATATTGTCTACCAGTGCTGGGAGCGCTTCTGTCAGGAACTGGGTAAAACCGTTCCGGTGGCGATGACGCTGGAAAAAAATATGCCGATTGGTTCCGGGTTAGGCTCCAGTGCCTGTTCCGTTGTGGCCGCACTGGTGGCGATGAACGAATATTGTGGTAAACCGCTCAACGATACGCGGCTGTTGGCGATTATGGGCGAACTGGAAGGGCGTATCTCCGGCAGCATTCACTACGATAATGTCGCTCCGTGCTTTTTGGGCGGCATGCAGTTAATGATCGAAGAAAACGGCATTATCAGCCAGCAGGTGCCAGGCTTTGATGAGTGGCTGTGGGTACTGGCGTATCCAGGCATTAAAGTTTCCACGGCGGAAGCGCGGGCGATTTTACCTGCACAGTATCGTCGTCAGGACTGTATTGCCCACGGGCGGCATCTGGCTGGGTTTATTCATGCCTGCTATTCCCGTCAGCCGGGGCTTGCCGCGAAGCTGATGAAAGATGTGATTGCTGAGCCATACCGTACCCGCTTGCTGCCCGGCTTTAGTCAGGCGCGTCAGGCGGTAGCGGAAATCGGCGCGCTGGCTAGCGGCATTTCCGGGTCAGGGCCGACGCTGTTCGCCTTATGCGATAAGCCGGATACGGCACAGCGCGTAGCAGACTGGCTGGGTAAAAATTACCTGCAAAATCAGGAAGGCTTTGTTCATATTTGCCGGTTGGATACGGCGGGCGCACGGGTACTGGGATAATCAATGAAACTCTATAATCTGAAAGATCACAACGAACAGGTCAGCTTTGCGCAGGCCGTTACGCAAGGGCTTGGCAAGAATCAGGGATTGTTTTTTCCGCACGATCTGCCGGAATTTAATCTGACAGAAGTGGATGAGATGCTGAACCAGGATTTTGTTAGCCGTAGCGCTAAGATCCTTTCCGCATTTATTGGCACAGAGATCCCACAAGAGATCCTGGAAGAACGTGTGCGTGCGGCATTTGCCTTCCCGGCACCGGTCGCTCAGGTCGAAGGTGATGTCGGCTGTCTGGAGTTGTTCCATGGTCCGACACTGGCGTTTAAAGACTTTGGCGGGCGCTTTATGGCGCAAATGCTAACGCACATCAGCGGTGACACACCGGTGACTATCCTGACCGCGACATCCGGAGACACCGGAGCGGCGGTTGCACATGCCTTTTATGGCCTGAAAAATGTGCGTGTGGTGATCCTCTACCCAAATGGCAAGATCAGCCCATTGCAGGAAAAACTGTTCTGTACGCTGGGCGGCAATATTGAAACCGTCGCGATTGATGGTGACTTTGATGCCTGCCAGGCACTGGTGAAACAAGCGTTTGATGATGAAGAACTGAAGGCGGCTTTGGGGCTGAATTCCGCTAACTCCATCAACATCAGCCGCCTGCTGGCGCAAATTTGCTACTACTTTGAAGCTGTGGCTCAACTGCCGCAGGAAGCGCGTAACCAACTGGTTATTTCTGTTCCCAGCGGTAACTTTGGCGATCTGACCGCGGGTTTGCTGGCTAAATCACTTGGTTTGCCAGTGAAGCGTTTTATTGCGGCTACTAACGTCAACGATACGGTTCCACGTTTTCTTGCCGAAGGCGAGTGGGCACCGAAAGCGACTCAGGCGACCTTATCGAATGCCATGGACGTTAGCCAGCCAAACAACTGGCCGCGTGTGGAGGAACTGTTCCGCCGTAAAATATGGCGCTTGAATGAGTTGGGCTATGCCGCTGTGGATGATGCAACAACGCAGGACACCATGCGTGAGCTGCAGAAGATCGGTTACACGTCAGAGCCGCATGCTGCGGTGGCGTATCGTGCACTGCGTGATCAGTTGAATCCGGGTGAATATGGCCTGTTCCTTGGCACCGCACATCCGGCGAAATTTAAAGAAAGCGTTGAACAGATTCTGAATGTTACGCTGGATCTACCAAAAGAGCTGGCTGAACGTGCAGATTTACCGCTGCTTTCTCACCATCTGCCTGCTGATTTTGCTGCGCTGCGTCAGTTAATGATGACCCGCAGTTAATTGTTGTGCCCGGTGATGCTCTGCTTACCGGGCCGACGACACCTGTTATCGGGTAACAGGTAGGCGATGCTTGCTGACAATCTGAGTCGGGTTTTACCCGGCTTTTTTTATGGAGAAAATAAGGAGAAAATGGGTAGCGAAAAAGGAGAAATTCCCAATAAATGCGCTAACTTAGAGATTAGGATTGCGGAGAATAATAATGTTTATTCCCTTCACGTAATCTCCTTTTATCGACCCGATAAGGGCAATGATAAAAAGGAGTCATCAATGAAAAAATTCAAACCTGTGCTTCTTGCGCTTTCTATGATGCTGGTTGCTCCCATTGCTGTGCAGGCGGCTGAAATTACCCTGTTACCGGCGGTCAAATTACAGATTGGCGATCGTGACAGCCGGGGGAACTACTGGGATGGTGGGAACTGGCGCGATCACGATTGGTGGGGTAAACACTATGAGTGGCGGGATCATCGCTGGCAACCTCACGGACCACGTCCACAGTCGCACAACAATCGTTATGATGATCATCATAACGATCGACATGACGACCGCCGCGACGACCACCGTCCGGGACCGAACGGACACCATTAAGTTTGTGCTGTCGGATAAGGTGCATCCTTATCCGGCATGTGCTGCATTATTGCTCGTGACGCTTAAACACCAGTTCTCCATTTCCTGATGCCTCTTCATCAAAGAAATAGCCGTCGCTGTTAAACTCAGTCAATTGCTCAGGCTTCGTCAGACGATGTTGAATAATGTAGCGACTCATCAGGCCGCGGGCTTTTTTGGCATAGAAGCTGATGACTTTGAATTTGCCGTTCTTCTCATCAAGGAATACCGGTTTGATCAGTTCTGCGTTCAGCTTTTTCGGCTTCACGGATTTAAAATACTCGTCTGAGGCGAGGTTAATCACCACGCTATCACCTTGTGCCTCCAGCGCTTCATTAAGCTTATCGGTGATAGTATCTCCCCAAAACTGATAGAGGTCTTTACCCTTCGCATTGGCCAGACGAATGCCCATCTCCAGACGGTAGGGTTGCATCAAATCCAGTGGGCGCAGAACACCATACAGCCCGGACAGCATGCGTAAGTGCTGCTGGGCGAAATCGAAATCCGCTTCGCTGAAGGTTTCTGCCTGTAATCCGGTGTACACGTCACCTTTGAACGCCAGAATGGCCTGACGCGCATTGTCCGGTGTGAAGTCTGGCTGCCAGTCATGGAAACGAGTCGCGTTCAGATCCGCCAGCTTATCGCTAATTCCCATCAGTTTGCCGATCTGCGGCGCAGAGAGTTGACGCGCCACATGGATTAACTGCTGGGAGTGGTCCAGCAGTTCAGGCAGCGTATGGCGTGTGGTAGCCAGCGGGCTTTGGTAGTCGAGCGTTTTTGCAGGTGAAATCAGAATCAGCATATCCAGTCCTTGCAGGAGATTTACTGCGACTTTAGCAAAAAAAACGACAGAATTGATCGATGGTTGTGATTGCCGCGCTAGCTGCGCGGCGTTTCATCCCAGGTATCCGGTGCAAGCTGTTGTCTGATCTCAGGATAACGGCGCGGATCAAATTCCGGGCGCACACCGAGTTTGCGCTGACGCAGATAGTCGCTGGCAAGGGTATGAACAACCGGGGAGAGCAGTAAAATCGCCGTCAGGTTCGTTATCGCCATGCAGGCCATGATGATGTCGGCGAGCTGCCAGACCAGCGGGAAGCTGACTAAGGTGCCTGCGATCACGGTACTGACGGTAGCAATGCGCAACAGCCAGATAACCCGGATATTGTCCAGACGCAAAAAGACCAGGTTGTTTTCCGCATAAATGTAGTTGGCCACGATAGAGCTGAAAGAAAACAGAATCACAATAAATGCGACAAACCCAGCCCCCCATTCGCCGGTCAGTGAGACCATGGCCTTCTGCATCAACTGGATGCCCTCCATTGGAATATAGGTCGTGCCATTCCCCGCCAGAAGAATAATCATTGCGCTGGCTGTGCAGATAATCAGCGTATCACCTAATACACCGATCATTTGCACAATGCCTTGCGCCGCGGGATGCGGTGGCCAGGAGGCGGCTGAAGCTGCTGCGTTAGGTGCTGAGCCCATTCCCGCTTCATTAGAGAACATACCGCGTTGAAAACCGCTGGCAATGGCCTGACTCAGCGTATAACCGGCAGCACCGGCAGCAGCTTCCTGCCACCCGAAAGCACTTTTTACTATGCTGACGATGATCTCGGGGATCTGCCCGATATGCCAAAGACAGATAGTCATGCTGCAAGCGACCCACAGCAGCGCCATGATCGGCACAAACCATTGCATCAGACGGGCAACACCTTTAATACCGCCAATGATCACCAGGAATGACAGTATCGCCAAAGCGATGCCGGATGCGAGGGGAGGGATGTCGAACGCAAATGCCAATGCGCGGGAGACAGAGTTTGCCTGTACGCTGTTAAAAATCAGGCCGTATGCGATGAGCAAAAAGAGGGCAAAGAGTACGCCCATCCAGCGCATACCCAGACCGCGCGCCATATACCATGCTGGCCCGCCGCGGTACTGCCCCTTACTATCGCGTTCTTTATACAGCTGCGCGAGTGAGCACTCGGCAAAGGAGGTCGCCATGCCAATGACCGCTGAGACCCACATCCAGAAGACGGCCCCTGCGCCACCCGCGGCGATCGCCAGGGCAACACCGGCGAGGTTTCCGCTGCCAATACGAGCAGCGAGGCTGGTACACAATGCCTGAAACGAGGTTAAGCCACCCGGTTGCGGGCTGAGGCTGTTTTTAAGACTTTTGCCAAAATGGCGAATGTAGCGAAACTGAACAAACCCGGTACGCCAGGTGAACCAACATCCTGCGCCAAGCAGGAGGTAGATCATCACCGATCCCCAGAGTATTTCATTAATAAACGAGAAAAAATCAGGCATTAACATCCCTCTTGTTGATGCCGGTACGCGCTAATATTCCCATGTAAGCGCTACCAATTATCGAACAGTATATACCTTGTCAGGAGATTGATTGCGGGAGTTTACCATAACAATGGGTATAACCCTTAATTGCGCATCAGGAGCTTTAAGATGCGTAATCGGGAATGTGCAGTGCGTTGGACAATCCCGGCGGTTGCGCTGAGAGTGCGTCGTGCTATCATCAGGGAAGATCGGTTACATCCCCCTAACAAGCTGTTTAAAGAGAATCGCTATCATGACGGACAAATTGACCTCCCTTCGTCAGTTCACCACAGTAGTGGCCGACACCGGAGACATCGCGGCAATGAAGCTGTATCAGCCTCAGGATGCCACAACTAACCCTTCTCTCATTCTTAACGCAGCGCAGATCCCGGAATACCGCAAGCTGATCGATGACGCTGTGGCATGGGCTAAGCAGCAGAGCGACGATCGTGCTCAGCAGATCGTCGATGCGACAGACAAACTGGCGGTAAATATCGGTCTGGAGATCCTGAAACTGGTCCCGGGTCGTATCTCTACTGAAGTTGATGCTCGCCTGTCCTACGACACCGACGCGTCTATCGCGAAAGCAAAACGTCTGATCAAACTGTACAACGATGCTGGCATCAGCAACGATCGCATTCTGATCAAACTGGCTTCTACCTGGCAGGGTATCCGTGCCGCTGAGCAGCTGGAAAAAGAAGGTATCAACTGTAACCTGACTCTGCTGTTCTCCTTCGCGCAGGCGCGTGCATGTGCTGAAGCTGGCGTATACCTGATTTCTCCGTTCGTTGGCCGTATTCTTGACTGGTACAAAGCCAATACTGACAAGAAAGAGTACGCACCGGCGGAAGATCCGGGTGTGGTTTCCGTAACGGAAATTTACGAGTACTACAAACAACACGGTTACGAAACCGTAGTCATGGGCGCAAGCTTCCGTAACATCGGCGAAATCATTGAGCTGGCGGGCTGCGATCGTCTGACGATTGCTCCGGCGCTGCTGAAAGAGCTGGCGGAAAGTGAAGGCGCTATCGAACGTAAACTGTCCTTCTCTGGCGAAGTGAAAGCGCGCCCTGCACGCATCACTGAAGCGGAGTTCCTGTGGCAGCACAACCAGGATCCAATGGCTGTAGACAAACTGGCGGACGGTATCCGTAAGTTTGCTGTAGACCAGGGTAAACTGGAAAAAATGATCGGCGATCTGCTGTAATCATTAAGGCGTGGCCCTGATATGGGTCACGCTACCTCTTCTGAAACCTGTCTGTCCTTCCCTTCGCAGTGTATCATTCTGTTTAACGAGACTGTTTAAACGGAATAATCATGAACACTTTACGCATTGGCCTGGTTTCCATTTCCGATCGCGCCTCCAGTGGCGTTTACCAGGATAAGGGTATCCCTGCGCTTGAAGAGTGGCTGGCATCGGCTCTGACTACCCCCTTTGAACTGCAAACGCGGTTAATCCCGGATGAGCAGGCGATCATCGAGCAAACGTTATGCGAACTGGTTGATGAAATGAGCTGCCATCTGGTGCTGACCACCGGCGGTACCGGCCCGGCACGCCGCGATGTGACACCTGATGCAACGCTGGCTATTGCCGACCGCCAAATGCCTGGGTTTGGTGAGCAAATGCGCCAGATTAGTTTGCACTTTGTACCGACGGCTATCCTTTCCCGTCAGGTTGGGGTCATTCGCAAGCAGGCGCTGATCCTGAATCTGCCAGGGCAGCCGAAATCGATCAAAGAAACGCTCGAAGGCGTAAAAGATGCTGACGGTAAGGTTATCGTGCCGGGTATCTTTGCGAGTGTACCGTATTGTATACAGTTGCTGGATGGACCGTATGTGGAAACTGCGCCCGCTGTCGTAGCATCTTTTCGCCCTAAAAGCGCAATGCGCGATACAAAAGGCTGAAAGTAGTCTATTCGTGATATAAATGGCAAACACGGTGGAGTATTGAATTGTTTACGATATAGTAATTTTTGATTTACACATATCGCCAAAACGTTCAATGACTCCACTGACTCATGGTTTGCTATGTCACAACATTCTCGACCGCTGAATCGCCAGGATTATAAAACCCTAACACTTGCTGCCCTCGGTGGGGCGTTGGAGTTTTATGATTTCATTATTTTTGTCTTCTTTGCCGCCGTCGTTGGTGAACTCTTTTTCCCCGCAGACATCCCGGAATGGCTACGTCAGGTGCAAACCTTCGGTATTTTTGCCGCGGGCTATCTGGCGCGTCCGCTGGGCGGCATCATCATGGCGCACTTTGGCGATCTGGTCGGGCGTAAGAAAATGTTTACCCTGAGCATCTTGCTGATGGCAATACCGACACTGGCAATTGGTTTGCTACCCACTTACGCCTCAATGGGGATCCTGGCTCCGCTGTTGCTGCTCCTGATGCGTATTTTGCAGGGCGCAGCCATTGGTGGCGAAGTTCCGGGCGCGTGGGTATTTGTGGCTGAACATGTACCGGAACGTCGCATCGGCATCGCGTGCGGAACGCTGACTGCCGGGCTGACAGTGGGGATTTTGTTAGGTTCGGTGGTTGCGACGCTGGTGAATACCACGTTAACGCAGCAGGCCGTGCATGACTATGGCTGGCGTATCCCTTTCCTGTTGGGCGGGGCGTTTGGGCTGGTGGCGATGTATTTGCGTCGTTGGCTGCAGGAAACACCGGTCTTCCTTGAAATGCAGCAACGTAAGGCGTTGGCGCAGGAACTGCCGGTGAAGTCGGTAGTCAGTAAACATAAAAAGGCCGTGGTCATTTCAATGCTGCTGACCTGGTTGTTATCGGCCGGGATTGTGGTGGTCATTCTGATGTCGCCTGTCTGGTTGCAGAAACAGTATGGATTTGCCCCCGCACTGACGTTACAGGCGAACAGTGTCGCCACCATTATGCTGTGTATCGGGTGTCTGCTGGCCGGATTTATTGTCGACAGGGTTGGTGCCAGCAAGACCTTTATTATCGGTAGCCTGCTGTTGGCCTGTTCCAGTTGGTTCTTCTATCACCTGACCGGCAGCCACCCTGAGTATCTCTTCCTGTTGTACGGGCTGGTGGGGTTGTGTGTTGGTGTGGTAGGGGCGGTGCCTTATGTCATGGTGCGGGCGTTTCCAGCAGAAGTGCGCTTTACCGGCATCTCCTTTTCCTACAACGTTTCCTATGCCATTTTTGGTGGTCTTACGCCGATTGCGGTAACAATGTTAATGAGCGTGTCGCCAATGGCTCCGGCCTGGTACGTGCTGGCGTTATCGCTGGTGGGATTAGGTCTGGGGATTTGGCTGCGACAGGATATTTATCATTGTGATGCGAGCGTACAGGGGGAGCTACAGCGCTTGTAAGGAATATCCCCCCGAAAGGGGGGATAACGTCGATTAGTGTGCTTCACCAATCGGCAGGATGGTACGACCAAACTGTTCGTTCAGTACTTCACCCATCGCCAGGTAAATGGCGCTTGCGCCACACACCAAGCCAATCCAACCTGCAACGTGGATAATGGCTTCGTTACCGACTATGTTGCCAACAGCCAGCAGCGCGAACAGCACCGTCAGGCTCAGGAAAACAAACTGTAATGCACGGGCGGCTTTCAATGTTCCGAAGAACATGAACAGAGTGAACACACCCCACAGGCCCAGGTATACGCCCAGGAACTGACCATTTGTCGCATCTGCCAGGCCCATTTTCGGCATGATCAGGATCGCAACCAGTGTCAGCCAGAAAGAGCCATAGGAGGTAAAGGCGGTTAAACCAAAGGTATTGCCTTTTTTATATTCCAGCAGGCCGGCAAAAATTTGCGCGATACCGCCGTAGAAAATTCCCATCGCCAGAATAATAACATCAAAGGCGAAGAAACCCGCGTTGTGCAGGTTAAGCAGAATGGTGGTCATGCCAAAGCCCATCAGGCCCAGCGGTGCCGGATTAGCCAACTTAGTGTTGCCCATAATTCCTCAAAATCATCATTGATTGAATGGTGAAATAGTTTCCCCGAATAACGATCACAGCCTTCGGGGCGCGGCATGATAATCAGGGGAGAGAGGACTGTCTATGATCTAATAAGGGGAAAATGAATTATTTTCCCCTGTGACGAGCATCACGCTTGTGAGGTGTTGATTATTCGGCGCAGGCAGGCGATTTGCAGCACGGCCGGAATGGTGACCCGATAGGCACTTCCACTCACGGCTTTTACTCCGTTTAAGGCTGCACCCACTGGGCCTCCAGTCCCTGCGCCGCGCAGGAGTCCGTGTCCGATGACGCTGACAGCCGCGTGCGTACGCAGAATCCGGGATAACTGGCCGGAGAGCAGGTGAGACACTCCTTTCGCCAGATTTCGATCTTTCATTAATAGCGGCAACAGTTCTTCCAGCCCGGAGACTTTTGCATCGACCGCCTGCAGAAATTCTTGCTTGTGCTCAGCATCCATTTTTTGCCAGGTATTTCGCAAAAAATGTTCCAGCAGATATTGTTCAATTTCGAACGTAGACATCTCTTTATCGGCTTTGAGCTTTAGCCGCTTTGAGACATCCAACAAAATCGCCCGGTATAATTTCCCGTGTCCGCGCAATTTGTTGGCAATACTGTCACCGCCGTAATGTTGAAGCTCGCCAGCGATTAATTGCCAGTTGCGACGGTGCTGCTCCGGGTGTCCTTCCATCGATTTAAACAATTCGTTATGACTCAGAACGCTCGACAGACGGGCTTTCCCTTTTTCGTTGTGGGTCAGTAAACGGGTAATGTCGGCGAGTTGCTCCTCACTACAATGCTGGAGAAAAGCGAGATCGTCGTCATTCAAATACGTGACATTCATACTGAGCTCTACTTATGCAGGAGGGATTAGTCGTCGCCAATGATTTTCAACGTCGCCATATCAGACGAGTTTACCGACTGACCAGAGAAGGTCATTTTGGAGACACAGCGTTTGTTGTCGTTGTCGCTATTAATATTGATCCAATTGGTGGTCTGCCCCTCTTTAATAGATGAAGGGACATTCAGGCTTTGACTGGACATGCGTGCAGCTTTGAAATAAACAGATGCGCCGTTCAGGTGAATATCGCCACGGTCAGCGGTAAGCTGGATGCGCTTCACTACGCGACAAACGGGGATTTTTAGTGCCAGATCGTTGGTTTCATTTCTGGGCATCGCAATCATACCGAGAACTTTATGATCATTAGCGTGCGCGGCGCTGCTCAGTAGAAGACCCGCCAACAGGCTGGCGGGAAGCGTTAATGCGGCTTTCATGGTGTTTCTCTTTGACGGATTCAAAAATGTATTCGTTGCCGCCATCTTAACGCTGCCAGAAAAACGATTCATTCCTGTAATCTTTTCTTTTTATTGCAATTTTTTGATGAATAACTGATTTTTTATTATTGGATTTATGAATGAGTTTTGAGTGGTGATTATTCACAATTGCACGTTTCACCCGTTTTTCCCTCATTTTATTGCCACGACGCTAAAAAAAATTTTCATGCCCCCCTTGATGACGTGGGTTACGACCCCATCTTGTAGACAACCGCAGTGGTGAGTCTGAAAAAAAACGATTCAGGGTAGTTGAAACCGCACGTTTCGCCCTTATTACAGATTCACAACCACATGATGACCGAATTTTTAGTGGAGACGTTTAGATGGGTAAAATTATTGGTATCGACCTGGGTACTACCAACTCTTGTGTAGCGATTATGGATGGCACTACTGCACGTGTGCTGGAGAACGCCGAGGGCGATCGCACCACGCCTTCTATCATTGCTTATACCCAGGATGGTGAAACTCTGGTTGGTCAGCCGGCTAAACGTCAGGCAGTGACAAACCCGCAAAACACCCTGTTTGCGATTAAACGCCTGATTGGCCGCCGCTTCCAGGACGAAGAAGTACAGCGTGATGAAGCCATCATGCCGTACAAAATCATCGGTGCTGACAACGGTGATGCATGGATTGATGTAAAAGGTCAGAAAATGGCACCGCCGCAGATTTCTGCTGAAGTGCTGAAAAAAATGAAGAAAACCGCTGAAGATTACCTGGGTGAACCGGTAACTGAAGCCGTTATCACCGTTCCTGCATACTTTAACGATGCTCAGCGTCAGGCAACCAAAGACGCTGGCCGTATTGCAGGTCTGGAAGTAAAACGTATCATTAACGAACCAACCGCAGCAGCACTGGCCTACGGTCTGGATAAAGAAGTCGGCAACCGTACTATCGCGGTCTATGACCTCGGTGGTGGTACTTTCGATATCTCTATTATCGAAATTGATGAAGTTGACGGCGAAAAAACCTTCGAAGTTCTGGCAACCAACGGTGATACCCACCTGGGTGGCGAAGACTTCGACAGCCGTATGATCAACTATCTGGTTGACGAATTTAAGAAAGATCAGGGCATTGACCTGCGTAACGACCCGCTGGCGATGCAGCGCCTGAAAGAAGCCGCTGAGAAAGCGAAGATTGAGCTGTCTTCCGCTCAGCAGACCGACGTGAACCTGCCGTACATTACTGCAGACGCGACTGGTCCGAAACACATGAACATCAAAGTGACCCGTGCGAAACTGGAAAGCCTGGTAGAAGACCTGGTGAACCGTTCTATCGAGCCGCTGAAAGTTGCTCTGCAGGATGCTGGTCTGTCTGTTTCTGACGTTCAGGATGTAATCCTGGTTGGTGGTCAGACTCGTATGCCAATGGTTCAGAAGAAAGTTGCTGAGTTCTTCGGTAAAGAACCACGTAAAGACGTTAACCCGGACGAAGCTGTGGCAATCGGTGCTGCTGTTCAGGGTGGTGTATTGACCGGTGATGTGAAAGACGTACTGCTGCTGGACGTTACCCCGCTGTCTCTGGGTATCGAAACCATGGGCGGCGTGATGACCGCACTGATCGCGAAAAACACCACCATCCCGACCAAGCACAGCCAGGTGTTCTCTACCGCTGAAGACAACCAGTCTGCGGTAACCATCCACGTGCTGCAGGGTGAACGTAAACGTGCTGCTGATAACAAAGATCTGGGTCAGTTTAACCTGGATGGTATCAGCCCGGCACCGCGCGGTATGCCGCAGATCGAAGTGACCTTCGACATCGATGCCGACGGTATCCTGCACGTTTCCGCGAAAGATAAAAACAGCGGTAAAGAGCAGAAGATCACCATCAAGGCTTCTTCTGGTCTGAACGAAGAAGAAATTCAGAAAATGGTTCGCGAAGCAGAAGCGAACGCGGAATCTGACCGTAAGTTCGAAGAACTGGTTCAGACTCGCAACCAGGGCGACCATCTGCTGCACAGCACGCGTAAGCAGGTTGAAGAAGCCGGCGATAAACTGCCAGCTGACGACAAAACTGCCATCGAGTCTGCATTGACCGCGCTGGAAGCTTCTCTGAAAGGCGAAGACAAAGCGGATATCGAAGCGAAAATGCAGGCACTGGCGCAGGTTTCCCAGAAGCTGATGGAAATCGCTCAGCAGCAACACGCACAGCAGCAAGCGGGTGCAGCAGGCGCTGATGCTTCTGCAAACAACGCGAAAGATGACGACGTTGTCGACGCTGAGTTTGAAGAAGTGAAAGACAAAAAATAATCGCCCTTTGATTGGGTAATTACTGACACGGGCGAAGAGGTTTCCTCTCCGCCCGTTCATGCATGTTAAGGGCAGATAAAAAGAGATGGCTAAGCAAGACTATTACGAGATTTTGGGCGTTTCCAAAACAGCGGAAGAGCGTGAAATCAAAAAGGCCTACAAGCGCCTGGCCATGAAATTTCACCCGGACCGCAACCAGGGTGATAAAGAGGCCGAAGCAAAATTCAAAGAGATCAAAGAAGCCTATGAGATCCTGACTGATGCGCAAAAACGTGCGGCTTACGATCAGTACGGCCATGCTGCATTTGAGCAAGGCGGTATGGGCGGCGGCGGCGGTTTTGGCGGCGGGGCTGACTTCAGCGATATCTTTGGTGACGTGTTTGGCGATATTTTTGGCGGCGGTCGTGGTCGTCAGCGCGCCTCACGTGGTGCTGATTTACGTTACAACATGGATCTCACTCTGGAAGAAGCCGTGCGTGGCGTCACCAAAGAGATCCGTATTCCTACGCTGGAAGAGTGTGACGTTTGCCACGGTAGCGGTGCGAAGTCAGGCACTCAGCCGCAGACTTGTCCAACCTGTCATGGTTCTGGTCAGGTGCAGATGCGTCAGGGCTTTTTCGCCGTACAGCAGACCTGTCCACACTGTCAGGGCCGCGGTACGCTGATCAAAGATCCGTGCAACAAATGCCACGGTCATGGTCGCGTAGAGAAAAGCAAAACGCTGTCCGTTAAGATCCCGGCAGGTGTTGATACCGGTGACCGCATCCGCTTAGCGGGTGAAGGTGAAGCGGGTGAGCATGGCGCGCCGGCAGGTGATTTGTATGTTCAGGTGCAGGTGAAACAGCACCCCATCTTCGAACGTGAAGGCAATAACCTGTACTGTGAAGTGCCGATTAACTTTGCGATGGCAGCCCTGGGCGGCGAGATTGAAGTCCCGACGCTGGACGGCCGCGTGAAGTTAAAAATTCCGGGTGAAACGCAGACCGGCAAACTGTTCCGTATGCGTGGTAAAGGCGTTAAATCTGTTCGCGGCGGTGCACAGGGCGATCTGCTGTGCCGTGTGGTTGTTGAAACCCCGGTGGGTCTCAACGACAAGCAGAAACAACTGCTGAAAGATCTGCAGGACAGCTTTGGTGGTCCAACGGGTGAACAAAACAGCCCGCGTTCAAAAAGTTTCTTCGACGGCGTGAAGAAATTCTTTGACGATTTGACGCGCTAATCTTACTGCCGTATATGATAAAAAGCCTGAGATTGGAAAATCTCAGGCTTTTATTTTTGGTTTGGCTCTCACTGCCACTCCAGGCTTACCTGTTTAACAATGATATTTGTCTCTGCTTTCTCCGGTAAGGTATGTGCAACACTTTCAAATCCGGGTAATGTCTTCCATACCAAAGGATCGCCAATAACAAAAATGTGTTTTTTGGCCCGGGTAAGGGCAACGTTCAGAAGATTAGGTTTGCTCGAAGCCCATTCTGCGCCGCCGCGATTGTGTACATCACATCCGAGAACAAAAATAACGATGTCGTTTTCTTTCCCCTGAAATGTATGGACTGTACCAACACAGCTTTTTTGCCACTCTTTAATTTCTTTATGTTTTAGTCGCGGTGAGTATTGTTGCCAGCTGGCCAGCTCTCTTTGTTCAATCAGTTCCAACAACGCATATTTAACAGCCTTGAATGGGGTAATAACGTAAATAGACCCCAGCTCTATATTTTCCACGAGTAGACGGTCCAGCAGGGTAATCAGGCTTTGACCGTGACTATCTCGGTACTGCTTGTCTCCCAGACCTCCTCTTGAAACCAACCAGTGGTTTTCAAGTTCGCCATTGACAAGGCGACTGCAGATTTTGTCTGTATCAAGTCCGTGAATCATCCGGTTATTGTATGCCAGTTTATTAGCAATACTGAACATGGGTTCGATACAACGGCGATGTACCCATAAAGGGATACCAATCCAGATGTTATTGTTCATCATCTCTAATTTGCAGCCCCAATGATTGACGCGATCGGCAACCTGTTGGACTGAGAGCTTTTCTGGATTCCACTTTTCAGCATGCTCGTGTAAGAGGTCCTGACAAAGGTGTCTAACCAGTGATGGAGAGGTGGTGAATACAGGCTCAATCTGTAACGGATCGCCCACAACGAGTACGCGTCTGGCGCGCCAGATAGCGCCGACGGCCTGTTGAGGTGATGCCTGACCAGCTTCATCGATCATTACCCAGCCAAGCTCACCGCCTTTTACGCCATGCAGCATACGTCCCACTGAGGCAAAGGTGGTCGAGAGTACCGGGACAAACATGCATAACGTTTGCCACCAGGGGAGTGGCCTGGGCTCAAGATGAGGGGAATTTAAAAAGTTCCTCAGGCGGAGAAGGAACATTTCTCTAAAGCGATCAACGCTCCCCATTGCCTCGTAAAGCCAGGCTTGATGAAGATCCATCGCAGCCATAAACAACAGTGAGCGTTGGCGGTTGATCTGAGCGTTTTGCCAGAATGCAGTGCGCTGTAAGCCAGCATTATCGATGGATTTATGGCTATCAGGTAGAGCTATTCCTGAAAACTTATCCTTCAGGCCCTGCAATTTTTGTTCTATTTCCTCGTGCTGCTGGGCAATCCTGTCTATTTCTTGCTGTAAGCGGCGTTTTTGGGCGTCTGCCTCATTCAGTTGTTTACGCTGTTCAGCAACGTGCTGTGTTTTTTGTATCAATGATGCGCTAAGCGTTAAAAGATGCTGTTGTGTGTTACGTAATGACGTCTGGTAAGTCTGTACCTTTTTACGATTGAGCAAACGAGTCAGCAGGCCAGGAGCATCGGCTTCCTCTATTTTTTGCTGTTGCCTGGCATGCTGAACCTGTTTTTCAATTACGTCCCGCTCAGCTTCAAGTTCCTTAAGTGCGCTAAGCCGTTCTTCACATCGCACTGCCGCTTTTGCCAAGTCCGAAGACAAAACATCAGATGAACAGTCTGGTTTTTTTGCCAGCAGTCCGGCAAATTCTGCTAACTGTTTTTGCAGTTCTTCTGTTGTTTTCAGGCAGTGAATGAAATGCAGCTTTGCTGCGGTGAAAGAGAGTTTATTGTGGCAAGACTTCCAGCGCCAAAGGCTGAGAAAGTTCTCGTTGTCCGGTCTGGCCATTTCGACTGACGTATCGCGTAAAAAATGCTCATCAAACAGCAATCTCTGGGCGAATTTTGTACGATTTGCTTTTCTTCCAAGAGCTGATGAAATTAATCCCCAACACTGTTTTTCTGTCTCAAGAGGACGAAAGAGATGGTAATTACGCTCAGTTCCTTTTCCATCTTTATCTCTTTTATGCGCAGATTTGGGCAGGGATTTTGCTGCAACTTGATTTGCGGTCGGCGACAAATAGTCAAGAGAACGAAATTCTTCGGCCAGTGATTTCTTTTGCGGTAATTCGTTAGAGATATTTTCTACGGCTGCATTATTGGATGAGGCCACAAGCATTTCGAAACCGGTCAGTTCCGGGACGATAAAGCCTTCATGGGTAAACGTATCTTCTACATTGCTGAAGCCCGCAAGGACTCTCGCTCGTTCAACGACATTATGCGCAACTAAATCACGCAGCAACGTCGTTTTTCCTGTTCCCGGAGGCCCATTTACGGAGAGTAATCCACCTTCAGCAAGCTCTTCTACCGCCGTATTAATTGCAAACTGCTGCATTAATGACATCGCGTGCTCTGGCTCTGAAGGCCAACGTCCCAGAGGCATTTTGGTCGGATGCAGCTTATCGATAATGGCTGTTAGTCCTTCCTGAGAATAGAGATCCGGGTTTCTGTGAACACGGTGAGTGAGGTAAGTATTGAGTGTTCGACATCGAGTGTCTTCCAGTGATGACATTGCATCTTCAATATCCTCAAAAAAGAAGCTATTTAAAATGGGAAGTACTAGTGCCTTTTCATTGTCGCTTATGAGGTCTTCCGTTTCGCTAGTTTCTTCTTGTTCCGCGTCCTGGCTCTCGCTGTTGCTATTAAACCAGTCAATTTGTACGGCATATTGCCATTCTGGTGCAAAGTCCGCCCATGATGTTAAATGAGTGTTGAGCAGCGTGAGAATATCACTCGCGCGCAATACGCCAGGGCCTTTTTCCCTGACGGGCTCTAACGTAACGCAGAAATCAATGAAGGTATCGGCAAGATGCATACAATCGACCGCGAAGACTGATGAGTCGAGTTTGTGGAATTGACGTTTTTTTAGATGGCCCAACGCCCAGGGTAGCGAACTTACCGACAGTTTATCTCTTGCGGGAACCCCTTCTCCGTTCAACTGCATCTTAGCAAAACAGGTTGTCCCTTCCTGATCCAGGCGCTGTTCGCATTCGTCGTCATTATCCTCATTTGGTCCAAGAACCTCCTCACTGAGACTGCTGACGATGCTTTTCTCGAATAGCCCCACGTGAACAATAAATGATGCCTTGAGTGGAATGTCATATTGCTGGCGCAATTTCTCTGAATGCCACGGAAGTGAAGTATCACCTAATGTAATGAGTTTTTTTAGCGGAATAAGCAGGCTTTTATCTTTTCTTTCAAGCGTATAAGGCTGAAAAAATTCTATACGTTGCCAGGTTCTCAATATTTCTTGCGGGCGAGGTGTCGAGTCCATCTTAGCTCTTTGATTATTATCCCAATATATCAATGAATACGAGAATACTCTGATCCAGGAATTTTTGTAGGCCTGAGTGGAGGATATCATTCTCTCTGGCGGGAATAGCCCCTGCAGACCATCTTGATGACTGCTGAGATTTTTGCTCGGAAAAACCGATCTTTTCATCATGAATAATCTAATATTAACGATGAATTATGCGGAGTAAGATAGTAATTACGAAGTATTCACCCAATAGAGAGAATAAAAGTGAAACATCTACATCGTTTTTTTAGTAGCGATGCCTCGGGAGGCATTATTCTGATTATCGCTGCGGTAGTAGCAATGTTGATGGCCAATATCGGCATAAGCAGTGGATGGTACCACGACTTTCTGGAGACGCCGGTTCAACTGCGGGTTGGTGCGCTTGAGATCAATAAAAATATGCTGCTGTGGATCAACGATGCCTTAATGGCGGTGTTTTTCCTGCTGATCGGTCTGGAAGTGAAGCGTGAACTGATGCAGGGATCGCTCGCCAGTCTGCGGCAGGCGGCGTTTCCGATCATTGCGGCGATTGGTGGCATGATTGTCCCGGCGTTGCTGTATCTGGCATTTAACTATGCCGATCCCGTCACTCGTGAAGGGTGGGCTATCCCGGCGGCAACGGATATCGCTTTTGCGTTAGGCGTGCTGGCGCTGCTGGGTAGTCGCGTTCCGCTGGCACTGAAAATCTTCCTGATGGCGCTGGCGATTATCGACGATCTTGGCGCTATCGTGATTATCGCGCTGTTCTATACCAGCGATCTGTCACTGCTTTCGCTGGGAGTTGCCGCGTTCGCTATTGTCATTTTGGCGGCGTTGAATATGTGCGGTGTCAGACGTACCGGTATTTATATCCTGGTTGGCGTAGTGTTGTGGACAGCAGTGCTGAAGTCAGGCGTGCATGCGACGCTGGCGGGTGTAATTGTTGGTTTCTTCATCCCGTTGAAGGAAAAGCATGGCCGTTCTCCGGCGAAACGTCTGGAGCACGTCCTGCATCCGTGGGTGGCTTACCTGATCCTGCCACTGTTCGCTTTTGCTAATGCAGGTGTTTCGCTGCAGGGCGTTACGCTGGACGGGCTGACCTCCATCCTGCCGCTGGGGATTATTGCCGGCCTGCTTATTGGTAAGCCGCTGGGGATCAGCCTGTTCTGCTGGCTCGCATTACGTCTCAAGGTGGCGCAGTTGCCCGAAGGCACGAATTTCCAGCAAATTATGGCGGTGGGTATTCTGTGCGGTATTGGTTTCACCATGTCGATTTTCATTGCCAGCCTGGCGTTTGGTAACGTCGATCCTGAGCTGATTAACTGGGCAAAACTGGGGATCCTGATTGGTTCTCTGTTGTCGGCGGTTATCGGTTATGGCTGGTTACGCACTCGATTGAACGTGTCAGCCTGATCGGCTGACACTTTTGTGACAATTTTCAGGGAGAGAGTATGTCTCATATCAATTACAACCACCTGTATTACTTCTGGCATGTGTATAAGGAAGGTTCGGTGGTTGGTGCAGCGGAAGCACTTTATCTGACGCCACAGACCATTACCGGGCAGATTAAAGCGCTTGAGGAACGCTTACAGGGAAAATTGTTCAAGCGTAAGGGGCGCGGACTGGAGCCCAGTGAGCTGGGCGAATTAGTCTTTCGCTATGCGGATAAAATGTTCACGTTAAGTCAAGAGATGCTGGATATCGTGAACTATCGCAAAGAGTCTAATTTATTGTTCGATGTCGGTGTGGCGGATGCGTTGTCTAAACAGCTGGTCAGCAGTGTGTTGGATGCCGCTGTGGTTGAAGATGAACAAATCCATCTGCGCTGCTTTGAATCTACGCACGAGATGCTGCTGGAACAGCTCAGTCAGCACAAACTCGATATGATTATCTCAGATTGTCCGATTGATTCGACGCAGCAGGAAGGTCTGTTCTCGGTGAAAATAGGCGAGTGCTGTGTCAGTTTTTGGTGCACGAACCCATTGCCTGAGAAGCCATTTCCGGCCTGTCTTGAAGAGCGGCGATTGCTGATTCCAGGCCGTCGTTCAATGCTGGGGCGTAAGCTGCTGAACTGGATTAATTCTCAGGGACTGAATGTTGAAATCCTCGGGGAGTTTGATGATGCCGCATTGATGAAAGCCTTCGGTGCCACGCACAATGCCATTTTCGTTGCACCAACGCTCTATTCGAACAATTTCTATGCCGATGATTCGATTGTGGAGATTGGACGTGTGGAGAATGTGATGGAGGAATACCATGCCATTTTTGCGGAGAGAATGATCCAGCACCCGGCGGTGCAGCGTATTTGCAATGCGGACTATTCCGCGCTTTTTACGCCAGCGAGCAAATAAGCAGACATAAAAAAACCCGCTTGCGCGGGTTTTTTCACAAAGCGACAACAAGCAGGCGATTAAGCCAGTTTGTTGATCTGTGCAGTCAGGTTTGCTTTATGACGTGCAGCTTTGTTTTTGTGGATCAGACCTTTAGCAGCCTGACGATCCACGATTGGTTGCATTTCGTTAAATGCTTTCAGTGCAGTAGCTTTGTCGCCAGCTTCGATAGCTGCGTATACTTTCTTGATGAAAGTACGCATCATAGAGCGACGGCTAGCGTTGTGCTTGCGGGCCTTTTCAGACTGAACGGCGCGCTTCTTAGCTGATTTGATATTAGCCAAGGTCCAACTCCCAAATGTGTTCTATATGGACAATTCAAAGGCCGAGGAATATGCCCTTTTAGCCTTCTTTTGTCAATGGATTTGTGCAAATAAGCGCCGTTTAAATTGCAGCACTCGTTGCGTAGTGATGGCGCAGGATTCTACCAGCTTGCGTGCTGTGAATACAGCTTTTCGACGAGAAAAATTGAATTGGTTTACCTGTGAAGGGCATCAATTTGTTTCATAACAATGAAAACAATCTTCTTTCTGTTTCGAGGAAACAATCGCCGGTTAACCTTGACCGCTGTACAGGGTATACTTTCACGATTTTCACTGTTTTGAGCCAGACATGAAGCTGATACGAGGCATACATAATCTCAGTCAGGCCCCGCATGGGTGTGTGCTGACTATTGGTAATTTCGACGGCGTGCACCGTGGCCACCGTGCCTTGTTGCAGGGCTTGCAGGAAGAAGGGCGCAAACGCGGTCTGCCAGTGATGGTGATGATTTTCGAGCCACAGCCGCTGGAACTGTTTGCGACGGATAAGTCACCTGCGCGACTTACCCGCCTGCGGGAAAAACTGCGTTATCTGGCGGAGTGCGGCGTGGATTACGTGCTATGCGTGCGTTTTGACAGGCGTTTCGCCGCATTAACGGCACAGACCTTTATCAGCGACCTGCTGGTGAAGCGCCTTGGTGTACAATTTCTTGCCGTGGGTGATGATTTCCGCTTTGGCGCTAGCCGCGCGGGCGATTTCTTGTTATTACAGGAAGCTGGCGCTGAGTACGGTTTTGATATCACCAGTACCCAGACCTTCTGTGAAGGCGGTGTGCGGATCAGTAGCACCGCGGTGCGTCAGGCGCTGGCAGACGATAACCTGCAACTGGCCGAAAGTTTGCTTGGACACCCTTTTACCATTTCAGGACGCGTCGTACACGGCGATGAACTGGGGCGAACTATCGGTTTCCCGACGGCAAATTTACCGCTGCGTCGCCAGGTTTCCCCAGTGAAAGGGGTATATGCGGTTGAAGTGATGGGATTGGGTAAAAAGCCTTTTCCCGGCGTCGCTAACATTGGCACCCGCCCGACGGTCGCCGGTGTGCGCCAGCAGTTGGAAGTGCATCTACTGGATGTTGCAATGGACCTCTACGGTCGCCATATAGATGTAGTACTGCGTAAAAAGATACGCAACGAACAGCGATTTGCTTCGCTGGATGAACTAAAAGCGCAGATTGCGCGTGATGAGTTGACTGCCCGCGATTTTTTTGGGCTAACAAAACCGGCTTAATGCCTATACGAGTTTTAAATACGGAACCGAGAATCTGATGAGTGACTATAAATCAACCCTGAATTTGCCGGAAACAGGGTTCCCGATGCGCGGCGATCTCGCCAAGCGTGAACCGGGAATGCTGGCGCGTTGGACTGATGATGATCTGTACGGCATCATTCGTGCGGCCAAAAAAGGCAAAAAAACCTTCATTCTGCATGATGGCCCTCCTTATGCGAATGGCAGCATTCATATTGGTCACTCGGTTAACAAGATTCTGAAAGACATTATCGTGAAGTCCAAAGGGCTCACGGGTTATGACTCGCCTTACGTTCCGGGCTGGGACTGCCACGGTCTGCCTATCGAGCTGAAAGTGGAGCAGGAATACGGTAAACCCGGTGAGAAGTTCACCGCTGCGGAGTTCCGTGCTAAGTGCCGCGAATATGCTGCAACGCAGGTTGACGGTCAGCGTAAAGACTTTATTCGTCTTGGCGTGCTGGGCGACTGGTCGCATCCGTATCTGACTATGGACTTCAAAACTGAAGCCAACATCATTCGTGCGCTGGGTAAAATCATCGGTAACGGCCACTTGCATAAAGGCGCGAAACCTGTGCACTGGTGCGTTGACTGCCGTTCTGCGCTGGCGGAAGCGGAAGTTGAGTATTATGACAAAACGTCTCCATCTATCGACGTTGCGTTCCATGCGGCCGACCCAGATGCAGTAAAAGCAAAATTTGGCGTTTCTGATGTCAACGGCCCGATCTCTCTGGTTATCTGGACCACCACCCCGTGGACGTTACCAGCGAACCGCGCGATCTCTCTGGCACCTGACTTTGACTATGCGCTGGTACAGATGGACGGCCAGGCGGTAATTCTGGCAAAAGATCTGGTTGAAAGCGTAATGCAACGTATTGGCGCGGCTGAATACACTATCCTTGGCACCGTAAAAGGCGCTGAGCTGGAACTGCTGCGCTTTACCCATCCGTTTATGGGCTTTGACGTGCCGGCTATCCTTGGCGATCACGTGACGCTTGATGCCGGTACCGGTGCGGTGCATACCGCCGGCGGCCACGGCCCGGATGACTACGTCATCAGCCAGAAATACGGTCTGGAAATCGCTAACCCGGTTGGCCCGGACGGCGCATACCTGGCGGGCACTTACCCGGAGCTCGACGGTGTGAACGTCTTTAAAGCGAACGATAAAATCGTTGCGCTGCTGAGCGAAAAAGGCGCACTGCTGCACGTTGAGAAGATGCAGCACAGCTATCCATGCTGCTGGCGTCACAAGTCTCCGATCATCTTCCGTGCGACTCCGCAGTGGTTCGTCAGCATGGATCAGAAAGGCTTGCGTGCGCAGTCGCTGAAAGAGATCAAAGGCGTGCAGTGGATCCCAGACTGGGGCCAGGCGCGTATTGAATCGATGGTTGCTAACCGCCCTGACTGGTGTATCTCCCGTCAGCGTACGTGGGGCGTGCCGATGTCTCTGTTTGTCCACAAAGACACAGAAGAGCTGCACCCGCGCGCTATCGAACTGATGGAAGAAGTGGCCAAACGTGTTGAAGTTGACGGTATCCAGGCGTGGTGGGATCTCGATCCGAAAGATATCCTCGGTGATGAAGCCGATCAGTACGTCAAAGTCCCGGATACGCTGGACGTGTGGTTTGACTCCGGTTCAACCCATTCTTCTGTCGTTGACGTGCGTCCTGAGTTTGCAGGGCATGCGGCAGATATGTATCTGGAAGGCTCTGACCAGCACCGTGGCTGGTTCATGTCGTCTCTGATGATCTCCACCGCCATGAAAGGCAAAGCGCCTTACCGCCAGGTACTGACCCACGGCTTCACCGTCGACGGTCAGGGCCGCAAGATGTCCAAATCTATCGGTAACACCGTTTCTCCGCAGGATGTGATGAACAAACTGGGCGCGGATATTCTGCGCCTGTGGGTGGCATCGACCGACTATACCGGTGAGATGGCGGTTTCCGATGAAATTCTGAAACGTGCCGCTGACAGCTATCGTCGTATCCGTAACACCGCGCGCTTCCTGCTGGCGAACCTGAACGGGTTCGATCCGGTTAAAGACATGGTGAAACCGGAAGAGATGGTGGTACTGGACAGGTGGGCTGTAGGTTGTGCGCAAGCGGCTCAGGAAGAGATCCTGAAAGCTTATGAAGCCTATGACTTCCACGAAGTGGTACAGCGCCTGATGCGCTTCTGCTCCGTAGAAATGGGCTCGTTCTACCTTGATATCATCAAAGATCGCCAGTACACCGCCAAAGCGGATAGCGTGGCGCGTCGTAGCTGCCAGACTGCGCTGTTCCATATCGCCGAAGCGCTGGTGCGCTGGATGGCGCCGATCATGTCCTTCACCGCAGATGAAATCTGGGGTTACCTGCCGGGCGATCGCGAGAAGTATGTCTTCACCGGTGAGTGGTACCAGGGTCTGTTTGGTCTGGCCGATACCGAAGCGATGAACGATACCTTCTGGAACGAGCTGCTGAAAGTGCGTGGCGAAGTGAACAAGGTTATCGAGCAGGCGCGTGCGGATAAGAAAGTGGGTGGATCTCTGGAAGCGGCAGTGACCCTGTACGCTGAACCTGAACTGGCTGCCAAACTGACCGCGCTGGGCGAAGAATTGCGCTTTGTCTTGCTGACCTCTGGCGCAGTGGTTGCGGATTATGCCGCGGCACCGGCGGATGCTCAGCAAAGTGAACTGCTCAAAGGGCTGAAAATCGTCCTGAGCAAAGCCGAAGGCGAGAAATGCCCGCGTTGCTGGCATTACACCACCGACGTCGGCCAGGTGGCGGAACATGCAGATATCTGCGGACGCTGTGTCAGCAACATCGCCGGTGATGGCGAACAACGTAAGTTTGCCTGATGAGTAAGCCTCTTTGTTCAACAGGGCTACGCTGGCTGTGGCTGGTGGTAGCCGTGCTGATTATCGATTTGGGCAGCAAATACCTGATCCTCCAGAATTTTGCTCTGGGGGATACGGTGTCGCTGTTCCCGTCGCTTAATCTGCACTATGCGCGTAACTATGGTGCGGCGTTTAGCTTCCTGGCTGACAGCGGTGGCTGGCAACGTTGGTTCTTTGCTGGTATCGCCATCGGTATCTGCGTCATTCTGGCGGTGATGATGTATCGCTCGAAGGCGACACAGAAGCTGAACAACATCGCGTATGCGTTAATCATTGGCGGTGCATTGGGTAACCTGTTTGACCGCCTGTGGCACGGCTTCGTGGTTGATATGATTGACTTTTACGTCGGTGACTGGCATTTCGCGACCTTCAACCTGGCCGATACAGCGATTTGTATCGGTGCGGCGTTGATTGTGCTGGAAGGCTTCTTACCGTCGAAAGAGCAAAAAGCCGCATAAAAAATACCGGATGGGGCGTTTACGCCTTATCCGGCCTACAGTTTTATCGACCTTTTCGCCTTCGGGCACACTATGTGAGCAACCTGCATGTCTAAATCAGTACAGAGTAACAGTGCGGTGCTGGTGCACTTCACCTTAAAGCTCGACGATGGCTCCACCGCAGAGTCAACCCGCAATAACGGCAAGCCTGCGCTGTTTCGCCTGGGCGATGGTTCTCTGTCTGAAGGACTGGAGCAACACCTGCTGGGGTTAAAAGAGGGCGATAAAACCACGTTTGCTCTGGAGCCGGACGCTGCTTTTGGCGTATCAAGCCCGGACCTCATTCAGTATTTCTCGCGTCGGGAGTTTATGGACGCGGGTGAGCCAGAAATTGGCGCAATCATGCTCTTTACCGCAATGGACGGCAGTGAGATGCCTGGTGTTATCCGCGAAATCAACGGTGATTCGATCACGGTTGACTTCAACCATCCGCTGGCCGGGCATACCGTTCATTTTGATATTGAAGTGCTGGAAGTCGAACCGGCGCTGGAGGCATAAAATGCAGATCCTGTTGGCTAACCCGCGTGGTTTCTGCGCAGGCGTAGACCGCGCTATCAGCATTGTGGAAAACGCGCTGGCTATTTACGGCGCGCCAATTTATGTCCGTCATGAGGTGGTACATAACCGCTACGTGGTGGATAGCCTGCGCGAACGCGGCGCGATTTTTATCGAGCAAATCAGTGAGGTGCCGGACGGCGCGATCCTGATTTTCTCCGCCCACGGCGTGTCTCAGGCTGTGCGTAACGAAGCTAAAGGCCGCGATCTCACGGTCTTTGATGCGACCTGTCCGTTGGTGACGAAAGTGCATATGGAAGTCGCGCGCGCCAGCCGTCGTGGCGAAGAGTCGATCCTGATTGGCCACGCCGGACACCCGGAAGTAGAAGGCACGATGGGCCAGTACAGCAACCCGCAAGGGGGCATGTACCTGGTTGAATCACCGGATGATGTGTGGACGCTGGACGTTAAAAACGAAGCGAAGCTGTCGTTTATGACCCAGACCACGCTTTCCGTGGACGATACCTCTGATGTCATTGACGCACTGCGTAACCGTTTCCCGAAAATTGTCGGGCCACGCAAAGACGATATCTGCTATGCCACCACTAACCGTCAGGAAGCGGTGCGTGCGCTGGCGGAACAGGCGGATGTGGTTCTGGTGGTCGGCTCGAAAAACTCCTCTAACTCCAACCGTCTGGCCGAACTGGCTCAGCGTATGGGCAAAGCTGCATACCTGATCGACGATGCCACTGATATCCAGGAATTGTGGGTGAAAGACGCGGCATGTGTCGGCGTGACCGCTGGCGCTTCTGCTCCGGATATTCTGGTGCAGAACGTGATTACTCGTCTGCAGGAGTTGGGCGGTGGAGAGGCTATCCCGCTTGAAGGACGCGAAGAGAACATTGTTTTCGAAGTGCCTAAAGAGCTGCGTGTGGATGTGAAATAAAATCATTATCCCCTTGCGACGTTCCAACTGTTTCAAGGGGATTAACGAGTTAATCTACAGTTTTAAGACAAAGCTAAATCATTGGTAGCATCTACCGATTTGCAATAGTCCCCGAATGCTTCTTTTATGCTCTGATCCTATACTACGGGAGCCTCGTTCTTGTTTCCTCCCCAGACAGCAAGCGTCTCGACGGCCATGGTGATGGCAGAGGAGTGAAATTCCTTCAGTATTCCCCCTTCAACTTCTTGCTCGCCTCCAGCATTCAGCGTTTTGCCAAATGTAACGAGGATATTTTTAACTGTTTTTTGATCATCAGTACCTAGAGTGCTTATTTTATTTTTTAGACCCTCGATGAAGGCTCCGGGACTGTTTTCACTAAGCGTAAAACAAGCTTTTTCGCTCAGGGCTTTTTTAAGTATTGCTCCTGTTCCAGGGACAAGGTGATCGGCACTGAGTTCTTTGGTAATGTTTTTTTTACTACCTAGTGTTGCGCTATTTTGTGCGGTCCTAAACTCACCATTGATGCTTATATGCTTGTCCGCCGTTGCATGACCAACCAGAGCCTGGATTTGTTTACATCCATTATTGATTGATTCGTTAAACCTGGCATCGGCCCCGGCGTTGTTATTTGCCCCCCTAAAGTGCGCAGTAAAATGATTTCTCACTGAACGCCCTGCATCCTTTATATGTTCGCCGATGGTGCGTAAATTGATTGTATGTCCATGAATTTGCATAATATTATTAATCACCTTTAACGATTATCTGCGATAGTAAAAGGCTATCCCTGTGGCATAGGGCAGAAATACCAAAAAGTGCTCCTGTATTCTCATTTCTTTACGATCTAAGAACTCGCAGAAAAGCGAGATATCAGATCTAATGGAAGATAAGACACGTAGCGAGCGTACTGGTGGTGTGGACATGAAATATGTAGCTAAATCATCTGTATAAGTGCTATGCATTAGCCAGAAAAACTGAGTGAAAACTGGAGAGAGAGTTAATTATGGAGCCCATACGTATTATTCTTGATACCGATCCTGGCATTGATGATGCCGCTGCCATTGCCGCCGCGCTGTTTGCCCCGGAGCTGGATCTGCAACTGATGACCACAGTCGCGGGCAATGTTTCGGTGGAAAAAACCACCCGCAATGCGTTGCAGTTGCTGCACTTCTGGAATGCGGATATTCCGCTGGCGCAGGGAGCCTCCATGCCGCTGGTGCGACCGCTGCGTGACGCGGCTTCTGTGCACGGTGAGTCCGGTATGGCAGGGTATGAGTTTGTCGAACACCGTCGCCAACCGATGGCAAAACCCGCCTTCCAGGCTATTCGCGACGCGCTGATGCATGCCCCGCAGCCTGTTACGCTGGTGGCGATTGGCCCCCTGACGAATATTGCGTTGCTGCTGATCCATTATCCTGAATGCGTATTCAATATTCACCGTCTGGTGATTATGGGCGGCTCTGCCGGGCGCGGAAACTTCACGCCAAACGCGGAATTTAACATTGCTATTGACCCGGAAGCGGCAGCGAAAGTATTCCAGAGTGGGCTGGAGATTGTAATGTGCGGGCTGGACGTGACCAACCAGGCCATGCTTGCGCCGGATTATCTGGCGACGTTACCAGGACTTAATCAGACCGGAAAAATGCTGCATGCGCTGTTCAGTCATTACCGTAGCGGTAGCATGAATACGGGACTCCGTATGCATGACCTCTGTGCGATTGCCTGGCTGGTGCGCCCGGATCTCTTTACGCTCAAGCCCTGTTTTGTCGCCGTTGAAACGCAGGGGGAATATACCTCTGGTACAACGGTCGTAGATATCGAAGGGCGGCTGGGGCAACCCGCTAATGCCCAGGTGGCGCTGGGGCTGGATGTCGAGGGGTTCCAGCAGTGGGTGGCACACGTTTTGGCACTGGCCCCCTGATTTCCACGTTATATAACGATATGACGCTGCTTATTCCGTGGCGTCATGCCTTTTACTGATATCTTTCCCTGTTTATCATTAAATTCTAATTATCGACGTTTTCGGCTGGCGGCGCAGCGATACGCTGGTTAATCTGAAAACGATTTACGTAAAATTAACAAAAGAGAATAGCTATGCATGATGCACAAATCCGCGTTGCCATCGCGGGAGCCGGAGGACGCATGGGGCGTCAGTTGATTCAGGCCACGCTGGGTATGGATGGCGTACAGCTTGGTGCGGCGCTGGAACGTGAAGGCTCTTCCTTACTGGGTAGCGATGCCGGGGAACTGGCGGGCGCAGGAAAGACGGGCGTAACTGTGCAAAGCAGCCTTGAAGCGATAAAAGATGATTTTGACGTTTTTATCGATTTTACCCGTCCGGAAGGTACGCTGACACATCTGGCGTTTTGTCGCCAGCACGGCAAAGGCATGGTAATTGGTACCACTGGTTTTGATGATGCGGGAAAACAGGCTATTCACGATGCTGCACAGGATATTGGCATCGTCTTCGCCGCTAACTTTAGCGTCGGCGTTAACGTCATGCTGAAGCTGCTGGAGAAAGCCGCGAAAGTGATGGGTGACTATACCGACATTGAAATTATTGAAGCTCACCACCGCCATAAAGTGGATGCGCCGTCTGGTACCGCGCTGGCGATGGGGGAGGCGATAGCCGGGGCACTGGATAAAGATTTAAAAGACTGTGCCGTCTATGCGCGTGAAGGTTATACCGGTGAACGTGTGCCGGGCACTATCGGTTTTGCTACGGTGCGTGCGGGAGATATCGTTGGAGAACATACCGCGATGTTTGCTGATATCGGTGAGCGCATCGAGATTACGCATAAAGCCTCCAGTCGTATGACATTCGCTAACGGTGCAGTGAGATCGGCAGTTTGGCTGAAATCTAAATCAAATGGTCTTTTTGATATGCGAGACGTGCTTGATTTACGCAATTTATAAGGTTTACCACCCTTCGTGATGTGGTTATTGTAGTCGTAATTGTTTGATTACATGGGGCAATATTTTATTGCCCTTTATTTTGTCTATTTAAAGTTAGTTTTGAGCTGAGTGCCTTATTTTTATATGTTTTCGTGTTATTTTGTGTGAGTAAAATGTGAATTTTGACCGTTTGGTCTACTTTTTATCTCTTGCTTCTGAAATTTGATACTCTTCCTGCTCCGCAAGCGTTTTCCACTCAAAGTTAGTTGATCTTTTTGATGCCTGGAGGCGAGTTAATTCATCAATGGCGCAAAATAATAATAAAAATTGTCCTTTTGGGTAGACTTTTACGTGGGCAATCTCTAGAATGCCGCCGTTTGCCAGAAATCCATAGGTAAGCAAATTTGCATTGATTCATGGTGTGTTAATGAATTAATATGCAAATAAAGTGAGTGAATATTCTCTGGAGGGTGTTTTGATTAAGTCAGCGCTATTGGTTCTGGAAGACGGAACCCAGTTTCACGGTCGGGCCATAGGGGCAACAGGTTCGGCGGTTGGGGAAGTCGTTTTCAATACTTCAATGACCGGTTATCAAGAAATCCTCACTGATCCTTCCTATTCCCGCCAAATCGTCACTCTTACTTATCCTCATATCGGTAATGTCGGTACCAATGAAGCCGATGCAGAATCTTCTCAGGTACATGCGCAAGGTCTGGTCATTCGCGACCTGCCGCTGATTGCCAGCAACTTCCGCGATACTGAAGACCTTTCTTCTTACCTGAAGCGCCATAACATCGTGGCGATTGCCGATATCGATACCCGTAAGCTGACGCGCCTGCTGCGTGAAAAGGGCGCACAGAACGGCTGCATTATTGCGGGTGACAACCCGGATGCGGCACTGGCGCTGGAAAAAGCCAAAGCATTTCCGGGCCTGAACGGTATGGATCTGGCGAAAGAAGTGACCACTGCGGAGCCGTATCACTGGACGCAGGGCAGCTGGACGCTGGCAGGTGACTTACCGGAAGCAAAATCTGCTGATGAACTCCCGTTCCACGTCGTGGCTTACGATTTTGGTGCCAAGCGCAACATTCTGCGTATGTTAGCGGATCGCGGCTGCCGCCTGACGGTAGTACCGGCGCAGACCTCTGCAGAAGAGGTCCTCAAGATGAATCCGGACGGTGTTTTCCTGTCCAACGGCCCTGGCGACCCGGCCCCGTGCGATTACGCGATTACTGCGATTCAGAAATTCCTCGAAACCGATATTCCGGTATTTGGCATCTGCCTCGGCCATCAACTGCTGGCGCTGGCGAGCGGCGCAAAAACCATCAAGATGAAGTTTGGCCACCACGGCGGCAACCATCCGGTGAAAGATATTGATAACAATACCGTGATGATCACCGCGCAGAACCACGGTTTTGCAGTGGATGAAGCCTCCATGCCTGCCAATCTACGCGTGACGCATAAGTCGCTGTTTGATGGCACCCTGCAGGGGATTCATCGTACCGACAAACCGGCGTTCAGCTTCCAGGGACACCCGGAGGCGAGCCCAGGTCCGCACGACGCTGCGCCGTTGTTTGACCACTTTATCGAGCTTATTGAGCAATACCGTCAGTCCGCGAAATAATCAGGAGTAAAAGAGCCATGCCAAAACGTACAGACATAAAAAGTATCCTGATTCTGGGCGCGGGTCCGATTGTAATCGGTCAGGCGTGTGAGTTTGACTATTCCGGTGCCCAGGCGTGTAAAGCGCTGCGTGAAGAGGGTTACCGCGTCATTCTCGTGAACTCCAACCCGGCCACCATCATGACCGACCCGGAAATGGCCGATGCAACCTATATCGAGCCGATTCACTGGGAAGTGGTGCGCAAAATTATCGAAAAAGAGCGCCCGGATGCGGTGCTACCGACCATGGGGGGCCAGACGGCGCTGAACTGTGCGCTGGAACTGGAACGTCAGGGCGTACTGGCTGAGTTCGGCGTGACCATGATTGGTGCGACGGCGGATGCCATTGATAAAGCGGAAGACCGTCGTCGTTTCGACATCGCGATGAAAAAAATTGGTCTCGACACTGCGCGTTCAGGCATCGCCCACACCATGGAAGAAGCGTTGGCGGTTGCCGCTGATGTTGGCTTCCCGTGCATCATCCGACCTAGCTTTACCATGGGCGGTACCGGTGGCGGTATCGCTTACAACCGTGAAGAGTTCGAAGAAATCTGCGAACGCGGCCTGGATCTCTCCCCAACCAACGAACTGCTGATTGATGAATCGCTGATTGGCTGGAAAGAGTACGAGATGGAAGTGGTGCGTGATAAAAACGACAATTGCATCATCGTCTGCTCCATCGAAAACTTCGACGCCATGGGTATCCATACCGGTGACTCCATCACGGTTGCCCCGGCGCAGACCCTGACCGACAAAGAATATCAAATCATGCGTAACGCCTCGATGGCGGTACTGCGTGAAATTGGTGTGGAAACCGGTGGTTCCAACGTGCAATTTGCGGTGAACCCGAAAAATGGTCGCCTGATTGTCATCGAAATGAACCCGCGTGTGTCCCGTTCCTCAGCGCTGGCGTCCAAAGCAACGGGCTTCCCGATTGCTAAAGTGGCGGCGAAACTGGCGGTGGGTTACACCCTCGATGAGCTGATGAACGACATCACCGGTGGTCGTACTCCGGCCTCCTTCGAACCGTCCATCGACTACGTTGTGACGAAGATTCCACGTTTTAACTTCGAGAAATTTGCCGGCGCAAACGACCGTCTGACCACCCAGATGAAATCTGTTGGTGAAGTGATGGCGATTGGCCGCACGCAGCAGGAATCCCTGCAGAAAGCGCTGCGTGGCCTGGAAGTGGGCGCGACCGGTTTTGACCCGAAAGTGAGCCTTGATGACCCGGAAGCACTGACCAAAATTCGCCGTGAGCTGAAGGACGCGGGCGCCGAGCGTATCTGGTACATCGCCGATGCCTTCCGCGCCGGTCTGTCTGTTGACGGCGTGTTTAACCTGACTAACATTGACCGCTGGTTCCTGGTGCAGATTGAAGAGCTGGTGCGTCTGGAAGAGAAAGTGACTGAAGTGGGCATTAACGGCCTCGACGCTGACTTCCTGCGTATGCTTAAACGCAAAGGCTTCGCCGATGCGCGTCTGGCTAAACTGGCTGGCGTGCGCGAAGCAGAAATTCGCAAACGGCGTGAACAGTATAAGCTGCACCCGGTTTACAAGCGCGTGGACACCTGTGCCGCAGAATTTGCTACTGATACTGCTTACATGTACTCCACGTATGAAGAAGAGTGTGAAGCGAATCCGTCCGTAGACCGCGATAAAATTATGGTTCTGGGCGGCGGCCCGAACCGTATCGGCCAGGGTATTGAATTCGACTACTGCTGCGTACACGCCTCATTGGCGCTGCGTGAAGACGGTTACGAGACCATCATGGTTAACTGTAACCCGGAAACCGTTTCAACCGACTACGACACCTCTGACCGTCTGTACTTCGAGCCGGTGACGCTGGAAGATGTGCTGGAAATCGTGCGTATTGAGAAGCCGAAAGGCGTTATCGTTCAGTACGGCGGCCAGACTCCTCTGAAACTGGCTCGTGCGCTGGAAGCGGCGGGTGTTCCGGTTATCGGTACCAGCCCGGATGCGATTGACCGTGCCGAAGACCGTGAACGTTTCCAGCATGCGGTTGACCGTCTGAAGCTGAAACAACCGGCCAACGCCACCGTAACCGCTATCGAGCAAGCTGTTGAGAAAGCAAAAGAAATCGGTTATCCACTGGTGGTGCGTCCGTCCTACGTTCTTGGCGGCCGCGCGATGGAAATTGTCTACGACGAGGCCGACCTGCGTCGCTACTTCCAGACGGCGGTTAGCGTTTCCAACGATGCACCAGTGCTGCTGGACCGCTTCCTCGACGATGCGGTAGAAGTTGATGTGGATGCCATTTGTGACGGTGAAATGGTGCTGATTGGCGGCATTATGGAGCACATCGAACAGGCGGGCGTGCACTCCGGTGACTCCGCATGTTCTCTGCCAGCCTACACGCTGAGCCAGGAAATTCAGGACGTCATGCGCCAGCAGGTGCAGAAACTGGCTTTCGAACTGCAGGTGCGTGGCCTGATGAACGTCCAGTTTGCCGTGAAGAACAACGAAGTTTACCTGATTGAAGTTAACCCACGTGCGGCGCGTACTGTACCGTTCGTTTCTAAAGCCACGGGTGTACCGCTGGCGAAAGTGGCGGCACGTGTGATGGTGGGTAAAACATTGGCACAGCAGGGTGTAACCAAAGAAATTATCCCGCCGTACTACTCCGTTAAAGAAGTGGTGCTGCCGTTCAACAAATTCCCGGGCGTCGACCCGCTGTTAGGGCCAGAGATGCGCTCTACCGGTGAAGTCATGGGGGTGGGGCGTACCTTTGCCGAAGCGTTCGCTAAGGCACAGTTGGGCAGCAGTTCTACCATGAAAAAGCAGGGGCGTGCGCTGCTCTCCGTACGTGAAGGCGATAAAGAACGTGTTGTAGACCTGGCGGCGAAACTGTTGAAGTTTGGTTTCGAGCTGGATGCCACGCACGGCACGGCGATTGTGCTGGGTGAAGCGGGTATTAATCCACGTTTGGTAAACAAGGTGCATGAAGGCCGTCCGCACATTCAGGACCGTATCAAGAATGGCGAATACACCTACATCATCAACACCACTGAAGGTCGTCAGGCGATTGAGGACTCCAAGCTGATTCGCCGCAGTGCGCTGCAGTATAAGGTGCATTACGACACCACGCTGAACGGCGGTTTTGCCACGACGATGGCGCTGAATGCAGATGCGACAGAGAAGGTGACCTCTGTCCAGGAAATGCACGCGCAGATCAAAAAGTCATAAAAAATAAGTTCGGTGATAATTGCGTTAACCGGACCGGCAATATAATTTTGAAAGGGTTTCTGTAAAGAAACCCTTTTTTAAATTCGTGTAAGGTCATTCCTGGTGGAAATAGGGTTCTATAACCACATTTTCAATGTAATAAGCACGATATAGCTCACACTAATCAACATTCAAGTCGCATACTATCCTTTATATCCACAATTTTAATATGGCTTAGTTTTTATTAATTTGGACAGGCCGTAGCCAGATTTTTAATTTGTGAAATGGTGTGCTTATGTGTGAAAAATATGTTGAAAGACCGCTTTATTTGTTAATTGCTGACTGGATGATGGCTGAGGATCGTTGGATCACCGCAAAGGAAATTTCCCGCCATTTTGATATTGAACACTGCAAAGCGATTAATACGCTCTCCTATATTCTGTCCGAAGTGGGGGAAATCGTTTGTGAAGTTAAGATGATCCCCAATCAGATTGCCGGTCGGGGCTGTCAGTGCCAGCGACTGGTGAAAGTTGTGAGTATTGATTCCCATCTTTACAGCAGATTGAATCACAATTTGCAGGAAAAAAAGGTGAGCATGGCGAAAACGCCGCGCCTGGCGGTTCCTCCAACAGAGCTTAACCGTGAGCAGAAATGGCAAATGATGCTCTCCAAGAGTATGCGCCGCTGATTGTCAGTTTGCCTGATGGCGGTATAAACGGTGATTGACTCGTAGGCCGGATAAGCGTGAGCGCATCCGGCATCAATTACTGTGCTGATTTCGGCTTCACATCCGTCGTGCCTTTCAGGCGCGGTCGGTTTTCTTCGACCTGCGTTAATGGCTGCGTTTCGTGTAAACCCGTCTGACAGCGGATGGCAAGATCCTGATACTCTTTGGTGTTCAGTCGTTTCCAGTGTCGCTCCTGATCGGTGACTTCGCGCAGTACGCGAGCCGGTGAACCGACCAGCAGTTGCCTTGCCTCCCCCTGAAACCCGGCTTTGACAAAGCTCATGGCGGCAACAATGCTCTCTTCGCCAATCACGGCACCGTCCATAATGACACTATTCATGCCAATCAATGCATCCCGACCTACCACGCAGCCATGTAAAATAGCGCCATGACCGATGTGTCCATTCTCATGCACGATGGTATCGGTGTCGCAATAGCCGTGCATGATACAGCCATCCTGCAGATTAGAACCTGCTTTGAGGATCAGACGACCATAATCACCACGCAGTGACGCGTGCGGACCTATATACACACCGGCCCCCACAATGACATCGCCAATCAGCACGGCGCTGGGATGGACATACGCCTCTGGATGCACTACCGGAATCAGGCCTTCAAAGGCGTAATAGCTCATGAGATATCAGCGCCCTTTCCACACCGGATCGCGTTTTTCCGCAAATGCCTGTGGTCCTTCCAGCGCATCTTCAGAGTGCAGGACCGCAGGATAATGTTTCAGTACGCCGCTACGGATGTAACGGTAGCCTTCTTCCACCGGCATTTCGCTGGTCGCACGATAAATCTCTTTCAGCGCGGCAATAGCCAGCGGGGCGCTATTAACCAGTTGTTGCGCCAGTTCGCGGGCGCTGTCCATCAATTCACTCTGGCTAACGACACGGTTCACAATCCCCCAACGCAGCGCTTCTTCGGCGCTCATGCGTCTGCCGGTCATCACCATTTCGTTGACGATAGCCGGCGGCAACAGCTTGGGCAGACGCAATACGCCGCCACTGTCCGGCACGATACCGAGTTTTGCTTCCGGCAGGGCGAAGCTGGCGTTTTCTGCGCAGACGATAAAATCGGCCGCCAGCGCCAGTTCGAAACCACCACCAAATGCATAGCCGTTTACCGCAGCGATGACCGGTTTATCCAGATCGAATATTTCGGTTAAACCGGCAAAGCCGCCCGGGCCAAAATCGGCATCAGGTGCTTCACCTTCCGCTGCCGCTTTTAAGTCCCAACCTGCGGAAAAAAACTTCTCGCCGCCACCGGTGATGATGGCGACGCGCAATTCAGGATCGTCACGGAAATGAAGAAAAGCTTCGCCCATTTTAAAGCTGGTTTTGGCGTCAATGGCATTTGCTTTGGGCCTGTCCAGCGTAATTTCCAGAATCGGGCCATTGCGGGTCAGATGTAATGATTCACTCATGGTTCATCTCCAGATAAATAGATTTTCAGGCAGGTGATATTCCTGCCAGAGAGGTTATTTCAGATTTTTTTTAATTATTTTCCCTGAACAATTTCGCGGCAGGTCGGTTCTGATCTCCATAAAAGAGGGAACCTTAAATTTCGCCATATTGTGTTCGCAGAAGCTGAAAAACTCGGCTTCGCTTAATGTTTCACCTTCATTCAGGACAATAAATGCTTTAATCGCTTCATCACGGATAGTGTCTTTGATACCGACAACAACGATGTCCTGAATTTTCGGATGTGCAGAAATGATATTTTCCAGCTCAACGCAGGAGACATTTTCTCCGCCGCGTTTAATCATATTGCAGCGCCTGTCGACAAAATAAAAAAAGCCATCCTCATCCTGGTAACCCGAATCGCCGGTATGTAGCCAGCCCTCCGGCTCCAGCGCTTTGGCCGTTGCTTCTGGTTGAGCGTAGTACTCTTTAAAGATCGTTTTACCAGGCACGCCTTTAATGCATATTTCACCAATTTCACCGGCAGGCAGGGGGCGGTTTTGGTCGTCGCGGATTTCTGCTTCATAGCTAAAGCCGACACGACCGATTGAAGGCCAGCGCCGTTTGTCTCCTGGACGGTCGCCAATAATGCCGACGATGGTTTCTGTCATACCGTAGGAGGTCAGCAGCCTGACACCAAAGCGACCGGTAAAGTCATCCTTCTCCTGCTCTGATAAGTTGAGGTAGAACATCACTTCACGCAGATGATGTTGCCTGTCTGTCGGCGAGGCGGGCTGTACCATCAGCGTTCTGATCATCATCGGGATGCATTCCGTCACCGTCGCTTGATATTTGCGTACCTGGTCCCAGAAGCCCCGGGCGCTGTACTTCTCAATCAGCACAAAGGTGCTCCCTGATGAAAATGCCGGCATTGCAGCCGTACACTGGCAGTCGATATGGAAGGCGGGCATCACCGTCATGTACACATCATCATCGCGCAGAGCGATCTGCCAGGCAGAGTAGTAACCTGCAAAACGCAGGTTATAGTGAGTAATGACCACCCCTTTGGGACGTGAGGTGGTGCCTGAGGTAAACAGAATTTCTGCCGTGTCGTCAGTGGATAACGCGGGGGTATAGCATAGCGTGGCCGACTGTCGGTCTTTCAGGAGGGAAAAGTGGCTCACGCCGTCATCCGCCGGAACTCGATCGCCAATCAGACAGATGTGATTCAGTGGTGTTTCGTTTTCCTGGCGTATCTGGCGGTATATAGGATAAAACCGGGCGCTGGTGACCAGCAGGCGCACCTGACTGTTTCGCAGGATCCAGGCGCTTTCTTCACCCAGCAGACGGGCATTGATCGGGACCATAATGGCACCGATTTTTGCCAGTCCAAACCAGCAAAAAATAAACTCCGGACAGTTATCCAGATGCAATGCGACCTTATCGCCCTTGCGGATCCCCAAAGAATGGAAAAGATTCGCCGTGCGGTTAATTTCTTCATTAAGCGAGGCATAGCTAAACTGCTGAACGTTTCCTTCGCAGGATTCGAAAATAAGTGCCGTTTTATCTTCGTACGTCCTGGCCAGGTCGTCCCACATCTGACGTAAGTTTTGTCCGCCAACGATATCCATATTGCTTTATCCACTGAAAACAGGCGTGAGCGCTAACCAAACCCGTGGGTTAGCGCGTCGCGTTTATTCCTCAACCCTGGCCAGGCCTTTGCCGACCAGCTCATTTATGTCTGCTTCGCTATAACCGATATTTTTCAGAATGGCGGCGGTATCCATGCCGTGTGATGGCATGCCACGCCAGATTTTCCCCGGATTATTTTTGAATTTCGGCATGATGTTTGGCCCTTTGCAGGTGCGACCATCCATCGTTTGCCACTGAGTAATGGATTCACGGGCAACGTACTGCGGGTTGCCTTCCAGTTCTGGAATAGTCAGTACCTTCGCGCAAGCGATGTTCAGCTCGGCAAAGCGTGCCTGGACCTCAGCAATGGTGTGTTTCGCCAGCCAGGCATCCAGTTTTTCTTCGACTAATGGGCCGTATGGGCATTCAACGCGATGGATAAGCTGGGTGCCTTCCGGTACTTCAGGGGTACCGAGGATGTGAGCCAGACCAATATCTTTAAAGCACTCGTTGATTTGCGTGATACCCACCAGTTCCATAACGATGTAGCCATCAGCACATTTATACAGACCACAACCGGCGTAGTAGGGGTCTTTACCTTTGGTCATGCGCGGGCATATTTCGCCGCCGTTGAAGTAATCCATCATGAAGTACTGACCCATACGCAGCATCACTTCGTACATGGCGACGTCAATACTTTCCCCTTTACCTGTTTCGCGCACTTTGTGCAGCGCAGCCAGCGCGGCGGTGGTGGCGGTCATGCCTGAGAAGTAATCGGCGGTGTATGGGAAGGCGGGCATTGGCTGGTCAACGTCGCCGTTTTGGATCAGATAGCCGCTGAATGCCTGAGCGATGGTGTTATAAGCCGGAAGATTGGTGTACTCCTCGGTGCCAAACTGACCGAAGCCGGAAAGGTGGGCGATAACCAGTTTCGGGTTATGTTCCCACAATACCTCATCAGTAATGCCGCGACGGGCAAAGGCCGGGCCCTTACTGGCTTCGATGAAAATGTCGGTGGTTTCCATGAGCTTCAGAAACGCTTCCCGGCCTTCATCTTTGAAAATATTGAGCGAGAGTGCGTGCAGGTTACGGCGTGAAAGCTGTGGGTAGTTGGGTTGCACGCGGATGGTATCGGCCCATGCCACGTTCTCTATCCAGATAACTTCCGCACCCCATTCGGCAAACATTTGCCCGGCGAACGGCCCGGCAATTTCAATCCCTGAAAAGACAACCCGCAACCCGGCAAGTGGCCCAAAGGTTGGCATTGGTAAATGGTCCATAATTTAGCTCCTGGCAGTTAGTTGTAGGCCGGATAAGCACAGCGCTATCCGGCATCCCACTTAGCGGTATTGCTTGAGTACCGCACGACCCAACGTCAGGATCTGCATTTCATCAGAGCCACCGGAAACACGGTCAACGCGCAGGTCACGCCAGAAGCGCGTGATGCGATGATTGCCCGCGATGCCCACGCCACCCAGTACCTGCATCGCGCTGTCTACTACTTCGAACGCAGCATTGGCGCAGAAGTATTTGCACATTGCCGCGTCACCCGAGGTAATGGTGCCGTTATCCGCTTTCCATGCGGCTTCCAGTAGCATGTTTTTCATGGAGTTCAGTTTGATCGCCATATGCGCAAACTTCTCCTGAATCAGCTGGAAACGGCCGATAGTTTCGCCAAACTGTACACGCTGATTAGCGTAGCGCGCTGCATCTTCAAAGGCGCACATTGCTGTACCGTAGTTGGTCAGAGCGACGAGGAAACGTTCGTGGTCAAACTCTTCTTTTACGCGGTTGAAACCATTACCTTCCCGGCCGAACATGTCTTTCTCATCCAGTTCGACGTCATCAAAGGTGATTTCACAGCAGCTATCCATGCGCAGACCAAGTTTCTCCAGCTTGTTGACCTTGATACCTGCTTTGCTCATGTCAACAAACCACTCGGTATAAACAGGTTTATCCGGCGATGCACCATCTCTCGCCATCACCACGATATACGGGGTATAGGCGCTACTGGTGATAAAACACTTACTGCCATTAAGATAAACCTTACCATTTTTGCGTGTATAAGTGGTTTTCAGACTACCAACATCCGATCCCGCTCCCGGTTCGGTGATCGCCGAGTTCCACATCTGCTTACCGGTTCCCTGGAACGCCATGATTTTATCAATTTGCTCCTGGGTGCCTTCACGCAGGAAAGTGTTAAAACCCCCCGGTAATTGATACAGCACGTAAGTCGGAGCGCCAAGACGACCCAGTTCCATCCATACAGCGGCAACGGTGACGAAACCCGCTTCCAGACCACCGTGTTCTTCCGGGATCAGCAGGCTATCGATGCCCATATCCGCCAGTGCTTTTACAAAACGCTCCGGATAGACGCTGTCGCGATCGCACTCGGCAAAATAAGCTTCCCAGTTCTCACTGGCCATCAGTTCACGAATACCGGCGACAAACAGTTCCTGTTCGTCATTTAAGTTGAAATCCATCTTTCAGCCTCTTGATCAATTGGGTTAATGAGAATTACTTGTCTTTCCAGTGCACCTTGGCGTCTTTAATAAAGGACAGCGTTACCATGATGTTGACGAAGAACAGCGGACATCCTCCGGCAATAATCGCTGTCTGGATGGGTTTCAATCCGCCCAGTGCCAGCAGAACAATACCGATGACACCGACCAGTACCGACCACCCGATACGGACCAGCAGCGGGGGTTCTTCACCGTCGCGAACTTCGCGACAGGTCGACATCGCCAGGGTATAGGAACAGGCGTTAATCAGAGTGACAGTGGCAATGAAGCAGAGGATAAAGAATCCCCACATCGTGGCGGTGCTAAAGGGTAAGGCGGCCCAGGTTTCGATAATGGCGCGCGCCACACCGTGTTGTTCAATCAACTGCGGGATATTGAGGATGTTTTTATCCATCAGCAGCAGGGTGTTACTGCCAAGGACAGTCCACAGGATCCAGGTCGAAGCGGTCAGGCCCAGAACCATCCCGAAACACAGTTCACGTACGGTACGACCACGAGAAATACGTGCAAGGAAGATACTCATCTGGATGGCGTAAATGACCCACCATGCCCAGTAGAAGACGGTCCAGCCCTGCGGGAAGCCGCCTTTGCCGATAGCATCGGTATAGAACAACATGCGCGGCAAATACATCAGCAGCATCCCGACGGAGTCGGTGAAGTAGTTCATGATGAAGCTGGCGCCGCTGACGATAAATACCCAACCGAGCATCAGGAAACTCAGGTAGCTACGCACATCACTGGCGATCTTGACCCCTTTTTGCAGGCCACAGGCTACGCAAATAGCGTTCAGGATGATCCAGCAGGTAATGATGATGGCATCTAATTGCAGCGTATGCGGAATGCCGAACAGGTACTGCATACACTCGGTTACCAGCGGTGTCGCCAGACCGAGACTGGTACCCATCGCAAAGATCAGCGCCACCAGATAGAAGTTATCGACGATCGTTCCGAACAGGCCCTTTGCATGCTTTTCGCCAACTAGCGGCACCAGCGTAGAGCTGGGGCGGATAACATCCATCTTGCGCACAAAGAAGAAGTAGGCGAAGGCAACGGAGAGGAAGCTATAGGTTGCCCACGGCAGGGGCCCCCAGTGGAACAGGCTGTATGCCAGGCCTATCTCTTTCGCACCGGTAGAGTTAGGGGCGAGGGCAAAGGGGGGCGTAGAGATATAGTAGTAGATCTCTATCGAGCCCCAGAACAGTACGGCAGCGGATGTACAGGAAGCGAACATCATAAAAATCCAGCTGGCGGTGCTAAATTCTGGTTTTTCATCGCCTAATTTCTTTTTGGCGTACGGACCAAAAACCAGCCAGAACCAGCCGAAGAGCATGATGACCATATACCATTCAAATGCCCAACCCCAGACATTGGTGACATAACTAAATACCGCATTAATAACCACATTCGCGGCATCAAGATCTCTTACTGTTAGCCAACAAAGTATTCCGACAATTATTAATGGCGGAAAGAAAACCTTAGGTTCAATTCCCGACTTTCTCTTTTCATTTTTCATAAGTGAATTCCAGTGTGAAAACGAAATTTATTTAGCGTTCCCGTTTGTAATCTTTTGTTTATTTATTATTAATGATTTGTTGATAACTATTTAACCTCTGGGGCGCCTCAGTGAGTAACTCATAATGGGTATTCGTAACGGGTGGTTCTGTGATTGGTGTCACACTTTTTTATGCTGGTAATTTTGACTTAAATATCAACATTAACCCTTTATATTCAATTGCTTAATGTTGGTTTTTTAACTTTTTTAAGTGTTTGTCTTTCAATATTGTTGAACCAGCAAACAATATTGAAAATTTTCCTGTTTGACACGTTTCTTTCAATATTGGTGAGATGCATAACACTATTGAAAGTTATGAATATCAATGTGTGACATTTTCAATATTGGTGATTAATGTTTTATTTCCGAATTAAAGAGCGTGATATTTGTATTTAACACCGCCGATATAAATAACGTTTCCTTCATGATTTCTGGAGATGCAATGAAGATAATTACTTGCTACAAATGCGTACCTGATGAACAGGATATTGCAATTAATAATGCTGACGGTTCACTGGATTTCAGCAAAGCAGATGGCAAAATCAGCCAATATGATCTGAATGCAATTGAAGCTGCTTGTCAGTTAAAACAGCAGCAAGGAGAGACACAGGTTGTCGCCATAAGTGTGGGGGGGAAAGCACTGACCAACGCCAAAGGGCGTAAAGATGTGCTCTCCCGTGGCCCTGATGAACTGATCGTGGTGATTGACGATCAGTTTGAACAGGCGCTGCCACAACATACCGCGAGCGCGCTGGCCGCTGCCGCACAAAAATCAGGCTTTGATCTGATTATCTGTGGTGATGGTTCTTCCGATTTGTACGCACAACAGGTTGGTCTGCTGGTGGGTGAAGCGCTGAATATCCCGGCGATTAACGGTGTAAGCAAGATCCTGTCCCTAACGGATAACATCCTTACGGTAGAACGCGAGCTGGAAGATGAAATTGAGACCCTGAGCATACCGCTGCCGGCGGTGATTGCAGTCTCAACTGACATCAACACGCCACAAATCCCTTCTATGAAAGCCATTCTCGGCGCAGCGAAAAAGCCGGTTCAGGTCTGGTCGCCAGCGGACATTGGGTTTACTGGCGCACAGGCGTATTCCGTACAACAGGTTGCCGCACCGAAACAACGCGAGCGTCAACGCGTTGTGATTGAAGGCGACGGTGAAGAACAGATTGCCGCATTTGTCGAGAATCTTCGCAAAATCATTTAATTATCAGGGGATGTTATGAACAAGTTTTCCAGTGTCTGGGTATTCAGCGATACCCCTTCTCGTCTGCCGGAACTGATGAGTGGTGCGCAGGCTTTAGGTGAAAAAGTTAACACATTCGTACTGAATGACGCTGATAGCGCGATGGCATTCCAGCTGGGTGCGGATCATGCCTGGTTGCTCAGCGGTAAGCCAGAAGATCGCATGATGGAGGATTACGCCGGGGTAATGGCTGAGACTATTCGTCAGCACAGCGAAGGGGGGGCGGTACTGCTGCCGAATACGCGTCGCGGCAAGCTGTTAGCGGCAAAACTGGGTTTTCGGTTGTCAGCGGCAGTTTCCAACGATGCCAGTGCAGTGACATTGCAGGACGGGAAAGCAGCGGTCAAACATATGGTCTACGGTGGCCTGGCAATGGGAGCGGAAACCATCGCGTCACCGTTTGCCGTACTGACGCTGAGTAGCGGGACATTTGACGCCCAACAGCCAGACACCTCCCGTAACGGCGAGATGCACACTGTGCAGTGGCAGGCTCCGGCCATCGCCGTTACCCGCACCGCTACTCAGGCGCGTAAAAGTAATAGCGTTGATCTCGATAAGGCGCGTCTGGTGGTCAGCGTGGGACGCGGTATTGGCAGCAAAGAGAATATCTCGCTGGCGGAAGCGCTGTGTCAGGCCATGGGCGCTGAATTAGCCTGCTCTCGTCCGGTGGCAGAAAACGAAAAATGGATGGAGCACGAACGCTACGTTGGTATTTCTAACCTGATGTTGAAACCTGAACTGTATCTGGCCGTGGGGATCTCCGGACAGATCCAACATATGGTTGGCGCCAACGGCGCGCAGACGATCTTCGCTATCAATAAAGACAAAAATGCACCGATCTTCCAGTATGCGGATTTCGGTATCGTTGGTGATGCACTGAAGATCCTGCCTGCGCTGACAGCTGCATTAGCGCGCTAAACCATATCGGGCAGGGTACGAGAGTACCCTGTTGCGAGAGAGGAGTTTGTTATGTCCGAAGATATCTTTGATGCCATCATCGTGGGTGCAGGCCTGGCCGGTTCGGTTGCGGCGCTGGTGCTCGCCCGTGAAGGCGCACAGGTGTTGGTTATCGAGCGCGGAAATTCTGCTGGCGCGAAGAATGTCACCGGCGGGCGCATGTATGCGCATAGTCTGGAGCGCATTATCCCAGGCTTTGCAGAACAAGCCCCGATTGAACGTGTGATTACCCACGAAAAACTCGCCTTTATGACCGACAAAGGGGCGATGACTATCGATTATTGCAACGGTGAGGATGCTGCATCGTCGCAGGTTTCTTATTCCGTATTACGCAGTAAGTTTGACGCCTGGCTGATGGAGCAGGCCGAAGAAGCCGGCGCTCAACTGATCACAGGTATTCGTGTGGATAACGTCGTGCAGCGCGATGGCAAAGTCGTGGGCGTGGAAGCTGATGGCGATATTCTGGAAGCGAAAGTGGTGATCCTTGCCGATGGGGTGAATTCTCTGTTGGCAGAAAAGTTGGGAATGGCAAAGCGCGTTCAGGCTGCGCATGTCGCCGTTGGCGTGAAAGAGCTGATCGAGTTGCCAAAGTCGGTGATTGAGGATCGCTTTCAGTTGCAGGGTAACGAAGGCGCCGCCTGTCTGTTTGCCGGGTCGCCAACCGATGGTCTGATGGGAGGCGGCTTCCTGTATACCAATGAAACAACGCTCTCTCTGGGGCTGGTCTGTGGTCTTCACCATTTGAAAGACGCGAAAAAATCAGTCCCGCAAATGCTGGAAGATTTCAAGCAGCATCCGGCTGTAGCGCCGCTGATTGCCGGTGGCAAGCTGGTGGAATACGCCGCGCACGTCGTACCGGAAGCTGGAATGAATATGCAGCCTGAGCTGGTAGGCGATGGCGTACTGATTGCCGGTGATGCTGCCGGGATGTGTATGAATCTCGGCTTCACCATTCGAGGTATGGATTTAGCGATATCGGCAGGTGAGGCGGCGGCGAAGACGGTGCTTTCTGCCATGACGCGTGACGACTTTAGCAAACAGTCGCTTGGTGAATACCATCAGCACCTGGATGATGGCCCGATGCGCGACATGCGCATGTATCAAAAACTGCCTGCATTTCTTGATAATCCACGCATGTTTACCGCCTATCCCGAAATGGCGGTCAGTATTGCCCGCGATCTATTCACCGTCGATGGTTCAGCCCCGGTACCCATGCGTAAAAAAATACTACGCCATGCGAAGAAAGTGGGGTTCATCAACCTGATGAAAGATGGCCTGAAAGGAGTGACCGTATTATGACATCTCCCGTCAATGTGGACGTCAAACTGGGCGTCAATAAATTCAATGTGGATGAAGAGAGCCCACATATCATTCTGAAAACACAGCCGGATAAACAGGTACTGGAGGTGCTGATTAAGGCCTGTCCGGCGGGGCTGTATAAAAAGCAGGATGATGGCAGCGTGCGTTTTGATTACGCCGGGTGCCTTGAGTGCGGGACGTGTCGAATTCTCGGACTCGATACGGCGCTGGAAAAATGGGAATACCCGCGCGGGACGTTTGGTGTGGAGTTCCGCTACGGCTAAACCTGGTGCCGGATGGCGGCTTCGCCTTATCCGGCCTACAGGCACAGTACGTAGGCCTTAAAGCTACGCACCATTAGGCATTAAGTTAAATAAAGCAGGACATCACCATGCAGCAGCCCAGGAACTTTGATGACATCAAATTTACCTCTATTCACCGCCGGATAATGCTGTGGGGCAGCGGTGGACCATTCCTGGATGGGTATGTGCTGGTGATGATTGGTGTTGCGCTAGAGCAGCTCACGCCAGCGTTAAAACTGGATGCCGAGTGGATTGGTCTGCTGGGGGCCGGAACGCTGGCTGGGCTATTTGTTGGGACGTCGCTGTTTGGTTACATTTCCGATAAGGTCGGGCGGCGCAAAATGTTCATCATCGATATTATCGCCATTGGCGTGATATCGGCGGCGACGATGTTTGTGACCTCGCCCGTTGAGTTGTTAGTGATGCGCGTATTAATTGGGGTGGTCATTGGCGCCGATTACCCGATTGCGACTTCGATGATCACCGAGTTTTCCAATACCCGTCAACGCGCGTTTTCCATCGGTTTTATTGCCGCGATGTGGTACGTCGGTGCCACCTGCGCCGATCTGGTCGGCTACTGGCTGTATGATGTTGAGGGCGGATGGCGTTGGATGCTCGGCAGCGCCGTGATCCCCTGCATTTTGATCCTGATTGGCCGTTTTGATCTTCCTGAATCGCCGCGCTGGCTGTTGCGAAAAGGCCGGGTGAAAGAGTGTGAAGCGATGATGATCAAACTGTTCGGTGAACCGGTGGTGTTCGACGAAGAAGCGCCACAGGAAACCCGTTTTCTTCAGTTGTTTAATCGTCGTCACTTTCCATTTGTTTTGTTTGTCGCGGCCATCTGGACCTGCCAGGTGATCCCGATGTTTGCTATTTACACGTTTGGTCCGCAGATTGTTGGCTTGCTGGGCCTTGGTGTTGGGAAAAGCGCCGCGTTGGGTAATGTGGTGATCAGTCTGTGTTTCATGCTGGGCTGTATTCCACCGATGTTCTGGCTCAATAGCGCAGGTCGTCGGCCGTTGTTGATTGGTAGCTTTATTATGATGACGCTGGCGTTGGCCGCTTTGGGGCTGATCCCTGATATGGGGGTCTGGCTGGTGGTGCTGGCCTTCGCTGTGTATGCGTTTTTCTCTGGCGGTCCAGGGAACCTGCAATGGTTGTATCCTAATGAACTGTTCCCTACCGATATTCGTGCGTCTGCCGTTGGTGTGATTATGTCGTTGAGCCGCATCGGAACCATTGTTTCAACATGGGCACTGCCGATCTTCATCACTAAATATGGGATTAACTCCGTGATGTTAATGGGGGCAGGGATTTCGTTGATTGGCCTGCTGGTTTCTATTGCTTTCGCGCCAGAAACGCGAGGATTGACGCTGACACAAACCAGTCAAATGACGATTCGTAGAAAACCGATACCCAAAGCGAGTGTTTAAGAGTGTTCTGTATTTTCCCTGTGACTCAGTCAGTTAGCCTACAGTTAACGGGTATATCACTGAAAATGACTGAAAAGCAGGGAGAACACCATGCAAAAACATATTCTGATCACTTCCATTTTTACCGCCGCAGCACTGTTTACTGTTGCCGGTTGTTCCTCTAATCAGGCGGTGAAAACGACCGATGGCAAAACGATCGTCACCGATGGCAAACCGCAGGTGGATGAAGATACGGGCCTGGTCTCGTATAAAAACGCGGAAACGGGTAAGACGGAACAAATTAACCGCGATCAGGTTAAGAATATGAGCGAGCTGGACAACTAGTTCAGTTTTCTACATTCATCTACTCAATAATATTGACTTTTAGCCTGCGGATTAACTGACTAAACTCACTGTTATTACAATAATGCAGTGAAGCAGGCTAATCATGATTCTCATCATTTATGCACATCCCTATCCGCAGCATTCGCATGCGAATAAGCGGATGCTTGAGCAGGTAAGGACACTGGAGGGGGTAGAGGTTCGTTCGCTCTACGAACTCTATCCCGATTTCAATATCGATATCGCTGCAGAACAGGACGCGCTGTCACGTGCGAGCCTGGTTATCTGGCAACATCCCATGCAATGGTACAGCACACCTCCGTTACTCAAACTGTGGATGGATAAGGTCCTCTCCCACGGCTGGGCGTATGGTCACGGCGGTACCGCGCTGCATGGCAAACACCTGATGTGGGCCGTAACCACTGGCGGCGGTGAAAACCACTTTGATATCGGTTCCCACCCCGGGTTTGACGTGCTTTCCCAGCCTTTACAGGCCACGGCGTTATATTGCGGACTCAAATGGCTGCCACCGTTTGCCATGCACTGTACGTTCATCTGCGATGATGAAACGCTACAGGCGCAGGCGCGCCACTATAAACAACGTCTGATGGAATGGCAGGAGGAGCACCATGGATAGTCATACGCTGATACAGGCGCTGATTTATCTCGGTTCGGCAGCGCTGATTGTACCCATCGCCGTGCGGCTTGGCTTAGGGTCGGTGCTGGGCTATCTCATCGCCGGGTGCATTATCGGTCCGTGGGGCTTGAGGTTGGTGACGGACGCCGAATCTATCCTGCATTTTGCGGAAATCGGTGTGGTGCTGATGCTGTTTGTTATTGGTCTGGAGCTGGATCCACAGCGTCTGTGGAAGCTACGGGCCTCGGTGTTTGGCGGCGGTGCATTGCAGATGGTGGTCTGTGGTGGGCTGATTGGCCTGTTCTGTATGTTCCTCGGGCTGCGCTGGCAGGTGGCGGAGCTGATCGGTATGACGCTGGCGCTCTCATCCACCGCGATTGCTATGCAGGCAATGAATGAACGTAACCTGATGGTGTCGCAAATGGGGCGTAGCGCGTTTGCCGTGCTGCTGTTCCAGGATATCGCGGCCATTCCGCTGGTGGCGATGATCCCATTGCTGGCAGCGAGCGGAGCATCGACAACACTGGGGGCATTTGCGCTGTCGGCGCTTAAAGTGGCGGGGGCGCTGACGTTGGTGGTGCTGTTAGGCCGTTATGTCACGCGTCCGGCATTGCGTTTTGTCGCCCGCTCGGGCCTGCGAGAAGTGTTTAGCGCCGTCGCGCTGTTCCTCGTTTTCGGCTTTGGTTTGCTGCTGGAAGAGGTCGGGTTGTCAATGGCAATGGGCGCGTTTCTGGCGGGCGTTCTGTTGGCGAGCTCTGAGTATCGTCATGCGTTGGAAAGCGATATTGAGCCGTTTAAAGGCCTGCTGTTAGGGCTATTTTTCATCGGCGTGGGTATGTCTATCGATTTCGGTACGCTGATTGATAACCCATTGCGTATTATCGTTCTGTTGGTCGGTTTCCTGGTCATTAAAACGGTGATGCTGTGGCTTATTGCCCGGCCATTACAGGTGCCGGGTAAGCAGCGTCGCTGGTTTGCCGTATTATTAGGGCAGGGCAGTGAATTTGCTTTCGTGGTATTTGGCGCGGCACAAATGGCAAATGTGCTCGATCCCGAATGGGCGAAAGCACTGACGCTGGCGGTGGCATTGTCGATGGCGGCTACACCGATTTTACTGGTTGTCCTGACGCGTCTGGAAAAATCGGCTACCGGTGAAGAACGTGAAGCGGATGAAATTGATGAAGAACAACCGCGGGTAATCATCGCTGGGTTTGGACGTTTCGGCCAGATAACCGGTCGTCTGCTGCTGTCGAGTGGCGTCAAGATGGTGGTCCTTGATCACGATCCGGATCATGTTGAGACGTTGCGCAAATTTGGTATGAAGGTTTTCTATGGCGATGCGACTCGTATGGATCTGCTGGAGTCTGCGGGAGCAGCCAAAGCGGAAGTGATCATTAATGCAATCGACGATCCCCAAACCAGCCTGCAACTGACTGAGATGGTGAAAGATCACTTCCCGCATCTGCACATTATTGCCCGTGCGCGCGATGTGGATCACTACATCCGCCTGCGTCAGGCCGGGGTGGAAATGCCGGAACGTGAAACCTTCGAAGGAGCATTAAAGACCGGACGACTGGCGTTGGAAAGTCTCGGGCTTGGACGCTATGAAGCACGTGAGCGAGCTGACGTCTTCCGGCGCTTCAATATATTGATGGTTGAGGAGATGGTGAAAGGCGAAGATGACGCGATTTCCCGCGCGGCTGTTTATAAGCGTACCAGCGCAATGCTGAGTGAAATTATTGCCGAAGATCGTCAACATTTATCGTTAATTCAACGCCATGGCTGGCAAGGCACGGATGAAGGTAAACATACGGGCGACACCGCCGATGAGCCGGAAGTGAAACCGTTAGCGTAGGGAAAAATGTGATGTTCTGCAAACTTTACTGCTAATTGGCTGTTTTTGAACTACTGTAATGCTGGGAGTCCACTCAGAATTCACGGACTCGCCAGCAGAACAGAAAATTTTCCTGCACATCTTCCTTTGGCTAGTCGACGAAAGATTGCGCTTTCCGTATAGTGGCGACAATTTTTTTGTATCCGGGAAATAATCAATGATCAGTCTGATTGCGGCGTTAGCGGTAGATCGCGTCATCGGTATGGAGAACGCCATGCCGTGGAACCTACCTGCCGATCTCGCCTGGTTTAAACGTAATACCTTAAACAAACCGGTTGTCATGGGACGCCATACCTGGGAATCCATCGGGCGACCGCTGCCTGGGCGTAAAAATATCGTCATCAGCAGCAAACCCGGCACCGACGATCGCGTGCAGTGGGTGAAGTCTGTTGATGAGGCGATTGCAGCCTGCGGCGATGAACCGGAAATTATGGTGATTGGCGGTGGGCGCGTGTATGAGCAGTTCCTGCCGAAAGCGCAGAAACTGTATCTGACGCATATTGATGCGGAAGTGGAAGGGGATACGCATTTCCCGGACTACGAGCCTGATGACTGGGAATCCGTGTTCAGCGAATTCCACGATGCCGACGCACAAAACTCCCACAGCTACTGCTTCGAGATTCTGGAGCGTCGTTAATTTGGATGCCTGATGGCACATTCGTAGGCCGGATAAGGTGCGAGCACCGCATCCGGCAGACGACTATCAGGCGTTTACCGCCTCGCCGGGATCCAGATTCAAATGGCGATTTGATGCCTGCACGAAGTACTGTTTGTCTTCCCAGCGCAGACAGGTGAGATCTCCCCCCCAACAGCAGCCCGTATCCAGTGCGTATATACCTTCCGGTGTGCCTTTTCCCTCCAGCGATGCCCAGTGTCCGAATGCAATGCTATAGGCTTCACTGACGGGACCGGGTATAGCAAACCACGGCTTTAGCGGGGCTGGGGCATCTTCTGGTGACTCTTTGCTGTACATATCCAACTGGCCGTTGGGGAAGCAGTAACGCATGCGGGTAAAGGCGTTAGTAATAAAGCGCAAACGGGCCAGTCCCGTCAGCTCCGGCGTCCAGTTGTTCGGCATGTCGCCGTACATTGCATCAAGGAAAAACGGATAAGAGTCACTCGATAGCACGGCTTCCACGTCCCGTGCACAGTCTTTCGCGGTCTGCAAATCCCATTGAGGGGTAATGCCAGCATGCGCCATGACCAGTTTTTTCTCTTCGTCTACCTGCAGCAGCGGCTGACGGCGAAGCCAGTTAATTAATTCGTCAGCATCCGGCGCTTCGAGCAGCGATGTGACTCTGTCTTTTGGTTTATTACGACTGATTCCGGCAAACACGGCCAGCAGGTGTAAATCGTGATTACCCAATACCAGGCGCACGCTGTCGCCCAGCGATTTCACATAGCGCAGGACGTCCAGCGATCCTGGCCCACGTGCGACCAAATCGCCGGTGAGCCATAAGGTGTCTTTTCCAGGGGTAAAATCTACTTGATGCAGCAATGCGGTCAGTTCATCGTAGCAACCATGAACGTCGCCAATCAGGTATGTTGCCATAGATATTGTTTTAATGAATGAGTGTTGGAACGGCAAGTCGGAATACGGGAATATCGATAGTAAAGGCGATGCCCTGCTCATCGATCATTTCGTAATGACCCTGCATGGTGCCCAGCGGTGTTTCAATAACGGCACCGCTGGTGTACTGGTACTCTTCGCCAGGTTCGATGTGAGGCTGAACGCCAACTACACCTTCCCCCTGAACTTCGGTTTCGCGCCCATGACCATTGGTTATCAACCAATAACGCCCCAACAGCTGCACTGGCGCTCGCCCCAAATTGCGGATAGTCACGGTATAAGCAAAAACGTAACGTTCATCATCAGGTGAGGATTGCGCCTCAATGTAGACGCTTTGTACCTGAATACACACTCGGGGCGAATTGATCATGCTTAACTCTCCTTCGAAGGCGCGTTTTCTGACAGATAGTTAGCCATCCGGCAGTACTGCGCGACAGAGATATTTTCCGCTCGCATTGCCGGGTCAATGCCCAACTCTGTCAGGACTTCAACGCTGAACAGATTTCCGAGGCTATTACGTACCGTTTTACGGCGCTGATTAAACGCTTCGGTGGTAATGCGGCTCAGGACGCGAACATCTTTAACCGGGTACGGCATCGTCGCGTGAGGGACCAGGCGTACAACGGCGGAATCCACTTTCGGTGCTGGTGTGAAAGCCGACGGTGGAACTTCGAGCACCGGGATCACATTGCAGTAATATTGCGCCATGACGCTTAATCGACCATACGCTTTACTGTTTGGCCCTGCAACCAGACGATTGACCACCTCTTTTTGCAGCATGAAATGCATGTCGGCAATGGCATCAGTATAGGTAAAAAGATGGAACATCAGCGGTGTGGAGATGTTGTACGGCAGGTTGCCAAATACGCGCAGCGGCTGACCCATCGTTTGTGATAGCTCACCGAAGTTCATGGTCATGGCATCTTGTTGATAAATAGTCAGCTTTGGCCCTAAAAACGGGTGTGTTTGCAGACGCGCAGCCAGATCGCGGTCCAGTTCGATGACCGTGAGCTTGTCCAGACGTTCGCCTACTGGCTCGGTCAATGCAGCAAGGCCCGGGCCGATTTCGACCATTGCCTGACCCTTTTGCGGGTTGATAGCAGAGACAATACTTTCGATCACAAACTGATCGTTGAGGAAGTTTTGCCCGAAACGTTTACGGGCTAAATGGCCCTGATGGACTCGATTATTCATTGGTATTAACAATCATTTTGATGGCGAGGTTAAGCGCCGTAATAAAACTGCCGACATCTGCTTGCCCACGACCCGCCAGTTCAAGTGCGGTGCCGTGATCAACGGATGTGCGAATAAAGGGCAGGCCCAGCGTGATATTCACTCCGCGACCAAATCCCTGGTATTTTAGCACGGGGAGGCCCTGATCGTGGTACATTGCCAGCACGGCATCCGCGCTGTCGAGATATTTGGGCTGAAACAGGGTATCTGCAGGCAGTGGACCGTTTAATTTCATCCCCTGCGCACGCATTTCATCCAGTACCGGGATGATGGTGTCTATTTCTTCCGTCCCCATATGACCACCTTCTCCCGCATGCGGGTTCAGGCCGCAAACCAGAATATGCGGATCGTTCAGGCCAAATTTAGTACGTAAATCATGATGCAGAATGCCGATCACTTCTCGCAATAATGCCGGGGTAATGGCGTCAGCAACGGCTTTAAGCGGCAGATGTGTGGTCGCCAGAGCAACGCGCAGTTCTTCCGTCGCCAGCATCATCACGACTTTCTTCGCTTGTGAGCGGTCTTCAAAAAACTCAGTATGTCCGGTAAACGGCACGCCAGCGTCATTGATCACGCCTTTGTGAACGGGGCCGGTTATCAGCGCTGCAAACTCGCCCTGTAGACAACCGTCGCAGGCACGGGCCAGCGTGTCGACCACATATTGCCCATTCTCTACCGCCAGTTGACCCGCGACGACAGGTGCACGCAGCGCAACCGGCAATAGCGTCAGCGTACCGGCTGATTGTGGTTTGACGGGGATATCCGGAGAGTAGGGTAGGAGCGAGAGCGGTAGACCGAGCATGGCTGCCCGGTCACGGAGTAGCGTGGCATCAGCACAAACCACGAGTTCTACCGGCCACTCGCGCTGTGCAAGCTGGACCACAAGATCCGGACCAATCCCGGCAGGTTCGCCGGGAGTGATCACAACACGTTGAGTTCGAGTCATTAGTTGCTCAGAATTTTAACGTACGCACTGGCGCGCTGTTCCTGCATCCAGGTCGCTGCTTCTTCCGAGAATTTACGGTTCATCAGCATGCGATAAGCCCTGTCTTTCTGTGCCGCGTCAGTTTTATCAACATTACGCGTATCCAGCAGCTCGATCAGATGCCAGCCGAAGGAAGAGTGTACCGGAGCGCTCATCTGACCTTTGTTCAGACGGGTCAGTGCATCGCGGAAAGCAGGATCGAAAATATCAGCTGCCGCCCAACCCAGGTCACCGCCCTGGTTTGCTGAGCCCGGATCCTGAGAGAACTCTTTTGCCGCTGCTGCAAAGGTCGTTTTACCGCTCTTAATATCAGCCGCAATTTGTTCCAGTTTCAGGCGAGCCTGTTGATCGGTCATGATCGGCGACGGTTTCAGCAGAATATGGCGGGCATGAACTTCAGTCACGGAGACATTCTGGCTCTGGCCACGCATATCGTTGACTTTCAGAATATGGAAGCCGACACCTGAACGAATCGGGCCAATAATATCGCCTTTTTTCGCGGTGCTTAACGCCTGAGCAAAGATACCGGGCAGTTCCTGAATACGTCCCCAGCCCATCTGACCACCTTTCAGCGCCTGCTGGTCAGCAGAATAGGTGATAGCCAGCTTGCCAAAATCGCTACCGCTACGCGCTTCGTCAACCACAGAACGTGCCTGGCTTTCCGCCTGGTTAACCTGATCTGACGTTGGGTTTTCCGGTAATGGAATCAAAATGTGGCTCAGGTTCAGCTCAGTGCTGGCATCATTTTGGTTGCCAACTTGCTGCGCCAGGGCATCCACTTCCTGTGGCAGGATCGTGACGCGACGGCGGACTTCATTGTTACGCACTTCAGAGATAGTCATCTCTTTACGGATCTGGTTGCGATAGGTCGAATAACTCAGACCATCCTGAGCCAGACGGCTGCGCATTTGATCCAGCGTCATATTGTTCTGCTTGGCAATGTTGGCAATGGCCTGGTCTAACTGCTCATCAGAGATTTTTACGCCCATCTTCTGACCCATCTGCAGAACGATTTGATCCATGATCAAACGTTCCAGGATCTGATGACGCAGCGTGGCATCGTCCGGTAATTGCTGACCTGCCTGACCCGCATTAAGTTTTACTGACTGCATTAAGCCATCGACGTCGCTTTCCAGAACGACGCCGTTATTGACGACGGCTGCGACTTTATCGACTACCTGTGGGGCAGCGAAACTGGTATTCGCGACCATGGCGATACCGAGAAGCAGCGTTTTCCAGTTCTTCATACTTTTTCCATTATCAATTAACCGCAATGCGGATTACGTAGTATACCCTTCGTCTTTCAAGCCGCATTTTTGTTGGCTGCCTTTACTCACCCCAGTCACTTACTTATGTAAGCTCCTGGGGATTCTCTCAGTTGCCGCCTCAATGCAGCTCGAAATCCATTGGGTATCAATAAATCAGATCATAAAGAGCTTTGATACGGCAAAATGTTCGAACGCAGCATCTGGTTGGTGCCAAGGCCATAGTTAGAGCTCAGGCCGCGCAGTTCGATATTAAAGCCGATCGAGTTGTCATAAATCGCATGTTGCTGGGCACTATCCCAACCATTCAGCTTACGCTCGTAGCCGACGCGAATGGCATAACAGCAGGAGTTGTACTGCAAGCCCAGCATGGAATCCGCCACTTTGTTGGCATTGGTATCGAAGTAGTAAGCTCCGACGATTGACCAACGATCGGCGATCGGCACGCTCGCCACTGCACCCACCTGAGAAATCCCGTCTTTATACTGAGGGGCATTCCAATAGTTATTGTCATCTTTCTTCGGTAAAGTAGCTTGGATATATTCCGGGCTGGCATAGCGGTAGTTCAACTGCAGCATACTGTTTTCGTCGCGACGGTATTCGATGCTGCTGCTGCTGGTGGCAACGCTGTCCAGACGCGTGTCGTACTGGATCCCACTGCGTAAACCCCAACGATCGGAGATGCGCCAGTAGGTATCGCCAGCCCATACCAGTGAACCGGTTTTGTCGTCATTCTCCCATTTAATGTTGCCATCGCCAGTGCGAGACTCGGTGAAATAGTAGATTTGACCCACAGAAATATTAAAACGTTCAACGGCCGCGTCATCATAAACGCGAGATGTGACACCTGTCGTAACCTGGTTAGCGGAAGCAATACGGTCCAGACCGCCATAGGTGCGGTCACGGAACAGGCCGCTATAGTCAGCTTGCAGCAGGGAAGAGTCATAGTTATAGATATGACTTTGGTTGCGATATGGCACATACAAATACTGCGCACGCGGCTCCAGCGTCTGGGTATAGCCAGGCGCCAGCATTTCCATGTCACGTTCGAATACCAACTTACCGTCGACTTTGAACTGCGGCATGACGCGGTTAGCGGAGTCGTCGAGCTTATTTACGTTACCCGGATTGTTGTTGTACCAGTCCAGATTGGTCTGCTGGTAGTGTGTCGCCATCAGCTTCGCTTCAGTGTTGATACTTCCCCACTGATTGGATAGCGGTAAATTGATGGTCGGCTCAAGATGAACACGCGTTGCTTCCGGCATGTCGTCATTGGTATTGACGAAATGCACCGCCTGTCCATAAATACGGGTATCAAATGGACCAACGTCATTCTGATAGAAGTTGACGTCTAACTGCGGTTCTGCGGAATAGCTACTGCTGTTCTGATCGTCAAAAACCTGAAACTGTTTGGTTGAAACCGTCGCATCAAAGTTTTGCACCGCATAGCCGACACTGAATTTCTGTGTCGCATAACCGTCGGTACTGGAACCGTACTTATTGTCAAAATCATTAAAGTAGCTGGAGTCGCTGACTTTGGTGTAGTCGACGTTGAAACGCCATACCTGGTCCATCACACCGGCGTGTTGCCAGTAAAACAGCCAGCGGCGTGAATTATCATCATTCGGATGTTCGTCGTCGTAGACCCGGTCGGAATTCAGATAATCGAATTCCATCAGACCCATACCCGCCTGGGTCAGGTAACGGAATTCGTTCTCCCACATAATACCGCCACGGCGATGCATATAATGCGGCGTAATGGTGGCGTCCATGTTGGGCGCGATATTCCAGTAATACGGCAGGTAGAACTCAAAATAGTTCTTGGTGGAGTATTTTGCGTTCGGGATCAAGAAACCGGAGCGGCGTTTATCGCCGACAGGGAGTTGTAAATAGGGGCTGTAAAACACAGGAACCGGGCCCAGCTTAAAACGGGCGTTCCAGATTTCAGCGACCTGTTCTTCACGGTCATGGATCACTTCGCTACCGACGACGCTCCAGGTATTGGAACCCGGAAGACAGGAGGTAAAACTGCCGTTTTCCAGAATGGTGTAGCGATTCTCACCGCGCTGTTTCATCAGGTCCGCTTTCCCGCGTCCCTGACGTCCCACCATCTGGTAGTCACCTTCCCAGACGTTGGTGTCTTTCGTATTCAGGTTTGCCCAACCCTTTGGTCCCTTCAGAATGACCTGGTTGTCATCATAATGGACGTTGCCCAGCGCATCGACGGTACGAACTGGAGCGGGTTGACCTTCGGCCTGCTTTTGATGAAGCTGCACTTCATCGGCTTGTAGGCGGCTGTTACCCTGCGCAATATCCACGTTGCCGGTAAACACGGCGTCATCAGGGTAGTTCCCTTTCGCGTGATCGGCATTGATGGTGACAGGTAACTCATTGGTATCGCCCTGCACCAGAGGACGGTTGTAGCTTGGCACGCCCAACATGCACTGTGAGGCGAGATCGGCTGCCAGGCCCTGTTGACTATAAAGGGCGCTGGCAATCATGGTGGCCAGAAGAGTGGGAATACGTTTTTTCATACGTTGTATTTATTGTTCCATCATCAGTAGCGTCGCGCGTGACAAACGGTCACAGCCTAACTTATCTCATCTTCACTTCGCTAGTATTAATCCTGCCCATTTTATACCCGTCACCTTTCAAGCTGCATATTCGTTGTCTTTATCGTTTTCCCCAGTTACCTGCACTGTAAAGCGCCAGGGGATGTCGTGAGGGACTTCTTTATCCCTCATCGGAGGCAGCCTGCGGTAGTTCAAATTCGTTCCAGACGAGTTTGTCACTGCGTTGCTGCCTTGTCGTAACTCGAAATCCAACGGGTATAGCGTTTGTGGTGTTAGGCACGGCATTGAATGACAGGTATGATAATGCAAATTATAGGCTATGTCCCACAATTGACCGCAGCCGTAAAACGGTAAAAGCACCTTATATTGTGGGACATAGCCTGGCCAGGAGCATAAAGATTTGGGGAATGTATGCAGTATTGGGGAAAGATTATTGGTGTGGCCGTGGCCTTAATGATGGGCGGCGGCTTCTGGGGTGTGGTGTTAGGCCTGTTAGTTGGCCATATGTTCGACAAAGCTCGCATGCGCAAAATGGCGTGGTTCGCCAACCAACGAGAGCGTCAGGCGCTGTTTTTTGCCACCACTTTTGAGGTGATGGGGCATCTGACTAAATCCAAGGGACGTGTTACTGAGGCGGATATTCATATCGCCAGCCAGTTGATGGACCGCATGAATTTGCACGGTGATTCGCGTACTGCGGCGCAGCATGCTTTCCGCGTTGGAAAATCAGACAATTACCCATTACGTGAAAAGATGCGTCAGTTTCGTAGCGTCTGTTTTGGTCGATTCGATCTGATCCGCATGTTTCTGGAGATTCAAATTCAGGCCGCGTTTGCCGATGGTTCTCTGCACCCTAACGAGCGTGAAGTGCTGTACGTCATCGCTGAAGAACTGGGGATTTCGCGTACCCAGTTTGATCAGTTCCTGCGCATGATGCAGGGTGGCGCTCAGTTTGGCGGCGGGTATCAACAGCAATCTGCGGGCGGTGGCTGGCAGCAGGCGCAACGCGGTCCCACGCTGGAAGATGCCTGTAACGTGTTGGGGGTAAAAGCAACAGATGATGCAACCACCATTAAGCGCGCATATCGTAAGTTGATGAGCGAGCACCATCCGGACAAACTGGTTGCGAAAGGCCTGCCGCCAGAAATGATGGAAATGGCGAAGCAGAAAGCGCAGGAAATTCAAAAGGCTTACGAGTTAATTAAAGAACAGAAAGGCTTTAAGTAGGTTCCGGGCTATTTTACTTGCTATTTTGAACCTGGGCAGTGCTCACCACAGTCACGTACTACGTGTACGCTCCTGCGGTTGCGCGCTGTCCGTGTCCAAACTGGCTGCGCCAATAACGCCCGGTTTGGGAAGTGCTGCACCTCAAAAATCAGCCTGGACTTTAAATGTCATACTGTTGCCGTATTCGGGATGGGTGATGGTTAACATCTCTGCGTGCAGCAGCAGTCTCGGTGCCATTGCCAGCGCCTCCGGTGGCGCATAGAAGCGGTCGCCGAGGATCGGATGCCCTAACGCCAGCATATGCACACGCAGTTGGTGGGAGCGTCCGGTTATGGGTTTGAGCACCACCCGGGCGGTGTTGTCCGCCGCGAACTCTACCACCTCATACTCGGTCTGCGCGGATTTCCCGGTCTCATAACACACTTTCTGCTTTGGTCGGTTGGGCCAGTCACAAATCAGTGGTAAATCAACCAGGCCCTCGGCAGGTGCAGGATGTCCCCACACCCGCGCCACGTACTGCTTCTTCGGCTCACGCTCGCGAAACTGACGTTTGAGTTCGCGCTCTGCTGCTTTGGTCAGCGCCACTACAATCACGCCGCTGGTGGCCATATCCAGACGATGTACGGATTCGGCTTGTGGATAGTCGCGCTGAATACGTGTCATCACGCTGTCTTTATGCTCATCCAGGCGACCCGGTACGGACAACAAGCCGCTCGGCTTGTTGACCACCATAATGTGCTCGTCCTGGTACAGGATAACCAACCAGGGCTCCTGCGGCGGATTGTAGTTCTCCATCCCCATTTTCAGCTCCGTTACTGATGCGTCACGACGATCAGGCGTAGCGCATCCAGTCGCCAGCCAGCCTGATCGAGGCTTTCCATCACCTGCTGACGGTTGCTTTCTATGGCTGCAAGCTCGTCATCACGGATGTTCGGGTTTACGGCTCGTAGCGCTTCGAGACGCGACAGTTCCGCAGTCAGCTTCTCATCTGCTTCTTTACGTGCTGCATCGATAAGCGCCCGGGCCGACTTCTCAACCTGCGCTTCGCCCAGTTGCAGAATGGCGTGAACATCCTGCTGCACGGCGTTGACCAGTTTGCTACCGGTGTGACGGTTAACCGCGCTGAGTTGGCGGTTGAAGGTTTCGAATTCAACCTGGGCGGCGAGGTTATTCCCGTTTTTATCCAGCAGCATGCGTACCGGCGTAGGGGGCAGAAAGCGGTTCAACTGCAGTTGCTTCGGCGCCTGCGCTTCCACCACATAGACCAGCTCAACCAACAGTGTGCCGACCGGCAATGCTTTGTTTTTCAGCAGAGATATTGTGCTGCTACCCGTGTCGCCGGAGAGGATTAAATCCAGGCCGTTGCGGATCAGTGGATGTTCCCAGGTAATAAACTGCGCGTCTTCACGCGACAGGGCTACATCTCGTTCAAACGTAATGGTGCAGCCATCTTCCGGCAGACCAGGGAAATCCGGTACCAGCATATGATCGGACGGCGTCAGCACGATTAAATTGTCGCCACGGTCATCCTGGTTAATACCGACGATGTCAAACAGGTTCATGGCGAAGGCGATCAGGCTGGTGTCATCATCCTGCTCTTCAATGCTCTCGGCCAGTGCCAGCGCTTTTTCACCGCCATTGGAGTGAATTTCCAGCAGGCGGTCACGTCCTTGCTCCAGCTGTGCTTTCAGGGCATCGTGCTGTTCGCGGCAGGTTTTGATCAGGTCATCAAAGCCATCGGTGTTTTCCGGTTCAGCCAGGAAGCCGATCAGATTGTTATAAACCGTATCATAGATAGTACGACCGGTCGGGCAGGTGTGTTCGAATGCATCCAGACCTTCGTGGTACCAGCGTACCAGCACGGACTGCGCGGTTTTTTCCAGATAAGGAACGTGGATCTGAATATCATGTGCCTGGCCAATACGATCCAGACGGCCGATACGCTGTTCCAGCAGGTCCGGGTTAAACGGTAGGTCAAACATGACCAGATTGCTGGCGAACTGGAAATTACGGCCTTCTGAGCCGATTTCAGAACACAGCATCACCTGGGCGCCACTGTCTTCTTCACTAAACCAGGCCGCGGCACGGTCACGTTCAATGATCGACATCCCTTCATGGAACACGGCGGCACGGATACCTTCGCGCTCGCGTAGCACTTGCTCAAGTTGCAACGCGGTGGTGGCTTTCGCGCAGATCACCAGCACTTTCTGCGAGCGGTGGCTGGTCAGGTTACCCATCAGCCATTCAACGCGCGGGTCAAAGTTCCACCAGGTGCCGGTATCGCCTTCAAATTCCTGATAAATTTGTTCGGGGTAGAGCATGTCGCGAGCCCGGTCTTCCGCACTCTTACGCGCGCCCATAATGCCCGAGACTTTGATTGCTGTCTGGTATTGGGTTGGCAGCGGCAGCTTGATGGTATGCAGTTCGCGTTTCGGGAAGCCTTTCACACCGTTACGGGTGTTACGGAACAGCACGCGGCTGGTGCCGTGTCTGTCCATCAGCATCGAAACCAGCTCCTGACGCGCACTTTGGGCGTCGTCACTGTCGCTGTTCGCAGCCTGCAATAGCGGCTCAATATCCTGTTCGCCAATCATGTCGCCGAGCATGTTTAGCTCATCGTTACTCAGCTTGTTACCTGCCAGCAGCATGGCAACCGCATCGGCAACCGGGCGATAATTCTTTTGTTCTTCAACGAACTGGGCAAAATCGTGGAAGCGGCTTGGGTCCAGCAGGCGCAAACGCGCAAAGTGACTTTCCATGCCGAGTTGTTCCGGCGTTGCGGTCAGCAGCAGGATACCCGGCACGCGCTCTGCCAGTTGCTCTATCGCCATATACTCACGGCTGGGCGCATCTTCGCTCCACACCAGATGATGGGCCTCATCGACCACCAACAGATCCCATTCTGCGTCACACAAATGTTCAAGACGCTGTTTGCTACGACGGGCAAAGTCCAGCGAGCAGATGATCAGCTGCTCGGTTTCAAACGGGTTATAGGCATCATGCTGCGCTTCGGCATAGCGCTCATCATCAAACAGCGCAAAGCGCAGGTTGAAACGACGCAGCATTTCGACCAGCCACTGGTGCTGTAAAGTTTCAGGAACGATGATCAGTATGCGCTCGGCAGCACCAGACAGCAGTTGCTGATGCAGGATCATCCCGGCTTCAATGGTTTTGCCTAAGCCAACTTCGTCAGCCAGTAACACGCGAGGAGCGTGGCGGCGGCCGACATCGTGGGCGATGTTAAGCTGGTGTGGGATCAGGCTGGTGCGCTGACCGCGCAGACCACTCCACGGCATGCGGTACTGCTCGCTTTGAAATTTACGCGCACGATAACGCAGCGCGAAGCGGTCCATACGGTCAATCTGGCCAGCAAACAGGCGATCCTGGGGTTTACTGAACACCAGCTTGCTGTCGAGCAGCACTTCACGCAGCATGACGCCAGTTTCTTCGGTATCGAGACGGGTTCCGATATAAGCAAGCAGGCCGTTTTCTTCTTTTACTTCATCGACATGCAGTTGCCAGCCTTCATGGCTTGTTATCGTATCGCCAGGATTGAACATCACGCGGGTCACGGGGGAATCACTGCGCGCATACAGACGGTTTTCGCCCGTCGATGAGAAAAGTAAAGTGACGGTTCGCGCATCCATGGCGACAACGGTACCAAGTCCCAATTCGCTTTCTGTATCGCTGATCCAGCGTTGACCAAGTGTAAAAGGCATATGTGTTCGGCTCTATATCTTTAATTGCAGGCAATACTCGTCATTTTTCGGGCAAGCCCGAGGTTTTGAGAGCATACGACCCCGCTACCAGGCTAATAAATCAGTGGTAGTGGTGTTAAATGGGTCCAGGAATGGAAAGGGCGCTATGGTACTGGATGGCGGCGGTTTCGTCACGCGTCAAAATAACCCCAGTTGCCCTGTGAGTAGTGTAGCAAAGTTATCATCAATAAAGGGAAGAATTCCCTCGGCTACGGGCTGTATTTGCCGGGTCAGATAGTGCTCGTAATCCAGGGGGGATTGTTGATAATCCACGGGTTCTGGGCCATTTACCGTCCAGACATATTTGATCGTCCCGCGATTTTGATACTGCGGTGGGCGGCCGAGTTTTGCATTCTGTTCATCGGCGAGTCGCGCCGCGCGAACGTGCGGTGGGACATTACGCTGGTATTCGCTTAACGGGCGGCGCAGGCGTTTGCGATAAATCAGTTGTTCATCCAGTTCACCCGCCATTAACTTGTCGATGGTCTCGCGGACAAACGCCTGGTAAGTCTCGTTGCGAAAAATTCGCAGGTACAGCGCCTGCTGAAACTGCTGTGCCAGCGGTGTCCAGTCTGTCCGCACCGTTTCCAGGCCTTTAAACACCATGCGTTGTGTACTACCTTCCTGGATCATCCCGGCGTAACGCTTTTTGCTGCCGGTATCGGCACCGCGGATGGTGGGCATAAGAAAGCGACAGAAATGGGTTTCAAACTCCAGTTCCAGCGCGCTGGTCAGGTTTTGCTGTTGTAGTGATTGCGCCCACCAGTTATTGACATGACTGACCAACTCACGACCAATTCTGGCGGCATTCTCTTCCGTGTGCGCACCTTTGAGCCAGACAAAGGTCGAGTCAGTATCGCCATAGATGACATCGTAGCCCTGTGCTTCTATCAGCGCTTTTGTCTGGCGCATGATCGCATGGCCGCGCATGGTGATCGACGAGGCCAGTCGCGGATCAAAGAAGCGACAAGCGGTGGTGCCAAGTACGCCATAAAACGCATTCATGATGATTTTGAGCGCCTGAGAGAGCGGTTTATTACCGTGACGTTTCGCTTCGTCACGCCCGTGCCAGATTTGGGTAACAATCTCCGGCAGACAGTGCTTTTCGCGAGAGAACCACGCGTCGAGGAATCCTTCGGTGCTGTGCAACGGGTCCGGATGTGCCATCCCTTCGATAAGCCCCACGGGGTCTATCAAGAAAGTACGGATAATTGAGGGATACAGGCTTTTGTAATCCAGTACTAATACAGAGTCGTACAAACCCGGGCGCGAGTCCATCACGTAGCCGCCGGGGCTGGCATGAGGGGGAACTTCCCCCAGATTGGGCGCGACGTAACCGGCGCGGTGCATCCGCGGTAAGTAGAGATGCCCGAAAGCGGCAACCGAACCGCCGTGCCTGTCGACAGGCAGACCGTTTACCGTCGAACGTTCCAGCAGAAACGGCATGATCTCGGTTTTATGAAAAATACGCGTGACCAGCTCACAGTCTTTGAGGTTGTAAGTGGCAAGAGCGGGTTTATCGTGGGCAAAACGACGGTCAATTTCGTCCATTCTGTCCCAGGGATTATCAATCGATTTCCCTTCGCCAAGGAGTTCCTGCGCTACCGTTTCCAGCGAGAATGACGAGAAATTCCAGAATGCGGATTTCAGCGCCTCAATACCGTCAATAATCAGACGACCCTTGGCCTGGGCGAAAAAAACACCGTTTTTAAAACCATGTTCACGCCACTCCAGTTCGCTGTTATCGCGACCAAAACGCAGTGGGATACGATAACGTTCAGCATGATTTTGCAGGACGCGTAAATCGAACTGCACCACGTTCCAGCCGATGATCACATCAGGATCGTGACGGGCAATCCAGTCGTTAAGTTTTTCCAGCAACAGCGGGCGGCTGGCGACGTACTCAAGTTCAAAATCCAGCCGGGAGGCATCGCCATTCGGCGGGCCGAGCATATAGACAATACGCTGCCCGCAACCTTCAAGGCCGATGCAGTACAGCTCGCCGTGACGCGTTGTTTCAATATCCAGCGATACCCATTTCAACGGTGGTCGGTAGTCCGGGTTCGGCTTCAGTCGGGCATTAATTAGCGTGTTGTTTTGAAGAGTACCTTCGACCCAAACCGGGGAGGTAATAAAGCGTTCCATCAGATAACGTTCTGGTGGGCGTACATCGGCTTCGTAAACCGTCACACCATTTTCACGCAGCAGTTTTTCCAGCCGCATAAGCTGGCGGTGCGAGCGGCAATACAGGCCCGAAACCGGCTGACGGTGAAAATCCTGGAGTGTAAGCGGTGTCAGTCGATAGCCGTTTTCTGTGCGTAATAATGACGTTACGCGAGGCGTCTGGTGTGTGGGGGTAAACGCGACGGATTCCTGTGGCGCGAGCGTAACCAGCAGTGGCCCATTGTCCGTTGCCAGCCAGAATGAAACCTCTGTCCCCTGCGGGGTATCCCGCCAGTGTCGGGTTAAAATAAAACCAGCCTGCGCCACGCTGCGTATCCGTCAAAAAACCAGGCCTTATTATAGCCTGGTTCTGATGAGTTCGCTGTGGTTTTATACAGTTGTTATGACTGGTACAGCTACTGCCCGTAATAGGCTTTAGCGCCGTGCTTACGCAGGTAATGTTTATCCAGCAGAGTTTGCTGCATATCCGGCAATTGTGGCGCAAGCTGGCGGCAGAAGATGCCCATATAGGCCACTTCCTCCAGCACAATCGCGTTATGTACTGCATCCTCGGCATTTTTTCCCCACGCAAACGGACCGTGAGAATGCACTAATACGCCAGGCATCTGTGCGGCATCAATCCCTTTTTTCTCAAAGGTTTCGACGATCACATTCCCGGTTTCCCATTCATACTCGCCGTTAATCTCGACGTCGGTCATTTTACGCGTGCAGGGGATGGTGCCATAGAAATAGTCCGCATGCGTTGTGCCCGTGGCCGGGATTGACTGGCCCGCCTGCGCCCAGATAGTTGCGTGACGGGAATGGGTATGAACAATGCCGCCGATAGTCGGGAATGTCTGGTACAGCAGACGGTGCGTTGGTGTATCTGAAGAGGGTTTTTTCTGGCCTTCCACCACTTCGCCTGTTGCGATACTGACAACGACCATATCGTCGGCAGTCATTACGCTGTAATCGACACCGGATGGTTTAATGACAAATACGCCGCGTTCGCGGTCGACAGCGCTGACGTTCCCCCAGGTCAGCGTCACCAGGTTATGTTTCGGTAGCGCCAGATTGGCTTCCAGTACCTGACGTTTAAGATCTTCTAGCATATTTTTCTCCCTGTCTGGTGGCGGCGTGAGCGCCGTCACCAGACAAAAGCGCTTAGCGTTTAAAACCGTAATACACGTCGTTCCAGCGCAGCGCGTCCTTAAAGGCCGGCAGGCGGGTGTCGTTATCGATCACTGCGATCTCGATATCGTGCATTTCAGCAAACTGACGCATATCGTTCAGATCCAGCGCGTGGCTAAAGACGGTGTGATGTGCGCCGCCGGCGAGGATCCAGGCTTCAGATGCGGTTGGCAGATCCGGCTGGGCTTTCCACAGTGCATTTGCCACCGGCAGTTTCGGCAGATCATGTGGGGTTGGTACGGTGTCGATGCAGTTAACCAGCAGACGATAGCGATCGCCGAGATCGATCAGGCTGGCAACAACAGCAGGGCCGGTTTTGGTATTGAAGATCAGGCGGGCCGGATCGTCTTTACCACCAATGCCGAGGTGTTGTACGTCGAGGATCGGTTTCTCTTCCACTGCGATAGACGGGCACACTTCCAGCATGTGCGAACCGAGCACCAGATCGTTGCCCTTCTCGAAGTGATAGGTGTAATCCTCCATAAATGAGGTGCCGCCCTGCAGACCGGTTGACATCACCTTCATGATGCGAAGCAGAGCGGCAGTTTTCCAGTCGCCTTCGCCCGCAAAGCCATAGCCCTGCTGCATCAGACGCTGTACGGCCAGACCAGGTAGTTGTTTCAGGCCGTGCAAATCTTCGAATGTTGTCGTAAAGGCGTGGAATCCGCCCTGTTCCAGGAAACGCTTCATGCCGAGTTCAATACGGGCAGCTTCCAGCACGTTTTGACGTTTGTCACCGTGGATTTGCGTGGCCGCCGTCAGGGTATAGGTACTTTCGTACTCGTCGATCAGCGCGTTGATTTCGCCGTCGCTGATTGCGTTCACCACCTGTACCAGATCACCCACGGCCCAGGTATTTACTGAAAAGCCGAATTTGATTTGTGCCGCCACTTTATCGCCGTCAGTAACCGCAACTTCACGCATATTGTCGCCAAAACGGCATACTTTCAGGTGACGGGTGTCCTGTTTGGAGACGGCCTGGCGCATCCAGGAACCGATACGTTCGTGTGCCTGTTTATCCTGCCAGTGGCCGGTGACAACGGCATGCTGTTGACGCATACGCGCGCCGATGAAACCGAACTCGCGGCCGCCGTGCGCAGTCTGGTTCAGGTTCATAAAGTCCATATCAATGCTGTCCCACGGCAGGGCGGCGTTAAACTGGGTGTGGAACTGCATCAGTGGTTTATTGAGGATCGTCAGGCCATTGATCCACATTTTTGCCGGAGAGAAGGTATGCAGCCAGACGACCATCCCTGCGCAGCGATCGTCATAGTTGGCGTCACGACAAATAGCGGTGATTTCGTCAGGCGAGGTACCCAGCGGTTTTAGAACCAGTTTGCAGGGCAGTTTTGCTTCAGTATTCAGTGCGTTAACGACGTGCTCGGCATGTTGGGTTACCTGACGCAGTGTTTCAGGGCCATACAGATGCTGGCTACCAATCACAAACCACACTTCATAGTTATCAAAAATCGTCATTGTCGTGTCCTTAATGTGTCAGGGTTGCCTGGTTTGCCGGTGTTTTTTGCGCCGGCATGGCAGTCGGAAGGTATTGTTGTTCAGCGCTTACTGCCCACTGCTGGTAGCGACGGTAAAGCTGTTCAAAACGTTGAGCCTGTTCTGGACGAGGTTGCATCGTCTTTTCTACGGCGCTCGCCATTTTTTGTTGGGCTGCTGGAATGTCTGCGTGAACCTTCGCGGCAACGGCGGCGAAGATCGCGGCACCGAGTGCGCAGCACTGGTCTGAAGCAACGATTTGTAGCGGACGGTTCAGCACGTCACAGCAGGTCTGCATGATGACCGGGTTTTTGCGTGCGATACCGCCTAATGCCATGACGTTGTTGACCGCAATGCCTTGTTCGGTAAAGCATTCCATGATGGCGCGTGCGCCAAACGCCGTGGCGGCAATCAGACCACCAAACAGGGCCGGAGCATCGGTCGCAAGGTTCAGATCGGTGATAACCCCTTTCAGACGCTGGTTTGCGTTTGGCGTACGGCGGCCATTGAACCAGTCAAGCACCACGGGCAAATGATCCAGCGACGGGTTTTTTGCCCACGCTTCAGTCAGCGCAGGCAGCAGTTGTTTTTGGCTGGCTTTAATCTGGGTTTTCAGTTCAGGATGTTGTGCCGCAAGCTGATCCAGCGGCCAGCTCAGGACACGGCTAAACCAGGCATAGATATCGCCGAAAGCAGACTGGCCCGCTTCCAGGCCGATAAAGTGTGGGACGACGCTGCCATCAACCTGACCGCAAATCCCTTTCACCGCGCGTTCGCCCACGCTTTGTTTGTCGGCAATCAGAATGTCGCAGGTAGAGGTGCCGATGACTTTTACCAGCGTATTGGGCTGCGCGCCAGCGCCTACGGCCCCCATATGGCAGTCAAATGCTCCACCTGAAATGACGACACTTTCTGGCAGACCCAGACGCTGTGCCCACTCAGCGCATAACGTGCCAACCGGCAGGTCGGCGGTGACGGTGTCGGTAAACATCGGGTATGGCAAATGGCGGTTGATGACGGGATCGAGCTCATCAAAGAAACTGGCTGGTGGTAGTCCGCCCCAGCTTTCATGCCACAGCGATTTGTGTCCGGCGCTGCAGCGTCCACGGTGAATATCCTGCGGGCGTACGGTATTTGATAGCAGGGCTGGAACCCAGTCGCACAGCTCAATCCAGGACACGGCAGCCTGCGCGACCGCATCGTCCTGGCGGGTAATGTGCAGGATTTTTGCCCAAAACCATTCGCTGGAATAAATACCCCCGATATAGCGGGAGTAATCGACTTTGCCCGGTGTGTGGCACAGGCGGGTAATTTCTTCAGCTTCTTCGACTGCGGTGTGATCTTTCCACAGAACAAACATTGCGTTCGGGTTGTCAGCGAACTCTGGACGCAACGCCAGCACGTTGCCGTCGGCATCAATAGGTGCCGGAGTCGAACCGGTGCTGTCGACGCCAATTCCGACCACTTCCGCACGTTGTTCTGTGCTCAGTTCGGCCAGCACGGTTTTCAGTGCCGCTTCCATGGATTCGATGTAGTCGCGCGGGTGATGGCGAAACTGATTGTTTGGGCCGTCGCAATATTGCCCTTCCTGCCAACGCGGGTACCACTCTACGCTGGTGGCGATTTCTGCGCCGGTGGCACATTCCACCGCTAAAGCACGTACTGAATCACTACCAAAATCGAGGCCAATTGCAATCGCCATCGTCTTACTCCATCCAAAAATACGGGTATGGATAAACAGTAGATAGTGGGGATAAAAACCGTCAGGCAGGATCCGCTAATCTTATGGACTAAAATGCTGTGACATCAGAAAGTGTGACGCCGTGCAAATATTCAATGTGGACATTTCTGCCGTAGTTATAGACACTTTTGTTAGCCGTTTTTGTCGCTGGCATCGTACAGGTTTTTAACAAAGTGCTTTTCACAAGCGGGGTTGATGGTCTATTGCTGACGTCATGGCGACGTGCAGGGACGGCGGCGATGAAGTCTCACACAATATGGACAAATTGTTTCTTATCAGAACAGAGGGAGTATTGAAATTATGGCTGAACCGCAAAACGATCCCCTGCTACCTGGGTATTCGTTTAATGCGCATTTGGTGGCGGGTTTAACCCCCATTGAGGCGAACGGGTATCTGGATTTTTTTATCGACAGGCCGTTGGGCATGAAAGGTTATATCCTGAACCTCACCATCCGGGGCGAAGGGATCATCAATAATCAGGGTAAGCAGTTTGTCTGTCGACCTGGCGATATTTTGCTGTTTCCACCCGGCGAAATTCACCACTACGGACGCCATCCCGATGCCAGTGAATGGTATCACCAGTGGGTTTACTTCCGACCGCGAGCCTACTGGCAGGAGTGGCTGGCCTGGCCGGCAATCTTTGCCCAGACCGGTTTTTTCCGCCCGGACGAAGCGCACCAGCCGCATTTTAATGAACTGTTTGGACAGATCATTCATGCCGGACAGGGGGAAGGGCGCTATTCCGAACTGCTGGCGATTAACCTGCTGGAGCAATTATTGCTCAGGCGTATGGAAGCGATTAACGAATCGCTGCATCCCCCGATGGATAACCGCGTGCGCGATGCCTGCCAGTACATCAGCGATCATCTGGCGGACAGTAATTTTGACATTGCCAGCGTTGCGCAGCATGTCTGCCTGTCACCGTCCCGGCTGTCGCATCTGTTCCGTCAGCAGTTGGGCATCAGCGTATTAAGCTGGCGCGAGGATCAGCGTATCAGCCAGGCCAAGTTACTGCTGAGTACCACACGTATGCCTATTGCTACGGTGGGTCGTAATGTTGGCTTTGACGACCAACTCTATTTCTCCCGCGTATTCAAAAAATGCACCGGTGCCAGTCCGAGCGAGTTTCGCGCTGGATGTGAATAAAAAGTGAATGATGTGTCCTGAAAGTTGTCATAACTCGCAATCTATTCAGACAATTGATGGCTTGACGAAGTTGAGAAGGGTTAGCAGAATCCCTGCTTCGTAAATCTGACGGACACATTATGCAAGCATTGCTGGAACACTTTATTCTCCAGTCCGCCATGTACTCTTTGATAGCTGTGCTTCTGGTGGCTTTTTTAGAGTCTCTGGCGCTGGTTGGCCTGATTCTACCTGGCACCGTGATGATGGCGGGGTTGGGTGCCTTAATTGGCAGTGGTGAACTGAATTTCTGGCATGCCTGGCTTGCGGGCATCGTCGGTTGCTTGTTGGGGGACTGGATCTCTTTCTGGCTGGGCTGGCGTTTTAAAAAGCCGTTGCACCGTTGGTCCTTCATGAAAAAGAACAAGGCGTTGCTGGACAAGACCGAACACGCGCTACACCAGCACAGCATGTTTACTATTTTGGTGGGGCGTTTTGTTGGCCCGACGCGTCCACTGGTACCAATGGTTGCGGGAATGCTGGATCTGCCCGTCGCCAAATTCATCGTCCCCAATATCATTGGCTGTGTGCTGTGGCCACCGTTCTATTTCCTGCCGGGTATTTTGGCGGGCGCGGCAATCGATATTCCTTCCGATATGCAGAGCGGAGATTTCAAATGGCTGTTGCTGGCGACTGCATTGCTGCTGTGGGTTGGTGGCTGGCTGTGTTGGCGACTGTGGCGCAGTGGCAAAGCCGCTGTCGATCGTTTAACCGCATATTTACCGCGAGGCCGCCTGCTGTATCTGGCGCCGCTGACGCTTGGGGTTGGCGTAGTCGCGCTGGTGGCGTTATTACGTCATCCACTGATGCCGGTGTATCTCGATATTTTGCGCAAAGTGGTGGGTTACTAAGAGGTGGACTGCCGGATGGCGCTGACGCTTATCCGGCTTACACAATATCAAATCGATTACCCGGTTTTGATGCCCAATAGTGCCGAAGCGCTGGCTTGCCCACTCAATAACGCCTCCGTATTTCCTTGCCATGCAATGCGCCCATCGGCGACCACAATTGAGCGTGGCGCAATGCGTGCCGCATCTTCAACGCTATGGGAGACCATCAGCATCGTCAGTTGTTTGTCACGACAGACCTCGGCAACCAGCGATAGCATCTCCTGGCGCAACGCCGGGTCGAGTGCAGAAAACGGCTCATCAAGCAGTAAAACGGGTTGTTCGCGAACCAGACAACGTGCCAGCGCTACACGTTGCCTTTGGCCGCCGGAAAGCTCGCCGGGGAGTCTGTCCAGCAGGTTATCAAGACCCATTTGTTGGGCGATGTGCTGTAGTTTTTCATGCTGAGACGCGTTCAGTCTTAATCCCGGATTCAAACCCAGGCCGATGTTTTGCTGCACGTTCAGATGGTTGAACAGGTTGTTTTCCTGAAACAGCATGGAAACAGGACGACGAGAGGGCGGTGTGACGGTGTGATCTTCGCCTTCAATCATCATTGTGCCGCTGGCAGGCGTCAGAAATCCGGCAATCAGATTCAATAGCGTGCTTTTCCCGGCGCCGCTGGGCCCGAGCACCGCGACTTGCTCACCGCGCGCTACCGATAATGTGAAACGCATGGGTAAGTGGTGATAAAGCCATGTAATATCAATCAGTTTTAACATTTCGTCCCGGCAATTTTTCAATAACGGTAAACAGTGTAAAGCACAGGATCAGCAGCAATAACGCAGTAACAGCGCCATCCTGACTGCGGTAAGATCCAATCTGCTGATACAGATAAAACGGTAGCGTGCGGAAATCCTCGTTGCCAAACAGTGCCACCACACCAAAATCGCCAATCGACAGTACGCAGGCAAAGGCCATCGCCTGCGCCAGCGGGCGCTTCAGGGCCCGTAGTTCAACCACTTTCAGCCGTGACCATCCTTCAATACCCAAAGACTGACACAACATACTGTAGCGTGCGGTCACATCGCGCATCGGGTTTTCCAGCACCTTCAGTGCGTAAGGGATCGCCATCAGCGCATTGGTGAAAATCACGATGGCGTCAGCCGATTCCGGCAATCCAATGCTGTTATTGAGCAGCAAAAAGAACCCGGTGGCCAGCACGATACCCGGCATGGCGAGTATCATCATGCCGCTCAGTTCCAGTGCCTGACCTGCCAATACCTGCTGCCGGGCACGCAGTTCGCGGCTACTCCACAGCAGCATCATAGTCAGAATGACGCACAATATGCCTGCCGCCAGCGCGATGCGCAGTGACGTCCCCAGTGCTTGCCACAGCACTGGCTGCGTAAGCACATCCAGCACATTGCGGTTTAAACCATCGACAATCACCGCCAGCAACGGTGGAAGCAACAGCAACAGAGCGAGAGCAATCAACATTAAGTCAGCCAGTCGGCTGTGTAGACGATCGTCGGGATCGCGCCAGCCTTGTACCAGCGTAGTACCGGGTGCGATTGCGCGACTCAACCGTTGGCTGATTAGTACCAGCGCTAAACAGCAAACCATTTGGATCAGGGCCAGCATAGCCGCCCGCGCGGGATCGTAATCAAAGCTCAGTGCCTGATAGATAGCCAGCTCGATAGTGGTTGCCTGCGGCCCGCCGCCGAGCGACAGCACGGTGGCGAAGCTGGCGAAACACAGCATAAAGATAAGTGCTGCTACGGGAAGGATCTGACGACGCAGCCACGGCCACTCAACAAAACGGAAGAAATGCCAGCCGCGCATCCCTAACTGCGCCGCGAGCTGGCGTTGCTCGCCGGGGATGTTCTCCAGCGATTGCAGCAGTAAACGACTGGCCATCGGCAGGTTGAAAAAGACATGCGCCAGCAGAATACCCTGTAAGCCGTATGGCGAAAACGTCCACTCCAGCCCGAATGTGTGCCAGAGCGAGGCCAGCCAGCCCTGACGACCATATACGCTAAGGATGCCGAATACGGCGACCAGCACCGGCAAGATCAGCGTCATCGCGCACAGGCGCAACAGGGCCAGACGTCCGGGAAAGCGCCGGCGATAGAGCGCTCTGGCGAGGAAAATCGCCGGGATAACGGACAACACTGCGGATAAAAATGCCTGCCAGAAAGAAAAGCGCACCACGTGCCACAGGTAGCTGTCCTGCCAGAGCGATAACCATTCTCCCTGCGGTGCGTTAAACCACAGTGCCAGAAATGCGGCCAGCGCGACAGCCACCATCAATGTGGCAGCTGAAAGCCCTGGGATCAGCCAGCCGGGAATTAACGGCTGACGGCGCGTTGCCATTCGCTAATCCATGCCTGGCGCTGGGCAGCAACTTGCTGCGGGGTAAATTCCAGTGCGTTGACCGGTTTTTCCAGTTGCTCAAATCCTGGCGGCAGGGTGACCTGCGTCACCGGATACATCCAGTTGCCCGTTGGGATCGCATTCTGGAATGCCGGAGATACCATAAATTTCAGGAATTTTTCCGCCAGCTCTGGTTGCTTGCTGGCAGCGGTACGCGCGGCAACCTCCACCTGCAGATAGTGACCTTCGCTAAAGTTGGCGGCGGCGTAGTTACCCTTTTTCTCTTCGATAATATGATAGGCCGGGGAGGTGGTATAACTCAGCACCAGATCGCTTTCACCCTTCAGGAACAGGCCGTAAGCTTCACTCCAGCCTTTGGTGACGGTGACGGTTTTGGCTGCCAGTTTCTGCCAGGCTTCTGGCGCTTTATCACCATAAACTTTCTGCATCCACAGCAGCAGTCCCAGACCCGGCGTGCTGGTGCGCGGGTCCTGATAAATCACACGCCATTTCTGGTCGCTTTCGACCAGTTCTTTCAGGCTTTTCGGCGGGTTTTTCAGCTTGTTTTTATCATAAACGAAGGCGAAATAACCGTAATCAAACGGGACAAAGGTGTCGTTTTTCCATCCGCCTGGCACACTGACTGCACTCTCCGGCACGTTGCTTTTAGCGAACAGCCCGGTTTGCGTAGCGGCTGACAGAAGGTTGTTGTCCAGCCCCAGTACGATGTCAGCTTTGCTATTTTTTCCTTCCATACGCAGGCGGTTCAGCAGCGATACGCCATCCTCCAGCGCGACCAGTTTCAGTTCGCAGTTGCAGTCAGCTTCGAAGGCTTTTTTGATGGTTGGGCCGGGGCCCCAGTCGGCGGCGAATGAATCATAGGTATAGACAGTCAGAACGGGTTTAGCGAAGGCAGGCGCTGCGCACAATAACAGCAGGGGAAGACATTTTTTTAACACTTTGCACCTCAAGAGTTGGGTGGCAAAGGACTTGAGTTGCAGCCTCAAATCCCTTCGCCGGCATTATCCGGATCAGGTTCGACGGGTATTTTCTCAGCCCATACGCGTCATCCTTCACGCTGCCTGCGTTCGCTCACCCCAGTCACATAGTTATCTATGCTCCTGAGGATTCACTCGCTTGCCGCCTTGATGCATCATGAACGATTTAGCGTATATTTGTTTTCTGGCACCCCGTTGAGAACGGCGTTAGTGTAATGATTTTGTTGCCCGGCAGCAATTAAGGATCCGGCGGCGCAAACCAGGCCGATTTAAAATCAAACCAGCCGAGGGTATTCATCCGTAGGCCACGCATACTGCGCTGCCCCTGAATGATCAACCAGTGATGGATCAATGGCACAATGGCTTTAGTGGCGAGTAGCTGTTGACACCACGAAGCCAGACTCATTTCACCGGTTCGCCAGCGGGCGGCATCGTTTTCCCAGTCTCGCGAGATACAGTTTTGCAGCAGCGGGACTTCACATAAATGGGCGAACAGTGAGAAGTCCAACGGCAAGGTGAAGTTAGCGCTGTTGAGCCAGATATCACTGCTGACATCACCCGCATGCCATTGATCGTAGTCGATCTCCTGAATGGTTAACTGTACCTCATGCGCTGCCAGTAACGTCTGCATAATCTGCGCGATGACCCGATGCTCAATATGATCGCGATAGTAGGTGAGCGTCAGGGTTTCCAGCCCGGCGGGCTTTTCACCATGACCAGGCCTGGCGTGATGCCAGCGGGGCAACAATCCGTAAGCAGGGAACCAGTGTCGTTGATACTGCTCGTCAGCGTGGTAGATCAAATTTGTCGGAGAGAGCACGCGGCTTACCCACTCCCGGACATCCTGCCTGGCGCCACGCGCAGTACGTGCATCAAACAGCAGGTAGTAGCATCCTTCTTCCAGCCGGCTCTCGATTGCCTTTTCATCTTCTGTTGGGCCCTGGAGCGTTAACCCGCCTCCGGGTTCTTCACCAATGTCAGGTAACACCCAAACGTTCACTTCGTCGATCAGCGCCCGGTAGCCAAAATAGTCATCGAACGCGTGAATTTTCAGCTGGTTACTGGTGTTGCGCATTACCGCATACGGGCCAGTACCGATGGGATGGCTGGAAAAATTACTCAGCGTTTCCCATTCTCGCGGCAGGATCATGGCGGGCACTTGCCCCAGTAACCAGGGAAGCCAGCGATCCGCTTGCGCAAGATGAATATCCAGCGTCCAGGCCGTGGGGGAGACGATATGCGTAATGTGCGAGTACAGCGGCAACGTATTAATGCGGGTTAGTGAGGCGATCACATCGTCCATTTCCAGCTCGCGGCCGTGGTGAAAATGGATCCCCGGGCGTAGAAAGAATCGCCAGTGCAAAGGTGAAATCTGCTGCCAGTGATGCGCGATGTCAGGTTCCAGTTCCCCATTTTCCTCATTTACACGAATTAAGGCGCTGAAGATTTGCCGGGCGATATGGGTTTCGGAACGGCGTAATGCTGTTCCAGGTAGCAGGTTGCGCATCGGTCGATAATACAGGACGCGCATGATGTGCCGCCCCTGGCGAAAGCTACGGCCGAGGTGGGAAACCAGCATCTGTCGCACGGCCGTTTTGTCGCCGACCAGTTGTACCAGCTGATCGATGCGATCCTGCTCCAGCAGGTCTTCCGCTCGCTGTTGCTGGAGCGCCAACCCGGTATAGAGGAATGTCAGGCGTGAGCGTTTACCCCGGCCGACCTCCGCTTCCCATGTTAACCAGCCACGTTCCTGCATGGTATTGAGCAGGGTTCGCATATGACGGCGAGAGCAGCTAAGCAACTCCGCCAGCTCGTTCAGCGTAGTGTCTTGCGTTTTGCCGTCACAGCATTGCCACAGACGGATAAACTGTTGTTGCAAACGACCAGAAGACATAAAAGGGGAACTCCTGCACAAAACTCAGCAATTTTATTATCCCTATATTAAGCCAATAATAGATTCCGATGAAGCGATGAGACAACGAAGGGGTCATCTATGCGTCAGTTCTATATGAAGTACTTTACCGCGGCAGAGAAATCGTCCTGGTTGGCTTGCCTGAGCGCGCCGCAGCGCTTAAAGATGCTCGAAGAACTGATGCAGTGGGAGGTGACAGCCTGACCTCTGAATTGAGAATTGCAGACATCATGTGTGACTGAGTATTGGTGCAGGCTGTGTCCTGCCATTCTACCCAGCGTCGATGCCAGGTATAATGGCAGGATACAGCCTCTATTCACCCGCCAGCAGATTTTTTCTGCTGGCTTTTTTCGTATCAGCCCAGCCAATAGGGATAAAAATGCTCTGGATTATGACCATGGGACGGCGCCTCAATGGCGTTTACGCGGCATTTATGTCGGTTGCTTTTATGATGGGCGTGGCGGGCGCGTTACAGGCACCCACGCTGAGTCTGTTTCTGAGCCGTGAGGTCGGGGCGCAGCCATTCTGGGTAGGGTTGTTTTATACCGTCAATGCGATTGCCGGGATCGTGGTCAGCCTCGGGCTTGCAAAACGTTCCGATAACCAGGGCGATCGACGAAAGCTGATCATGTTCTGCTGTCTGATGGCTGTTGGTAACGCGCTGCTTTTTGCCTTTAATCGTCATTATCTCACGTTGATTACCTGTGGTGTGCTGCTGGCCTCGCTGGCCAATACTGCGATGCCGCAGTTGTTTGCGCTGGCGCGGGAATATGCGGATAACTCCGCGCGCGAAGTGGTGATGTTTAGCTCAGTGATGCGCGTACAGCTTTCGTTGGCCTGGGTTATTGGGCCACCGCTGGCATTCATGCTGGCACTGAATTACGGTTTCACGGTGATGTTCTCTATTGCGGCTGGTATTTTCGCGATTAGCCTCGTGCTGATTGCGCTGATCCTGCCCTCTGTTCCCCGGGTGGATCAACCTGTTGATCTACCGCCTGAACAAGCGGGGGGCTGGCAGGATAAAAATGTACGCATGCTGTTTATTGCCTCCACGTTGATGTGGACCTGCAACACGATGTACATCATCGATATGCCGCTGTGGATAAGCCTTGAACTGGGTTTACCCGACAAGCTTGCAGGGCTCCTGATGGGGACAGCTGCCGGGCTGGAAATACCGGCGATGATTCTGGCCGGTTACTCTGTGAAGCGTTTTGGTAAACGGCGAATGATGATTACCGCCGTGGCAGCGGGGGTGCTGTTTTACCTTGGTCTTATTTTCTTTCACAGCCATATGGCGTTGCTTATTTTGCAGCTATTTAACGCCGTATTCATCGGTATTATCGCTGGGATAGGGATGCTGTGGTTTCAGGATCTAATGCCGGGACGCGCGGGTTCTGCCACCACATTATTTACCAACAGTATTTCAACGGGGGTCATTCTGGCGGGGGTGATTCAGGGAGCAGTGGCGCAAAGCTACGGACATTTTGCCGTTTACTGGGTAATCGCGGCGATTTCTGTGGTTACGCTGGTGATGACCGGGCGGGTGAAAGACGTTTAATGATGTTGCCGAATGCGCTGCGCTTATCCGGCCTACACATAATCCATACCTGTAGGACGAAAAAGCGCAGCGCATCCGGTACAACAAGCGCTAGCGCATAAATGCAGGTTGCTTGTGTTCGTACTCGGTAATCGCCGCTTCGTGTTGCAGCGTCAGTCCGATGCTGTCGAGACCATTCAGCATGCAGTGGCGACGGAAAGCGTCAATTTCGAATGGATACGCTTTGTCTCCGGCTTTCACCTCCTGCGCTTCCAGATCAACCTCAAAACGGATGCCCGGATTTGCCTGTACCAGTTTGAACAGCTCATCGACTTCTTCATCGCTTAATTTCACCGGCAGCAGTTGGTTGTTGAAGCTGTTGCCGTAGAAGATGTCGGCGAAGCTCGGCGCAATGACCACTTTGAAACCATAATCGGTCAGCGCCCAGGGCGCATGCTCACGTGAAGAGCCGCAGCCAAAGTTTTCCCGCGCCAGCAGAATTGACGCACCTTTATATTCCGGGAAGTTCAGCACGAACGCCGGATTAGGCTGTTGCCCCTTTTCGTCCAGGAAACGCCAGTCGTTAAACAGATGAGCGCCAAACCCGGTGCGTGTTACTTTCTGCAAAAACTGTTTGGGAATAATGGCATCGGTATCGACGTTGGCGGCATCCAATGGGACAACCAGGCCGGTATGCTGGGTAAATTTCTCTGCCATGGTAGTTTCCTTATTTGATGCTGCGAATGTCGGCAAAATGGCCGGTAACGGCGGCAGCGGCGGCCATTGCCGGGCTGACTAAGTGTGTGCGTCCACCGCGGCCCTGACGGCCCTCAAAATTACGATTGCTGGTAGAAGCACAGCGCTCACCCGGATTCAGACGATCGTTGTTCATGGCCAGACACATGGAACAGCCTGGTAAGCGCCATTCAAAACCGGCTTCAATGAAAATCTTATCCAGACCTTCTGCTTCCGCTTGCGCTTTTACCGGACCAGAACCTGGAACAACCAGTGCCTGAACGCCCGGGGCGACTTTACGACCTTTGGCAATTTCTGCCGCGGCGCGTAAATCTTCAATACGTGAGTTGGTGCAGGAGCCGATGAAGACTTTATCGATAGCGACTTCGGTTAATGGAATACCGGGTTCCAGCCCCATATAAGCCAGCGCTTTTTCTGCTGAAGCGCGTTCCACGGGATCGGTAAATGATGCCGGGTCGGGGATATTATCGTTCACTGAGATGACCTGGCCAGGGTTCGTTCCCCATGTCACCTGCGGCGCGATCTCTTCTGCCTGCAAGGTGACAATGGTATCAAACGTTGCGCCATCGTCGGTTTTCAGCGTTTTCCAGTACGCAACTGCATTGGCAAAGTCGTCACCTTTCGGGGCGTGCAAACGGCCCTGCACATAGTTGAACGTGGTTTCATCCGGTGCGACCAGGCCCGCTTTGGCACCCATTTCAATGGCCATGTTGCACAGCGTCATACGGCCTTCCATGCTCAGTGCGCGAATGGCTTCGCCGCAAAACTCAACGACATGTCCGGTACCGCCTGCGCTACCGGTTTTACCGATAATGGCCAGCACGATATCTTTGGCGGTGATGCCCGGAGCGGCTTTACCATTAACTTCGATCTTCATGGTCTTCGCGCGCCCCTGTTTCAGGGTCTGAGTGGCCAGGACGTGCTCTACCTCGGAGGTCCCGATTCCAAACGCCAGTGCACCGAACGCGCCGTGGGTGGCGGTATGCGAGTCACCGCAGACGATGGTCATGCCCGGTAACGTTACACCTTGTTCTGGCCCCATCACGTGGACGATGCCCTGATATGGGTGGTTCAGATCGTACAGTTCCACGCCAAATTCATTGCAGTTTTTGATCAGCTCCTGCATCTGAATACGCGCCATTTCGCCTGAGGCGTTAATGTCTTTAGTTTGCGTCGAAACGTTGTGGTCCATCGTGGCAAAGGTTTTACCCGGCTGGCGAACCTGGCGGCCATGCGCACGCAAACCATCAAATGCCTGCGGAGAGGTCACCTCATGCACCAGATGTCTGTCGATATATAACAGTGGGGTTTCATTTTGCGCCTCAAAGACGACGTGCGCATTAAACAATTTTTCGTATAACGTCTTAGCCATGATTACACCCCTTCAGCGACGTAGCGAGCGATGATATCGCCCATCTCATCGGTACTGACTGCGGCAGCGCCACGGGCTAAGTCACCGGTGCGAATACCTTCTTCTAATGCGCGGTTGATGGCGCTCTCAATTGCGGTTGCCGCATCATTGGCATCCAGGCTGTAACGCAACAGCAGGGCCAGCGACAGAATTTGGGCGATCGGGTTTGCAATATTTTTCCCTGCGATATCGGGTGCAGAACCGCCAGCCGGCTCGTACAGGCCAAAGCCCTGCTCATTCAGGCTGGCAGACGGTAACATGCCCATTGAGCCAGTGATCATGGCGCACTCATCAGACAGAATGTCACCAAACAGGTTTGAACACAGCAGTACGTCGAACTGAGACGGGTCTTTGATTAATTGCATTGTCGCGTTGTCGATATACATATGCGCCAGTTCAACATCCGGGTATTCGTTGGCGATTTCATTGACGATTTCACGCCACAAGATGGATGTTTGCAGCACGTTGGCTTTATCAATCGACGTGACTTTACGACGACGCTGGCGCGCGGACTCAAACGCGATACGGGCAATACGCTCGATCTCGAAACGGTGATAAACCTCAGTATCAAAGGCTTTTTCATGTTGCCCGCTGCCTTCGCGGCCTTTAGGTTGACCGAAATAGATCCCACCCGTCAGTTCACGTACGCACAGGATGTCGAAACCGTTAGCTGCAATGTCGGCGCGCAGCGGGCAAAAGGCTTCCAGCCCCTGGTACAACTTAGCCGGACGCAGGTTACTGAATAATTTAAAGTGCTTACGCAACGGCAGCAGTGCACCACGCTCGGGTTGCTGGTTAGGCGGCAGATGTTCCCATTTCGGGCCGCCAACTGAGCCAAACAGAATGGCGTCGGCTTGCTCACAGCCTTCAACCGTTGCCGGTGGCAGCGGCTGACCGTGGTTATCGATAGCGGCTCCGCCTACGTCATAGTGGCTGGTGGTAATGCGCATGCCAAAACGGTTGCGAATTGCGTCCAGTACTTTCAATGCTTGCGCCATCACTTCCGGACCAATACCGTCACCCGGCAAAACAGCAATATGATAATTCTTCGACATCACACGGTTTCCTTGTTGTTCTCGTTGTTCTGAGCTTTGCGTTGCAATTCTTTTTCGACTTCTTCAGCGCGCCAGATGTTGTTCAGCACATGTACCATCGCTTTGGCGGAAGACTCGACGATATCTGTTGCCAGACCGACGCCGTGGAAGCGGCGACCGTTATAGTTGGCGACGATATCCACCTGACCCAGCGCATCTTTACCGTGGCCTTTAGCGGTCAGGCTATATTTGACGAGTTCGACGTTATATTCCGTCACGCGGTTAATAGCCTGATAAATGGCATCGACCGGGCCGTTACCGTTAGCCGCTTCGGCTTTGACTTCTTCGCCACAGGCCAACTTGACGGAGGCAGTGGCAATATCATTAGAGCCAGACTGCACACTGAAATAGTCCAGACGGAAGTGTTCTGGTTCTTCCTGCTGTTTGTTAATAAAGGCCAGCGCTTCCAGGTCGTAGTCGAACACTTGACCTTTTTTATCTGCCAGCTTCAGGAACGCGTCATACAGATTGTCCAGGCTGTATTCGCTTTCTTTGTAGCCCATCTCATCCATACGATGTTTCACCGCAGCGCGTCCTGAACGGGAGGTCAGGTTCAACTGTACCTGGTTCAAACCGATGGATTCAGGCGTCATGATTTCGTAGTTTTCACGGTTTTTCAGTACGCCGTCCTGATGGATACCGGAGGAGTGAGCAAAGGCACCACTACCCACAATCGCTTTGTTGGCAGGAATCGGCATGTTGCAGATTTGGCTGACTAACTGGCTGGTACGCCAGATTTCCTGATGATTAATACGGGTTTGCACGTTCAGGATATCTTTGCGGACCTTGATCGCCATGATCACTTCTTCCAGTGAACAGTTGCCCGCGCGTTCGCCGATACCGTTCATCGCACCTTCAACCTGACGAGCACCCGCATGAACAGCCGCCAGTGCGTTACCGACGCCCAGGCCTAAATCGTCATGGGTGTGTACAGAAATAATGGCTTTATTGATGTTTGGCACCCGCTCATACAGACCTGAAATGATTGCGCCAAATTCGAAAGGCATGGTGTAACCGACGGTATCGGGAATGTTGATGGTTCTGGCACCGGCGTTAATGGCCGCTTCTACCACGCGAGCCAGATCGGCTATCGGGGTACGGCCTGCGTCTTCACAGGAGAATTCCACGTCATCAGTGTAATTACGTGCCCGCTTAACCATGTAGACGGCGCGTTCAATCACCTCATCCAACGTACTGCGCAATTTTGTCGCGATGTGCATCGGTGACGTGGCAATGAATGTGTGAATGCGGAAAGCTTCAGCCACTTTCAGGGATTCTGCTGCCACATCGATATCTTTTTCCACACAGCGAGCTAATGCGCAAACACGGCTGTTTTTAACCTGACGGGCAATGGTCTGTACTGATTCAAAGTCACCCGGTGAAGAAACAGGGAACCCCACCTCCATCACGTCAACGCCCATACGCTCGAGGGCCAGAGCTATCTGCAGTTTTTCTTTCACACTCAGGCTTGCCTGTAACGCCTGTTCACCATCGCGTAAGGTGGTATCGAAAATAATGACTTGCTGGCTCATGGTTTGGGTCCTTGGTGTTTAGGGCGCCTTGCTTCGAGCATAAAAAAACCCGCGCAATGGCGCGGGTTTTTGTCTTAACTGGAGCTGACTTAATGCTGAATGTCGTCCACCAGTCTACCGCGCAATGAGAATGCGTTTAGTAGTAGTAGACCGTTAAAACGAGCAATGTAAGTCATCAATCAAGCTCCAGGCGAATGCGATATGCTTTTAGTGGTACTGGATATGAAGATTGATGTCAACCCCATCCCCTAAAAACGCCCCCATTCGGCGAAAAATATCTCCTGAACTTTGAGCGAATTGTGCTGAATTTTTATGGTTGTATAAAATAAATCAGCGTGAGGATTACATACTTTTAACGGTTTGACATATTTGAGCATATTTGTTTTCAGCTATTGTCACGGTATATTGAAGAGACAATTTGTGGATGGATTTTTTATCTTTATGATTTATCGGTTTTTATACTAATTTTGAATGGATGTGAGGTGAGGAGGGAAACATGATTGATAAATAAATGTTAAGCATTGCGGTGTTAATGATATAAACATTTAATTAAATCTTAAATATATATTCACCATTCGTATGATTGTGTATTTGCCATGGTTATGGTTATATTGTTTTCGACACTTAAACGTATGAGTCATCGTGCAGTGACTTCTGCCACACTGCGCTCGCATTGGTTTTTGTTTATTCAGGCTAGTGCCTTTATGTTTTCCTAATTTTAATGCTTTCCCTTTTTCTTATTTTATATGCATGGTAAATCATATTAGCGGAGGTTATTTCTGAGCTCCGTCTGGGAAAAGGGAGTTTAGAGTGACAGTGGAGTTAAATATGCCAGAAATAAAAATAATAGATAAACCTAATCTTTTAGAGATGGGGAAGCCGCAGCTACGCATGGTTGACCTTAATTTATTAACCGTTTTTGACGCGGTGATGCAAGAACAGAATATTACTCGCGCAGCGCATTCTTTGGGGATGTCGCAGCCTGCAGTCAGCAACGCAGTCGCGCGTCTGAAGGTTATGTTTAATGATGAGCTCTTTGTGCGCTATGGTCGAGGCATCCAGCCAACAGCACGGGCTTTTCAGCTATTTGGCTCTGTTCGTCAGGCGCTGCAATTGGTGCAAAATGAATTGCCAGGGTCCGGTTTTGAACCCACCAGCAGCTCACGAGTATTTAATCTCTGCGTCTGTAGCCCATTGGATAATATTCTCACGTCTTTGATTTACAATCGCGTTGAGCAAGTTGCGCCTAATATTCATGTCGTATTTAAATCATCGCTCAACCAAAATACAGAACATCAATTACGGTATCAGGAAACAGAATTCGTTATTAGTTATGAAGAATTTCGCCGCCCTGAATTTACCAGCATTCCGTTATTCAACGATGAGATGGTGTTAGTCGTAAGTAAAAAACACCCGCGCATTAGCGGTCCATTACTGGAGAGTGATGTCTATAATGAACAGCATGCGGTAGTTTCTCTCGATCGCTTTGCGTCATTCAGTCAACCCTGGTATGACACTCAGGATAAACAAGCCTGCGTCGCTTATCAGGGAATGGCATTAATCAGCGTACTGAATATTGTATCTCAAACTCATTTGGTTTCTATTGCGCCACGCTGGTTAGCTGAAGAGTTCTCCGGGGCTTTAGAACTGCAAATATTACCTCTACCTTTAAAATTGAATAGCCGGACTTGTTATCTTTCCTGGCATGAAGCCGCTGGTCGGGATAAAGGACATCAATGGATGGAAGAGCTGTTAGTCTCCATCTGTAAGCAGTGACCTATGGCAGAGTAAATCCGATGATGCATCTGGTTTATTCTGCTTTTTTATTTTTATTTGAAATTTTATGCTGAAATCTGCTTTTGGTTTTTGCCTGTGAGGGTGAAAAAATAGAGTAATCGCTGTAAGTGCTCATTTTTAAGCGATTATTTGTCATTTCATTTGCTTATACTGGTTTAATTCTCCGTTTATTCGGTTCTTTCCTCCGTTTTATTCTTATCCGCTGTTACACCACCACTTCGGTGTCAATTGCCATGCCTTATCGTCAGCGGTTAATGTGTTGTTAAACCGTTATTCATTATAAGAGTGGAGGCAAGCCATGGAGATGTTGTCTGGAGCCGAGATGGTCGTCCGATCGCTCATCGATCAGGGTGTGAAGCAGGTATTCGGGTATCCCGGGGGCGCAGTCCTCGATATTTATGATGCTTTGCATACGGTCGGTGGTATTGATCATGTGCTGGTTCGCCATGAGCAAGCCGCGGTCCATATGGCTGATGGTCTGGCACGTGCCACGGGGGAAGTGGGCGTTGTGTTGGTCACCTCAGGGCCGGGAGCAACCAATGCGATCACTGGTATCGCAACGGCGTACATGGACTCCATCCCGCTGGTGATCCTCTCCGGGCAGGTGGCTACCTCTCTGATTGGCTACGATGCCTTTCAGGAGTGCGATATGGTGGGGATATCCCGTCCGGTGGTGAAGCACAGCTTTCTGGTCAAGCAAACGGAAGATATACCTCAGGTGCTGAAGAAAGCCTTTTGGCTGGCCGCAAGCGGTCGCCCCGGTCCTGTGGTTGTGGATTTGCCAAAAGATATCCTGAATCCTGCGAAGAAATTGCCTTATAGCTGGCCTGAATCAGTAAGTATGCGTTCGTATAATCCGACGACGACAGGGCATAAGGGACAGATAAAACGGGCGCTGCAAACGCTGGTGGCGGCTAAAAAACCGGTGGTTTATGTTGGTGGCGGTGCAGTGAATTCGGCCTGTCATGAGCAACTGGGGCAGATTGCTGAAGCCCTTAACCTGCCTGTCGTGTCCTCGTTGATGGGATTAGGCGCATTTCCGGCAACACATCGTCAGGCATTGGGCATGCTGGGCATGCACGGTACTTATGAAGCGAATATGACGATGCATTATTCGGATGTGATATTTGCGGTCGGCGTTCGCTTTGACGATCGTACAACCAATAATCTGGCAAAGTATTGCCCGAATGCGACCGTGTTACATATCGATATCGACCCCACCTCTATTTCAAAAACCGTTACTGCGGATATTCCAATCGTTGGCGATGCTCGCCTGGTGCTTGAGCAGATGCTGGAACTGCTACCGCAGGAGAAATCACAGCAACCGCTGGATGATAACCGTGACTGGTGGCAACAGATTGAGCACTGGCGCGCCCGGCAGTGCCTGAAATATGACACCCAGAGTGAGAGTATTAAACCACAGGCTGTCATTGAAACCATCTGGCGCCTGACGAAAGGCGATGCGTATGTCACTTCAGATGTGGGCCAGCATCAGATGTTTGCTGCACTTTACTATCCGTTTGATAAACCTCGTCGTTGGATTAACTCAGGCGGCCTTGGCACCATGGGATTCGGTTTACCTGCCGCGTTAGGGGTGAAGATGGCACTGCCGAATGAAACGGTAGTCTGCGTTACCGGTGATGGCAGTATTCAGATGAATATCCAGGAGCTGTCGACGGCGCTGCAATATGAGCTGCCGGTGCTGGTCCTCAACCTTAACAACCGCTATCTCGGTATGGTGAAACAGTGGCAGGACATGATCTATTCCGGGCGTCATTCGCAGTCTTATATGCAGTCGCTACCCGATTTTGTCCGTCTTGCTGAGGCATATGGGCATATTGGTATCCAGATAAATCATCCGGATGAGCTGGAAAGCAAACTGGGTGAAGCACTGGAACATGTGCGCAACCACCGGCTGGTATTTGTTGATGTCACCGTCGATGGCAGTGAGCATGTCTACCCGATGCAAATTCGAGGTGGTGGTATGGATGAGATGTGGTTAAGCAAAACGGAGAGGACCTGATTATGCGCCGGATATTATCAGTATTACTGGAAAACGAGTCTGGGGCATTATCGCGCGTGATAGGCCTCTTCGCCCAGCGCGGTTACAACATTGAAAGCCTGACCGTCGCGCCGACTGACGATCCGACATTATCGCGGATGACGATTCAGACCGTGGGCGATGAAAAAGTCCTTGAGCAAATTGAAAAGCAACTGCACAAGCTGGTGGATGTCCTGCGGGTGAGTGAGTTAGGGCAAGGTGCTCACGTTGAACGAGAGATCATGCTGGTGAAGATTCAGGCCAGTGGTTATGGTCGGGAAGAGGTGAAACGAAACACGGAAATTTTCCGTGGACAAATTATCGATGTCACGCCGTCTATTTACACGGTGCAGCTGGCGGGAACCAGTGACAAACTGGACGCCTTCCTGGCAACACTGCGTGAAGTCGCCAGGATTGTAGAAGTGGCCCGTTCCGGTGTGGTGGGACTCTCCCGAGGCGATAAAATCATGCGTTAACGTGCAGGGAGAACGTAGACCTGATAAGGCGCGCTAGCGTCGCCATCAGGCAATTATACCTTGCCGGATGGCGCGAACGTTTATCCGGCCTACGCGAGATGCATTGGCTATCGGTTGCTTTTTTTTGCGAAATCAGCAGTAACCAGAGACAAAAGCGGTTGCCGCAGTCATTATTCTGCGCTTAGATGTTAATAAATTTAACCCATGCCATCTTAAAGGTTATGGTTTGTACATTTTACGCAAGGGGCAATTGTGAAACTGGATGAAATCGCTCGGTTGGCCGGCGTTTCGCGAACGACTGCAAGCTACGTTATTAATGGCAAAGCAAAGCAATACCGCGTAAGCGACAAAACGGTCGAAAAAGTCATGGCGGTGGTGCGCGAACATAATTACCACCCTAATGCTGTGGCGGCCGGGCTCCGTGCTGGACGCACACGTTCTATCGGGTTGGTGATCCCGGACCTGGAGAATACGAGTTATACCCGCATTGCAAACTACCTGGAACGTCAGGCGCGTCAGCGTGGGTATCAACTGCTGATTGCCTGCTCTGAAGATCAGCCAGATAACGAAATGCGCTGTATTGAGCATCTTTTACAGCGTCAGGTTGACGCTATTATTGTGTCTACCTCATTACCGCCAGAACATCCGTTCTATCAGCGCTGGGCGAACAGTTCATTCCCGATTGTGGCGCTGGATCGTGCGCTGGATCGTGAACACTTCACCAGTGTTGTTGGCGCAGATCAGGATGATGCGGAAATGCTGGCGGAGGAATTACGTAAATTCCCGGCTGAAACGGTGCTCTACCTGGGGGCGCTCCCTGAATTATCGGTCAGTTTCCTGCGTGAACAGGGTTTCCGTACCGCGTGGAAAGACGATCCGCGTGAAGTGCATTTCCTGTATGCCAACAGCTATGAGCGGGAAGCAGCAGCACAGCTGTTTGATAAATGGCTGGAAACGCATCCGATGCCTCAGGCGCTGTTCACCACCTCATTTGCGCTATTGCAGGGGGTGATGGATGTGACATTGCGTCGCGATGGGCAACTGCCGTCCGATTTAGCCATTGCGACCTTCGGCGATCATGAACTGCTCGACTTCCTGCAATGCCCGGTGTTGGCAGTCGCACAGCGCCACCGTGATGTGGCTGAGCGTGTGTTGGAGATCGTCCTTGCAAGCCTTGATGAACCGCGTAAACCAAAGCCAGGATTAACGCGCATCCGGCGTAATCTGTACCGCCGCGGCATCCTTAGCCGTAACTAAGTGGTTGCTATTGATGGCATTGGGGAGAATGCTTTGATGCCATCAATATTTTATTCTCAGAAATAACCTTATTATATTTAAGAATATTCTTTAGAATTATCTGAAATTCATTCTTTAATTATCCTAATTTAAAAATGCAACTATCCTTTTTTGGGTTATTGATACGTAACGACGCGTTACGTTTGTATTATTTTGTTACATGCTTGTGTGGATTTGCCGAATTAACAAACACTTTGCCGCCGAATTGCGGTAATCTCTCGCCTTCCTTGGCCATACGGGCCGTACAGACCGATGAACTGGTACTGTTATCTCGCCGCATATTGTCCTAAAATGCCGCTCGCGTCGCAAACTGACACTTTATATTTTCCTCGGTTGATATTGAGTTGTTTTAAACAATGATGAGTTGTTGGATTTTTTTCTTACAAATATTCATGACGTTAATTTGCTTCGTTTGCTGTATGGAATTTGCTCAACACTGATATTAGCCGTAAACATTGGGTTTTTTGCTCCGCTGAGCGCCGTGACTTGCTTGACAAGGTTTTCCTCCGCTCCGTAAACTCCTTTAAGTGGGATTTTGTGGGATAAAGTGGTAATTGGGGGGAGACTGGCATGTTCCGGGGAGCAACGTTAGTTAATCTCGACAGTAAAGGGCGCTTATCGGTGCCTACCCGTTATCGGGATCAACTGCTTGAGAGCGCTACCGGTCAAATGGTTTGCACCATTGACATCCATCACCCGTGCCTGCTGCTGTACCCCCTGCCTGAATGGGAAGTTATCGAGCAGAAGCTATCTCGCCTGTCGAGCATGAATCCGGCTGAGCGTCGCGTACAACGCTTATTGTTGGGACATGCCAGCGAATGTCAGATGGATAACGCCGGTCGCTTATTGATTGCGCCTATTCTGCGACAACACGCGGGACTGACAAAAGAAGTGATGCTGGTTGGGCAGTTCAATAAGTTTGAGCTGTGGGATGAAACGACCTGGTATCAACAGGTCAAGGAAGATATCGACGCTGAGCAGTCTGTGACCGGCGCGCTGTCGGAACGATTGCAGGACTTGTCTCTATAAGATGATGGAAAATTATAAACACACAACGGTGTTGCTGGATGAAGCGGTAAATGGCCTGAATATTCGTCCAGACGGCATCTACATTGACGGGACATTTGGTCGCGGTGGTCATTCACGTCTGATCCTCTCACAGCTTGGTGAAGAGGGACGTTTACTGGCAATCGATCGCGATCCGCAGGCTATTGCCGTTGCCCAGACGATTACCGATCCCCGTTTCTCCATCATTCATGGACCTTTTTCTGCGCTGGCTGAGTACGTGAGCGAGCGTGGACTTACCGGCAAGATCGATGGAATCCTCCTTGATCTTGGCGTGTCTTCTCCGCAGCTTGATGATGCCGAACGCGGCTTTTCATTCATGCGTGACGGTCCGTTAGATATGCGTATGGATCCTACGCGCGGTCAGTCTGCCGCTGAATGGCTGCAAACCGCTGATGAAGCTGATATCGCCTGGGTGATTAAAACCTTTGGCGAGGAGCGCTTCGGCAAACGTATTGCCCGTGCCATCGTGGAGCGCAACCGCATAGAACCGATGACCCGAACCAAAGAACTGGCGGAAGTCATTGCAGCGGCAATGCCGGTAAAAGACAAATTCAAACATCCCGCGACCCGTACCTTCCAGGCGGTGCGCATTTGGGTAAACAGTGAACTGGAGGAGATAGAGCAGGCGCTAAAAAGCTCGCTCAGCGTGCTGGCACCAGGTGGTCGCCTTTCGATCATTAGTTTCCATTCACTCGAAGATCGCATTGTGAAGCGCTTTATGCGTGAACAAAGCCGCGGTCCTCAGGTTCCGGCTGGAATACCGATGACAGAAGCGCAGATCAAAAAACTGGGCGGTCGTGAGTTGAGAGCACTAGGCAAGTTGATGCCGGGTGAAGAAGAGGTAGCTGAGAATCCTCGTGCCCGTAGTTCAGTTCTGCGTATTGCAGAGAGGACGAACGCATGATCAGCAGAGTGACAGAAGCCCTCAGCAAAGTTAAAGGATCGATAGGAAGCAACGAGCGCCATGCCTTGCCTGGCGTGATCGGTGACGATCTTTTGCGGTTTGGGAAGCTGCCACTCTGCCTGTTCATTTGCATTATTTTGACGGCGGTTACTGTCGTAACAACCGCACACCATACACGGTTACTGACCGCGCAGCGTGAGCAGTTGGTTCTGGAGCGAGATGCGCTGGATATCGAATGGCGTAACTTGATCCTTGAGGAGAACGCGCTCGGTGATCATAGCCGTGTTGAACGGATCGCAACGGAAAAGCTGCAAATGCAGCATGTTGATCCCTCACAAGAAAATATCGTAGTACAAAAATAAGGATAAACGCGACGCATGAAAGCAGCGGCAAAAACGCACAAACCAAAACGTCAGGAAGAACAAGCCAACTTTGTCAGTTGGCGTTTTGCGTTACTGTGCGGCTGTATTTTGCTGGCGCTGGGTTTCCTGCTGGGGCGTGTTGCCTGGCTGCAAATCATCGCGCCAGACATGCTGGTGCGCCAGGGCGACATGCGTTCCCTGCGCGTACAGGAAGTTGCCACATCGCGCGGTATGATAACCGATCGTTTAGGTCGCCCGCTGGCGGTGAGTGTTCCCGTTAAGGCTATTTGGGCTGATCCAAAAGAAGTTCATGACGCGGGCGGTGTGAGCGTCGGCGAGCGCTGGAGAGCACTTTCAACCGCGTTGAACCTGCCACTTGACCAGTTGGCCAGCAGAATTAATGCCAACCCGAAAGGGCGCTTTATTTATCTTGCGCGTCAGGTAAACCCTGACATGGCCGACTACATCAAGAAACTGAAGCTGCCAGGTATCCATCTGCGCGAAGAATCCCGTCGTTACTATCCTTCCGGGGAAGTGACCGCTCACCTCATAGGTTTTACCAACGTTGACAGCCAGGGGATTGAAGGCGTTGAAAAGAGCTTCGACAAGTGGCTCACGGGGCAGCCGGGTGAACGTATCGTACGTAAAGACCGTTATGGTCGGGTCATTGAGGATATTTCCTCTACCGATAGCCAGGCGGCGCATAACCTTGCGCTGAGTATTGATGAGCGTTTACAGGCGCTGGTCTACCGTGAACTGAATAACGCCGTAGCGTTTAACAAGGCGGAGTCAGGTAGTGCGGTTCTGGTGGATGTTAATACCGGTGAAGTGCTGGCGATGGCCAACAGCCCGTCTTACAACCCTAATAATCTTACCGGTACGCCGAAAGACGCAATGCGTAACCGTACTATTACCGACGTTTTCGAGCCGGGTTCTACCGTTAAGCCCATGGTGGTGATGACGGCACTGCAACGTGGTGTGGTACGCGAAAATACCGTGCTGAACACCATCCCTTACCGAATTAATGGTCACGAAATTAAAGACGTGGCGCGTTATAGCGAATTGACCCTGACCGGGGTACTACAGAAGTCGAGTAACGTCGGTGTTTCCAAGCTGGCGTTAGCGATGCCGTCCTCAGCGTTAGTAGATACTTACTCACGTTTTGGGCTGGGAAAAGCGACCAATTTGGGGTTGGTCGGAGAACGCAGTGGCTTATATCCTCAAAAACAACGGTGGTCTGACATAGAGAGGGCCACCTTCTCTTTCGGCTATGGGCTAATGGTAACCCCGTTACAGTTAGCGCGAGTCTACGCAACTATCGGCAGCTATGGCGTTTATCGCCCGCTGTCGATTACCAAAGTTGATCCTCCTGTTCCGGGCGAGCGTATCTTCCCGGAATCTACCGTACGCACCGTGGTGCACATGATGGAAAGCGTGGCGCTGCCTGGCGGCGGCGGCGTGAAGGCGGCGATTAAAGGCTATCGCATCGCCATTAAAACCGGTACGGCGAAGAAAGTCGGGCCAGATGGCCGCTATATCAATAAATACATTGCTTATACCGCAGGTGTTGCGCCTGCGAGTCAGCCGCGCTTCGCGCTGGTGGTTGTTATCAACGATCCGCAGGCGGGTAAATACTACGGTGGCGCCGTTTCCGCGCCGGTCTTCGGTGCCATCATGGGCGGCGTACTGCGCACCATGAACATCGAACCGGATGCGCTGGCAACGGGCGATAAAAATGAATTTGTGAATAATCAAGGCGAGGCAACAGGTGGCAGATCGTAATTTGCGCGACCTTCTTGCTCCATGGGTGCCGGGTGCACCGGAGCGAGCACTGCGAGAGATGACACTCGACAGCCGTGTGGCTGCATCGGGCGATCTCTTTGTAGCAGTAGTGGGTCATCAGGCGGACGGGCGTCGATATATCCCGCAGGCGATAGCGCAAGGTGTGGCTGCCATTATTGCAGAGGCAAAAGATGAGGCCGCAGACGGCGAAATCCGTGAAATGCACGGCGTTCCGGTTATCTATCTCAGCCAGCTTAACGAGCGCTTATCTGCACTGGCGGGCCGCTTTTACCACGAGCCATCTGAAAATATGCGTCTGGTCGGTGTGACCGGAACGAACGGTAAAACCACCACCACCCAGTTGCTTGCACAGTGGAGCCAACTGCTTGGCGAAACCAGTGCAGTAATGGGAACGGTAGGTAATGGCCTGCTGGGTAAAGTGATCCCGACGGAAAATACCACTGGGTCAGCCGTTGACGTTCAGCATGTGCTGGCGGGGCTGGTTGAACAGGGCGCGACCTTTGGCGCGATGGAAGTTTCATCGCATGGCCTGGTTCAGCACCGTGTGGCTGCGCTGAAATTTGCGGCCTCAGTATTTACCAACTTAAGCCGTGACCATCTCGATTATCACGGCGATATGGAACACTACGAAGCCGCGAAGTGGTTGCTGTATTCCACGCACCACTGTGGACAGGCTATCGTCAATGCGGATGACGAAGTGGGTCGCCGCTGGCTGGCGAAGCTGCCGGATGCGGTAGCTGTCTCGATGGAAGACCATATTAATCCCAACTGTCACGGTCGTTGGCTGAAAGCCGTTGAGGTGAACTATCACGATAGCGGCGCAACGATTCGCTTTGCCTCTACCTGGGGAGAAGGCGAAATTGAAAGCCGCCTGATGGGGGCGTTTAACGTCAGCAATTTGCTGCTGGCACTGGCCACACTGCTGGCGTTGGGTTATCCGTTAGCGGAATTACTGAAAACGGCGGCACAGCTGCAGCCGGTCTGCGGGCGCATGGAAGTGTTTAGCGCGCCGGGCAAAACCACCGTTGTGGTTGATTATGCTCATACGCCGGATGCGCTGGAAAAAGCGCTGCAGGCGGCCCGTCTGCATTGCACCGGCAAGCTGTGGTGCGTCTTTGGCTGCGGCGGCGATCGTGACAAAGGCAAACGTCCGTTGATGGGCGCCATTGCTGAGCAGTTTGCCGATGTCGTTGTGGTTACGGATGACAACCCACGCACCGAAGAGCCTCGCGCCATTATCAATGACATTCTGGCGGGTATGCTGGATGCCGGGCAGGCAAAAGTGATGGAAGGTCGTGCTGAAGCGGTCACTAGCGCCATCATGCAGGCAAAAGAAAATGACGTGGTGCTGGTCGCTGGCAAAGGCCATGAAGATTATCAGATTGTCGGTGCCCACCGTCTCGACTACTCCGACCGCGTGACGGCAGCGCGTCTGCTGGGGGGTATCGCATGATTAACGTAACGCTCAGCCAACTGGCGGAAATCCTCGGTGGCGATATGAAAGGGGGCGATCTGACCCTCGATGCGGTCACGACCGATACGCGTAAAGTCACGCCAGGCTGTTTGTTTGTCGCACTGAAAGGTGAACGCTTCGATGCCCATGACTTTGCTGACACGGCAAAAGAGAATGGCGCGGGCGCGCTGTTGGTAAACCGTGCACTGGATACCGACCTTCCGCAGCTGATTGTAAAAGATACGCGTCTGGCATTTGGCGAGCTGGCGGCGTGGGTTCGCGCTCAGGTTCCGGCTCGTGTGGTGGCGCTTACTGGTTCGTCCGGTAAAACCTCTGTTAAAGAGATGACTGCCGCCATTCTGAGTCAGTGTGGCAACACGTTATATACCGCAGGCAATCTGAATAATGATATCGGCGTGCCGATGACGCTGCTGCGGTTAAACAACAATTATGACTATGCGGTGATTGAGCTTGGCGCGAATCACCAGGGTGAAATCGCCTGGACCGTTGGGCTGACGCGCCCGGAAGCGGCGCTGGTGAACAACCTGGCGGCGGCTCACCTGGAAGGTTTTGGCTCTCTGGCGGGTGTGGCGAAAGCGAAAGGTGAAATATTTACCGGTCTGTCGGCGAATGGTATTGCCATTATGAATGCCGATAACAACGACTGGCTGAACTGGCAGAACATCATCGGCGATCGCAAAGTCTGGCGCTTCTCTATGAATGCCGCCAATAGCGACTTTTCGGCGACTAACATCCATGTGACCACGCACGGTACTGAGTTTACTCTGCAAACACCGACGGGCAGCATTGATGTCCTGTTGCCATTACCGGGGCGTCACAATATTGCCAATGCTTTGGCGGCGACTGCGCTCTCGATGGCGGTTGGCGCAACGCACGAAGCCGTGAAAGCGGGTCTGAAGGATCTGCACGCGGTCCCAGGCCGACTGTTCCCGATTCAACTCGCAGAAAATCAACTGTTGCTGGATGACTCCTATAACGCCAACGTCGGTTCGATGACGGCTGCGGTACAGGTGCTGTCTGAGATGCCGGGCTACCGAGTATTGGTTGTGGGCGATATGGCAGAGCTGGGTGCGGAAAGCGAAGCATGCCACGTACAGGTGGGGATGGCTGCGAAAGCTGCGGGCATCGACCGTGTGCTGAGTACAGGGAAACTGAGTCAGGCGATCAGCGACACCAGCGGTGTTGGCGAGCATTTTGCGGATAAAACCGCGTTGGTCGCGCATCTTAAGACACTGATTGCCGAACATCAGATTATGACGATTTTAGTGAAGGGTTCACGTAGTGCCGCCATGGAAGAGGTAGTACGCGCATTACAGGAGAATGGAACATGTTAGTTTGGCTGGCCGAACATTTGGTCAAATATTATTCCGGCTTTAACGTCTTTTCCTATCTGACGTTTCGCGCCATCGTCAGCCTGCTGACCGCGCTGTTCATCTCGTTGTGGATGGGCCCGCGTATGATCGCCCGCTTGCAAAAAATGTCATTTGGCCAGGTCGTGCGTAACGACGGCCCGGAATCACACTTTAGTAAACGCGGTACGCCGACCATGGGCGGCATCATGATCCTCACCGCGATTGTGATTTCCGTTCTGTTGTGGGCCTACCCGTCTAACCCGTACGTCTGGTGCGTGCTGGTGGTGCTGGTTGGCTACGGTATTATCGGTTTTGTCGATGACTACCGCAAAGTGGTGCGTAAAGACACTAAGGGCCTGATCGCGCGCTGGAAATATTTCTGGATGTCGGTCATTGCATTAGGGGTCGCGTTTGCGCTGTATCTGGTGGGCAAAGATACGCCCGCTACGCAGTTGGTGGTGCCGTTCTTTAAAGACGTCATGCCACAGTTGGGTTTGTTCTACATCCTGCTGGCGTACTTCGTTATTGTCGGTACCGGGAATGCGGTAAACCTTACCGACGGCCTGGATGGTCTGGCGATTATGCCAACCGTGTTTGTGGCCGCCGGTTTTGCACTGGTGGCATGGGCGACCGGTAACATGAACTTTGCTAACTACCTGCACATTCCTTATTTACGCCATGCTGGCGAATTGGTGATTGTCTGTACAGCAATTGTCGGCGCCGGTTTAGGCTTCCTGTGGTTTAACACCTATCCGGCACAGGTCTTTATGGGCGACGTCGGTTCACTGGCTCTGGGGGGCGCGCTGGGCATTATTGCCGTACTGCTGCGTCAGGAATTCCTGCTGGTGATCATGGGCGGTGTATTTGTGGTGGAAACCCTGTCGGTCATTCTGCAGGTGGGTTCCTTTAAGCTGCGCGGACAGCGTATTTTCCGTATGGCGCCTATTCATCACCACTATGAACTGAAAGGTTGGCCGGAACCGCGTGTGATTGTGCGTTTCTGGATTATTTCGCTGATGCTGGTCCTGATTGGCCTGGCAACGCTGAAGGTACGTTAATCATGGCTGATTACCAGGGTAAAAAAGTCGTCATTATCGGTCTGGGTTTGACCGGGTTGTCCTGCGTGGATTTCTTTCTGGCACGTGGCGTCACGCCGCGCGTTATGGATACCCGCGCGACGCCGCCAGGCCTGGATAAATTACCGGAAGCGGTTGAGCATCATGTTGGCAGCCTGAATGATGACTGGCTGTTGGCCGCTGATTTAATCGTCGCCAGCCCTGGTATTGCCCTGGCGCACCCTTCGCTGAGCGCTGCCGCAGATGCGGGAATTGAGATTGTCGGCGACATCGAGCTGTTCTGCCGCGAAGCACAGGCCCCTATTGTCGCGATCACCGGTTCAAACGGTAAAAGTACCGTCACGACGCTGGTTGGCGAAATGGCGAAAGCGGCCGGAGTCAACGTCGGTGTAGGCGGTAATATTGGCCTGCCTGCTCTGATGTTGCTGGACGCTGAGCGCGAGTTGTATGTTCTGGAACTGTCCAGCTTCCAACTGGAGACGACCTCCAGTTTACGGGCTGTCGCGGCAACCATTTTGAATGTCACTGAAGATCACATGGACCGTTATCCGTTTGGACTGCAACAGTACCGTGCAGCCAAACTGCGCGTCTACGAGAATGCGAAAGTGTGCGTAGTCAATGCGGATGACGCGTTAACTATGCCGGTTCGCGGTGCCGATGAGCGCTGTGTGAGCTTTGGCATCAATATGGGTGACTATCACCTTAACCGCCAGCAGGGTGAAACCTGGCTGCGGGTGAAGGGTGAAAAAGTATTGAACGTGAAAGAGATGACCCTTTCCGGTCAACATAACTATACCAATGCGCTGGCAGCGTTAGCGCTGGCGGATGCTGCGGGTCTGCCGCGGGCGTCCAGCCTGAAAGCATTGACGACCTTTACCGGCCTGGCTCATCGCTTCCAGATGGTGCTGGAACATAACGGCGTTCGTTGGATCAATGACTCGAAAGCGACCAACGTCGGCAGCACCGAAGCCGCGCTGAATGGGCTGCACGTTGAGGGCACTTTGCACCTGCTGTTGGGCGGCGATGGGAAATCAGCCGATTTTTCTCCGCTAAGCCGTTACCTGAATGGCGATCGCATTCGACTGTACTGCTTTGGTCGTGATGGTGCGCAGCTTGCCGCGCTGCGACCGGAAGTGGCGGAACAAACAGAAACCATGGAACAGGCGATGCGTCTGCTCGCCCCGCGTGTTAAACCGGGCGACATGGTGCTGCTGTCTCCCGCCTGTGCCAGTCTCGATCAGTTCAAGAATTTTGAGCAACGTGGCGACGTCTTTACCCACCTGGCGAAGGAGTTGGGTTGATGCGATTATCTCTCCCTCGTCTGAAACTGCCGCGCGTACCGGGACTCGGAATCCTGGCGTGGGTCTTTGCGGCACTTAAAGGCTGGGTGATGGCTTCGCGTGAGAAAGACGCGGACAGCCTGATCATGTACGACCGCATGCTGTTGTGGTTGACGTTTGGTCTGGCAGCGATCGGCTTTATCATGGTGACATCGGCGTCAATGCCCGTTGGACAACGTCTGGCAGGCGATCCATTCCTGTTTGCTAAGCGTGACGCACTGTATATTTTTCTGGCGTTCTGTCTGGCGATGATTACCTTGCGCCTGCCGATGGAGTTCTGGCAAAAGTACAGCACCACGATGCTGATCGCGTCGATCATTATGCTACTGATCGTGCTGGTGGTGGGGAGCTCCGTAAACGGGGCATCACGCTGGATTGCGTTGGGGCCACTGCGTATTCAGCCTGCGGAGTTTACCAAGCTGTCGTTGTTCTGCTATCTCGCCAACTATCTGGTACGTAAGGTTGATGAGGTGCGTAACAACCTGCGCGGCTTCTTAAAGCCGATGGGCGTAATTCTGGTCCTGGCCGTGCTGCTGCTGGCGCAGCCTGACCTGGGTACAGTGGTCGTGCTGTTCGTCACGACGCTGGCGATGCTGTTTCTCGCCGGTGCGAAATTGTGGCAGTTCATCGCCATCATCGGCATGGGGATCTCAGCGGTTGTGCTGCTGATCCTTGCCGAGCCGTATCGTATTCGCCGTGTGACCTCGTTCTGGAATCCCTGGGAAGATCCATTTGGCAGCGGCTATCAGCTGACACAGTCTCTGATGGCTTTTGGTCGCGGTGAAGTGTGGGGCCAGGGATTGGGTAATTCAGTCCAAAAACTGGAGTATTTGCCGGAAGCGCACACCGACTTTATCTTCGCCATTATTGGGGAGGAGCTGGGTTATATCGGTGTGGTACTTGCTCTTTTAATGGTATTCTTCGTCGCTTTTCGCGCGATGTCGATCGGCCGTAAGGCGCTGGAAATTGACCACCGTTTTTCAGGTTTCTTAGCCTGCTCTATCGGGATTTGGTTTAGCTTCCAGGCTCTGGTAAACGTCGGCGCGGCGGCGGGCATGCTGCCAACGAAAGGGCTGACGCTGCCGTTGATCAGTTACGGTGGGTCGAGTTTGTTGATCATGTCGACAGCCATCATGTTTTTGTTACGTATTGATTATGAAACGCGTCTGGAAAAAGCCCAGGCGTTTACACGAGGTGCACGATGAGTGGTCAACCGAAGCGGTTAATGGTGATGGCAGGCGGTACCGGTGGGCATGTTTTCCCGGGGCTGGCGGTTGCGCACCATTTAATGGCCCAGGGCTGGCAGGTTCGTTGGCTGGGTACCGCCGATCGTATGGAAGCGGACTTAGTGCCGAAGCATGGCATTGACATTGACTTTATTCGCATCTCCGGTTTGCGTGGAAAAGGTCTCAACGCGCTGCTGGCTGCACCTGTGCGTATTTTTAATGCCTGGCGTCAGGCTCGCGCCATCATGAAGCAGTTTAAGCCCGATGTGGTGCTGGGCATGGGCGGTTATGTGTCTGGCCCTGGCGGCCTGGCGGCCTGGTCGTTAGGTATTCCGGTCGTACTGCATGAGCAGAACGGTATCGCCGGGTTAACTAACAAATGGCTGGCGAAGATCGCGACGAAGGTGATGCAGGCCTTCCCTGGTGCTTTCCCGAATGCGGAAGTGGTGGGGAATCCAGTGCGTACTGATGTCCTTGCACTGCCGTTACCCGAAGAACGTCTGGCTGGGCGTGAAGGTCCGGTGCGGGTGCTGGTTGTCGGTGGTTCGCAGGGCGCACGTGTGCTGAACCAGACGTTGCCGCAGGTCGCCGCAAAACTTGGTGACGCAGTGACTATCTGGCATCAGAGCGGTAAGGGCGCACAGCAGACCGTAGAGCAGGCTTACGTTGAGGCCGGTCAACCGCAGCATAAGGTCACTGAATTTATTGATGATATGGCAGCAGCTTACGCGTGGGCGGATGTTGTGGTCTGTCGTTCAGGCGCACTGACGGTGAGTGAGATTGCTGCCGCAGGTTTACCCGCGCTGTTCGTGCCGTTTCAACATAAAGACAGACAACAGTACTGGAATGCGCTGCCGCTGGAGAAAGCGGGTGCAGCCAAAATTCTTGAGCAGCCACAGTTTACTGTGGATGCCGTCGTCAGCACCCTGTCCGGGTGGTCACGAGAAACTTTATTAACCATGGCAGAACGTGCTCGCGCCGCATCCATACCGGATGCCACTGAGCGGGTTGCAACTGAAGTGAGCCGGGCTGCCCGGGTGTAATTGTGGTGATGCCTTTTGCATCACATGAACTGAGAAGTTAATGGCTAAAGAATGAATACACAACAACTGGCAAAACTGCGTTCCATCGTGCCCGAAATGCGTCGCGTTCGGCACATCCACTTTGTCGGCATCGGTGGTGCGGGTATGGGCGGTATTGCCGAAGTTTTGGCCAATGAAGGTTATCAGATCAGCGGTTCTGACTTAGCGCCGAATCCGGTTACGCAGCAACTGACGAATCTGGGTGCCACGATTTTTTTCAACCATCGCCCGGAAAACGTACGTGATGCGAGCGTGGTGGTGGTATCCAGCGCTATTTCTGCGGATAACCCGGAAATTGTTGCGGCCCATGAAGCGCGTATCCCGGTGATCCGCCGTGCGGAGATGCTGGCAGAGTTGATGCGTTTTCGTCACGGCATCGCCATTGCCGGGACCCACGGTAAAACCACGACCACTGCGATGGTCTCCAGTATTTATGCAGAAGCGGGTCTCGATCCGACTTTTGTGAACGGCGGTCTGGTGAAGGCAGCGGGCGTGCATGCACGTCTGGGTCACAGCCGTTATTTGATTGCGGAAGCCGATGAGAGCGATGCGTCGTTCCTGCATTTGCAGCCGATGGTGGCGATTGTCACCAATATCGAAGCTGACCATATGGATACCTACCATGGCGACTTCGAAAATTTAAAGCAGACGTTTATTAATTTCCTGCACAACTTGCCGTTTTATGGTCGTGCGGTGATGTGTGTCGACGATCCGGTGATCCGCGAACTGTTACCGCGCGTCGGGCGTCAGACCACCACCTATGGTTTCAGCGATGATGCTGACGTTCGCGTAGAAGATTACCAGCAGATTGGCCCACAAGGTCACTTCACGCTGCTGCGTCAGGGGATGGCCGATTTGCGTGTAACGTTAAACGCGCCAGGCCGTCACAATGCTTTAAACGCGGCGGCAGCCGTGGCAGTGGCAACGGAAGAGGGTATTGAAGACGACGCGATTCTGCGCGCGCTGGAAAGTTTCCAGGGGACCGGACGCCGCTTTGACTTCCTGGGGGAATTCCCGCTTGAGCCAGTAAACGGTAAAGCAGGAACAGCGATGCTGGTTGATGACTATGGCCATCACCCAACGGAAGTCGATGCCACGATCAAAGCCGCACGCGCAGGCTGGCCGGACAAAAATCTGGTGATGCTGTTCCAGCCGCACCGGTTTACGCGTACACGCGATCTGTACGACGACTTTGCCAACGTGCTGACCCAGGTTGATGCGCTGTTGATGCTGGATGTATATGCCGCGGGCGAAGCCGCGATTCCGGGGGCTGACAGCCGTTCGCTGTGCCGCACGATTCGTGGTCGCGGTAAGATCGATCCTATTCTGGTGTCCGATCCGGCTCAGGTGGCAGAAATGCTGGCACCGGTATTAACCGGTAACGATCTGATTTTGGTGCAGGGCGCTGGAAATATCGGCAAAATCGCGCGTTCCTTAGCTGAAATCAAACTGAAGCCGCAAAACCCGGAGGAAGAACAACATGGCTGATAAAATCGCGGTCCTGTTAGGGGGAACCTCCGCAGAGCGAGAAGTGTCGTTGAATTCTGGCGCAGCCGTACTGGCAGGGTTGCGCGAAGGGGGTGTGGATGCCCATCCGGTTGATCCAGGAGAGGTCGACGTTACGCTTCTGAAATCGATGGGTTTTCAGAAGGTGTTTATTGCGTTGCACGGTCGTGGCGGTGAAGATGGCACGTTACAGGGCATGCTGGAGCAGATTGGTTTGCCTTATACCGGTAGCGGTGTCATGGCATCTGCTATCTCAATGGACAAACTGCGCAGCAAACTGCTGTGGCAGGGTGCAGGTTTACCGGTTGCGCCATGGGTGGCATTGACCCGCGCTGAGTTCGAAAAAGGACTTAGCGATGAAGTGGTTACGAGCATTTCTGCGTTAGGCTTGCCGTTGATTGTGAAGCCAAGCCATGAAGGTTCCAGCGTCGGGATGTCAAAAGTTGAAGAAGAAAATGCTTTGCAAGCTGCATTAGCATTGGCTTTTCAGCATGATGAAGAAGTACTGATTGAAAAATGGCTCAGTGGACCGGAATTCACAGTTGCGATACTTGGCGAAGAAATTTTACCGTCAATACGTATCCAACCCGCAGGAACCTTCTATGATTATGAGGCGAAGTATCTGTCTGATGAGACACAATATTTCTGTCCTGCGGGTCTGGAAGTTGAACAAGAGACCGAATTACAGGCATTAGTCCTGAAAGCGTGGAACGCATTGGGCTGTAAAGGTTGGGGCCGTATTGACGCCATGCTGGACAGCGATGGCCAGTTTTATCTGCTGGAAGCGAATACCTCTCCGGGTATGACCAGCCACAGCCTGGTGCCGATGGCGGCGCGTCAGGCGGGCCTGAGCTTCTCGCAGTTGGTGGTACGAATTCTGGAGTTGGCGGACTGATATGTCGCAGGCTGCGCTGAACACGCGAAACGGTGATGAAGACGAGGTAGCCTCCTCACGCCGCAACAATGGAACGCGTCTTGCAGGAATACTGTTTCTGCTGACAGTGCTGTGCACCGTGTTTGTGAGCGGCTGGGTCGTGTTGGGATGGATGGAGGATGCGCAGCGTTTGCCATTGTCGAAGCTGGTATTGACCGGTGAGCGACACTACACGCGCAATGACGATATTCGTCAGTCCATCCTGGCGCTTGGCGCACCGGGAACCTTTATGACCCAGGATGTGAACATCATCCAAAGTCAGATTGAACGTCTCCCCTGGATTAAGCAGGCGAGTGTCAGAAAGCAGTGGCCTGATGAATTGAAGATTCATCTGGTTGAATATGTGCCGATAGCGCGTTGGAATGACCAACATATGGTGGATGCCGATGGAAATACGTTCAGCATACCAACCGGTCGGGCTAACAAGCAGGTATTACCTATGTTGTATGGCCCGGAAGGCAGCGCAAGTGAAGTGTTGCAAGGGTTCCGCGATATGGGGCAGGTGCTGGCTAAGGATAGATTCACCCTGAAGGAAGCGGCGATGACCGCTCGTCGTTCCTGGCAGTTAACGCTTAATAACGATATTAAGCTCAACCTGGGCAGGGGCGATACGATAAAACGTTTGGCTCGCTTTGTGGAACTCTACCCGGTTTTACAGCAGCAGGCGCAAACCGATGGCAAACGGATTAGCTACGTTGATTTGCGTTATGACTCAGGAGCAGCAGTAGGCTGGGTTCCCTTGCCTCCTGAGGAATCTAATCAGCAACAGAATCAGGCACAGGCAGAACAACAATGATCAAGGCGACGGACAGAAAACTGGTAGTTGGACTGGAGATTGGCACCGCGAAGGTAGCCGCTTTAGTAGGGGAAGTTCTGCCCGACGGTATGGTCAATATCATTGGCGTGGGCAGTTGCCCATCGCGAGGTATGGATAAAGGCGGGGTGAATGACCTTGAGTCAGTGGTGAAATGCGTACAACGCGCCATTGACCAGGCTGAACTGATGGCAGACTGCCAGATTTCCTCGGTGTATCTGGCACTTTCAGGTAAACATATTAGCTGCCAGAATGAAATTGGTATGGTACCCATTTCCGAAGAGGAAGTGACCCAGGAAGATGTGGAAAATGTTGTGCATACGGCAAAGTCCGTACGTGTGCGCGATGAGCATCGTGTACTGCACGTTATTCCACAGGAATACGCCATTGACTACCAGGAAGGCATTAAAAATCCGGTCGGTCTTTCTGGCGTGCGTATGCAGGCAAAAGTCCATCTTATTACCTGCCACAACGACATGGCGAAGAATATCGTCAAAGCCGTTGAACGCTGTGGACTGAAAGTTGACCAACTGATATTTGCCGGGTTGGCAGCCAGTTATTCCGTGTTAACGGAAGACGAACGTGAGCTGGGTGTCTGCGTGGTCGATATTGGTGGTGGTACAATGGACATCGCCGTTTATACTGGCGGGGCGTTGCGCCATACCAAAGTCATCCCTTATGCAGGGAATGTGGTCACCAGCGACATCGCGTATGCCTTTGGTACGCCGCCGAGCGATGCTGAAGCCATTAAAGTTCGTCATGGTTGTGCGCTGGGTTCTATCGTTGGCAAAGATGAGAGCGTTGAAGTGCCAAGCGTTGGTGGTCGTCCGCCACGCAGTCTGCAACGTCAGACTTTGGCTGAGGTCATTGAGCCGCGTTATACCGAGCTGCTTAACCTGGTCAACGAAGAAATTTTGCAATTACAGGAACAACTTCGCCAGCAGGGTGTGAAACATCATCTGGCGGCGGGGATTGTGTTAACCGGTGGTGCTGCGCAAATTGAAGGTCTTGCGGCCTGCGCTCAGCGCGTGTTCCATACGCAGGTGCGTATTGGTGCGCCGCTCAATATTACCGGTCTGACAGATTATGCCCAGGAGCCGTATTATTCAACGGCAGTGGGGCTGCTTCATTACGGGAAAGAATCCCATTTAAGTGGTGAAGCTGAAGTTGAAAAACGTGTAACGGCATCAGTTGGCTCGTGGATTAAACGACTCAATAGCTGGCTGAGAAAAGAGTTTTAATTTTTTATGAGGCCGGCATCGATTACGGTCTCAGGCGACAGGCACAACGGAGAGAGAAACTATGTTTGAACCTATGGAACTGACCAATGACGCGGTGATTAAAGTCATCGGCGTCGGCGGCGGCGGCGGTAATGCCGTTGAACACATGGTGCGTGAGCGCATCGAAGGTGTTGAATTCTTCGCGGTGAATACCGACGCTCAGGCGTTGCGTAAAACGGCGGTTGGACAGACCATTCAGATTGGTAGCGGCATCACCAAGGGTCTGGGCGCGGGTGCAAACCCGGAAGTCGGTCGCAATGCGGCAGACGAAGACCGTGAAGCTCTGCGTGCAGCGCTTGACGGCGCAGACATGGTGTTTATCGCAGCAGGCATGGGCGGCGGTACCGGGACCGGTGCAGCGCCAGTGGTGGCTGAAGTAGCAAAAGATTTAGGTATTCTGACCGTTGCTGTCGTGACCAAGCCTTTCAATTTTGAAGGCAAGAAGCGTATGGCATTCGCGGAGCAGGGTATCACCGAGTTGTCCAAACATGTGGACTCTCTGATCACTATCCCGAACGACAAACTGCTGAAAGTCCTGGGTCGCGGTATTTCCCTGCTGGACGCGTTTGGCGCAGCGAATGACGTGCTGAAAGGCGCGGTTCAGGGTATCGCTGAGCTGATCACCCGTCCGGGTCTGATGAACGTCGACTTTGCAGACGTGCGCACCGTGATGTCCGAAATGGGCTATGCGATGATGGGCTCTGGCGTTGCGAGCGGTGAAGACCGTGCAGAAGAAGCGGCTGAAATGGCTATCTCTTCCCCGCTGCTGGAAGACATCGATCTGTCTGGCGCACGCGGCGTGCTGGTCAACATCACGGCGGGCTTCGACCTGCGTCTGGATGAGTTCGAAACCGTAGGTAACACGATTCGTGCATTTGCATCGGATAATGCGACTGTGGTTATCGGTACTTCTCTGGACCCGGATATGAACGACGAACTGCGCGTTACCGTTGTTGCCACTGGAATTGGTATGGACAAGCGTCCTGAAATCACTCTGGTGACCAACAAGCAGGTTCAGCAGCCGGTAATGGATCGTTACCAGCAGCACGGTATGGCGCCATTGACGCAAGAGCAGAAACCGGTAGCAAAAGTGGTTAACGACAATACGCCGCAGACCACCAAAGAGCCGGATTATCTGGATATCCCCGCATTCCTGCGTAAGCAAGCTGATTAAGAATTAGCTGGAATTTGGGAATTGTGGCTCTTTGTGCTAAACTGGCCCACCGAATGTATAGTACACTTCGGTTGGATAGGTAATTTGGCGAGATTATACGATGATCAAACAAAGGACTCTTAAACGTATCGTTCAGGCGACTGGCGTCGGTTTGCATACCGGCAAAAAAGTCACCCTGACATTACGCCCTGCGCCGGCCAACACCGGGGTCATCTATCGTCGCACCGACTTGAATCCTCCGGTAGATTTCCCGGCCGATGCCAAATCTGTGCGTGATACCATGCTCTGTACGTGTCTGGTCAATGAGCATGATGTACGGATTTCAACCGTTGAGCACCTGAATGCTGCTCTGGCGGGCTTAGGTATCGATAACATCGTTATTGAGGTTAATGCCCCGGAAATCCCGATCATGGATGGTAGTGCTGCTCCGTTCGTCTACCTGCTGCTTGACGCAGGTATTGAAGAACTGAACAGTGCGAAGAAATTTGTCCGCATCAAAGAGACTGTTCGCGTCGAAGATGGCGACAAGTGGGCTGAGTTTAAGCCGTATAATGGTTTTACGTTGGATTTCACCATCGACTTTAACCACCCGGCGATCGACTCCAGCACGCAGCGCTATGCGATGAACTTCTCTGCTGATGCGTTCATGCGCCAGATCAGCCGTGCGCGTACTTTCGGCTTCATGCGTGATATCGAATATCTGCAGTCCCGCGGTCTGTGCCTGGGCGGCAGCTTCGATTGTGCCATCGTTGTTGACGATTATCGCGTACTGAACGAAGACGGCCTGCGTTTTGAAGATGAATTCGTTCGTCACAAAATGCTCGACGCGATCGGTGACTTGTTCATGTGTGGTCACAACATTATTGGTGCATTTACCGCGTATAAATCCGGTCATGCATTGAATAACAAACTGTTGCAGGCGGTCCTGGCAAAACAGGAAGCCTGGGAATATGTGACCTTCCAGGACGACGCAGAACTGCCGCTGGCGTTCAAAGCGCCTTCGACTGTACTGGCATAACGACACAAACTGTCGTATAAATTCGACTGGTAAATCTGGCACTCTCTCCGGCCAGGTGAGCCAGTCGTTTTTTTTATTCTCCGATAGCTCACCGTCTTTTCCGATGCGACTTTTTCCCCGCTGTCAGATTAAAATACAGAGCGATCGCTGTTTTCTTAAGCATATTTAACCGCGACTTGCTGTCATTACTGCTGTGGAATGCACGCTTTAATGATAAGATTTGTGCGCAAAAATCGTTTTGAATTTAAAACCCCAAATGCAGGGTAGATCAGGTGGCACTAACGTGAGTGGAATACTGACGCGCTGGCGACAGTTAGGCAGACGGTACTTCTGGCCGCATCTCTTATTAGGGATGGTCGCGGCGAGTTTTGGCCTGCCCGCGATCGGTAATGCCGCTGAACCGAATACGCCCGCGAAAGCGACCGCCAGCAACCACGATCAATCCGCTAAGGTTAACTTTAGCCAGCTTGCTTTGCTGGAAGCCACTAACCGTCGCCCGAATTTTACTGTCGATTATTGGCATCAGCATGCCATTCGTACGGTTATACGTCATCTTTCCTTTGCAATGGCTCCTCAGGCACTGCCCGTTGCCGAAGAGCCTTTGCCAATCCAGGCGCACCATCTGGCTTTACTGAATACGCTCAGCGCGCTGCTGACGCAGGAAGGCAGACCTCCGGCGACTGTAAGTCGCGTGACATATGCCCATTTCACTTCTCAGGCCGCGTTTAGTGTTCCTGTCTGGATAAGCCAGCAGCAGGGGATCCGCGCTGGCCCTCAACGCCTCAGCTAAAAAAGAACCTTCCAACTTATAATTTTTGACTCCGCACCGCGGGGCGTTTGAGATTTTATTATGCTAATCAAATTATTAACGAAAGTATTCGGTAGCCGTAACGAGCGTACGCTGCGTCGTATGCGCAAAGTGGTCAACGTCATTAACGCGATGGAACCGGAGATGGAAAAACTCTCCGATGATGAGCTGAAAGCGAAGACGGCGGAATTCCGCGCGCGCCTGGAAAAAGGTGCCAGCGTTGAAAGCCTGATCCCGGAAGCATTTGCGGTCGTCCGTGAAGCCAGTAAGCGTGTGTTTGGCATGCGTCACTTTGACGTGCAGTTGCTGGGCGGTATGGTCCTCAACGATCGCTGTATCGCAGAAATGCGTACCGGTGAAGGTAAAACACTGACCGCAACGTTGCCGGCCTACCTGAACGCACTAAGCGGCAAAGGTGTACACGTCGTTACCGTGAACGACTATCTGGCTCAGCGTGACGCCGAAAATAACCGCCCACTGTTTGAGTTCCTCGGCATGACCGTAGGTATCAACATGTCAGGTCTGCCGGCACCGGCCAAACGTGAAGCTTACAACGCTGACATCACTTACGGTACCAACAACGAATACGGCTTTGACTACCTTCGCGACAACATGGCGTTTAGCCCGGAAGAGCGCGTTCAGCGTAAACTGCACTATGCGTTGGTGGATGAGGTCGACTCCATCCTGATCGATGAAGCACGTACTCCACTGATCATTTCCGGCCCGGCTGAAGATAGCTCGGAAATGTACAAGAAAGTGAACAAAATCATTCCAAACCTGATCCGCCAGGAGAAGGAAGATTCTGACACGTTCCAGGGTGAAGGCCACTTCTCTGTCGATGAGAAAGCGCGCCAGGTTAACCTTACCGAACGTGGTCTGGTTCTGATTGAAGAACTGCTGGTGAAAGAAGGCATTATGGATGAAGGCGAGTCGTTGTACTCTCCGGGCAACATCATGCTGATGCATCACGTGACTGCCGCACTGCGCGCACATGTGCTGTTCACCCGAGATGTAGACTACATTGTGAAAGACGGCGAAGTTATCATCGTCGACGAACACACGGGTCGTACCATGCAGGGGCGTCGCTGGTCCGACGGTCTGCACCAGGCTGTTGAAGCCAAAGAAGGCGTAGAAATTCAGAACGAAAACCAGACGCTGGCTTCCATTACCTTCCAGAATTACTTCCGCTTGTACGAAAAACTGGCCGGTATGACCGGTACGGCAGATACTGAAGCGTTCGAATTCAGTTCTATCTACAAACTGGATACCGTAGTGGTGCCAACTAACCGTCCGATGATTCGTAAGGATTTGCCGGATCTGGTGTACATGACTGAAGCGGAAAAAATTCAGGCGATCATTGAAGATATTAAAGAGCGTACAGCAAAGGGTCAGCCGGTGCTGGTTGGTACGATCTCCATTGAAAAATCGGAAGTGGTTTCCAACGAGCTGAACAAAGCGGGTATCAAGCACAACGTGCTGAACGCCAAGTTCCACGCTAACGAAGCGGCAATCGTCGCTCAGGCGGGTTACCCGTCAGCTGTGACTATCGCCACTAACATGGCCGGTCGTGGTACTGATATCGTGTTGGGGGGGAGCTGGCAGGCCGAAGTTGCCGAGCTGGACGATCCGACGCCAGAGCAGGTTGCACAGATCAAAGCCGAGTGGCAGGTTCGCCATGACGCGGTGCTGGCTGCCGGCGGTTTACATATCATCGGTACTGAGCGTCATGAATCTCGTCGTATCGATAACCAGTTACGCGGCCGTTCCGGCCGTCAGGGTGATGCGGGTTCCTCTCGTTTCTACCTGTCTATGGAAGATGCGTTGATGCGTATTTTTGCCTCCGACCGTGTGTCGGGCATGATGCGTAAACTGGGCATGAAGCCAGGTGAAGCAATCGAACACCCATGGGTAACGAAAGCAATTGCTAACGCCCAGCGTAAAGTAGAAAGCCGTAACTTCGATATTCGTAAGCAACTGCTGGAATACGATGACGTTGCGAATGACCAGCGCCGCGCTATTTATACCCAGCGTAACGAACTGCTGGACGTGACTGACGTTAGCGAAACCATCAACAGTATTCGCGAAGATGTCTTTAAAGCGACTATTGATGCGTACATTCCGCCTCAGTCGCTGGAAGAAATGTGGGATATTCCGGGCCTGCAGGAACGTTTGAAAAACGACTTTGATCTCGATATGCCGATTTCAGAGTGGCTGGACAAAGAGCCTGAGCTGCATGAAGAGACGCTGCGTGAGCGTATTCTGGCTAATGCCATTGAAGTGTATCAGCGTAAAGAAGAGGTTGTGGGTGCAGAAATGATGCGCCACTTCGAAAAAGGCGTGATGCTGCAAACTCTCGACTCCCTGTGGAAAGAGCATCTGGCGGCGATGGATTACCTGCGTCAGGGTATTCACCTGCGTGGTTATGCGCAGAAAGATCCGAAGCAGGAATACAAACGCGAGTCCTTCTCTATGTTTGCTTCGATGCTGGAATCACTGAAATATGAAGTGATCAGTACCCTGAGCAAAGTTCAGGTGCGTATGCCTGAGGAAGTGGAAGCAATGGAGTCGCAGCGTCGTGAAGAAGCTGAGCGCTTAGCGCAGATGCAGCAACTGAGTCATAAAGATGACGACTCCGCTGTTGCAGAAGAGCTGGCCGCACAAACCGGCGATCGTAAAGTGGGACGTAATGATCCGTGCCCTTGTGGCTCCGGTAAAAAATACAAGCAGTGTCATGGCCGTCTGAGCTAAGAAAATAACTTACTGAAAAGGCGCAGAATTCTGCGCCTTTTTTATGGACGATAAATATGAAAGTACTGCAAATCGCTGTTGGAATTATTCGTAATAAGCACAATGAGATTTTTATCACTCAGCGTGCCGCCGATGCTCATATGGCAAACAAACTGGAATTTCCCGGTGGCAAAATTGAACCGGGTGAAACGCCAGAGCAGGCGTTAAGTCGTGAGTTACAGGAGGAGGTGGGGATTACACCCGTTAATTGCTCACTGTTCGAAAAACTGGAGTACCAGTTCCCCGACAGACATATCACTTTATGGTTCTGGCTGGTTGAAAGCTGGGAAGGTGAACCGTGGGGGAAAGAGGGGCAACCCGCGCAGTGGATTGTGCAAGATGCGCTAAATGTGGACGATTTCCCGCCAGCAAATGCACCAGCGATTGAAAAGCTGATTGCAGGATAACGTTTTTCGTAGGCCGGATAAGGCAACGCCGCTATCCGGCACATGATGGCGGGGGCGCTGCGCTTACCCGCCCTATGTTTGCGCTCAATTACTTCTGCTCTTCGCTCCAGTCATCGCTTTCTGACAGATCGCCGGAGCTTGGGATTCGCTTCTCTTCCGCGGCCCATTCACCCAGGTCGATTAACTGACAACGTTTGCTGCAGAATGGACGAAACGGACTGACTTCTGCCCACACGACAGCTTTACCGCAGGTTGGGCAGTTTACGATAGTTTGTTCAGACATGTTAACTCCTTAACAGCACGCCAGATCGAAATCGAGGCGCTCAGGCACCTGACCGTTTTCGCTATCCAGCGGCATAAAGCGAATGGCAAAGCGGCTCTTATGACCTGATATTTGCGGATAAAGCTGTGAAGCGAGCGGCAACTGTAAACGCAGTAGATCTGCATCATCGCCATTGTCCTGGTAAAAACCATTCAGGCTGGTTTGCTTACGAAACGGCGCCGAGTTGCGGATTAAATCCAGCACCAGAGACAATGCCTGGTTAAGAGGATTCAGGCTGGCAAGCCAGGTCTCAACCTGAGCGTCACGCTGAGTCTGTGGCAGATGCAGCCAGATATGTAAAGTCGGCAAATCAAAGCTGCAGCATCCGCCGGGAATACTTAAACGCTGACGAACAAGGCCAATCAGACGGTCTTCACGCAGAGTTTGACCGATGCGTGGGGCTGAAATCAGAATGCTGCCCGTACTTTTTAACTGCTGACGTAAAGAGTCGATTCTGCTTTGATCGACGCCGGGAACTTCAACCCAGGCCTGAAGTTTTCGCTGCTGTCTTTCCAGCTCTTTGAGGAGTTCAGTTCGGACTTCGCCACGTTCAAATACATCCAGTAAATCCCCCACATTGCGGAAAAAATGCAGTGCACCTGCGTGATCCACAATGGGTAAATTAATGGAGAGTTGCTGGATCAGAAACTCAATGCGCAGCCATGTACGCATCTTCTCATTGAGAGGGTGTTCAAAAAGGACCTGGGTGTGCATTACGGTTTTTCCTGTGAGACAAACTGCGACGCGAATTGCAAATAGCGCGCGTGCAGGCGGGCGACATCCGAGACGATGGCATCCGGTGCGCCATTATTATCAATAACATCATCTGCCACGGCAAGGCGCGCTTCACGTGTTGCCTGGGCAGCCAAAATTTGTTCAACATGCTCGCGTGTAACATCATCACGCTGCATGGTTCGCCTGAGTTGAGTCTCAGGGGTGACATCTACGACGAGTATGCGATCGGCTTTTTTATACAGCGCGTTTTCTACCAACAAGGGGACGACCCATAACAGATAAGGAGAGGTCGCTTGCTGAAACTGACGCTGTGTTTCCTGCTGAATAAGTGGGTGGAGCAAGGCATTTAGCCATTTTTTCTCATCAGGATCGGAAAAAATGCGTTCGCGTAAAATTCGCCGTTGTAACGAGCCATCCGCAGCAATAACGTCGGAACCAAAATGGTTTGCAATTGCCTGTAGGGCAGGCGTACCGCGTTCGACCACCTGGCGCGCAATGATATCCGCATCAATCACGTTTATTCCGAGGTCAGCGAATGCATTTGCAACGGTACTTTTACCACTGCCAATGCCGCCGGTTAAGGCTACCGTATACCTCATAGATCCAGATCCTGGAGTTTTGGTTTGATTATCAAACAGTTAAAAATTAAGCATGCGAAGGCGAAGCTGATGCAGGATTAACCTACTAATCGCCAGGTAAATTTATGGGATTGTAGCGTAAAAAAAGAGAATTTCGCAGTCTTGCGCGGCATTGATTAGTGCGTATGATAGCGTCACTGGAGTTGTGAGTTTCGATTTTTCGCCATTAACCCCAGGAATCCGCACATGCGTATCGAAGAAGATCTGAAGTTAGGTTTCAAAGACGTTCTTATCCGCCCTAAGCGTTCTACTCTCAAAAGTCGTTCCGATGTTGAACTGGAACGTCAATTCACCTTTAAACATTCAGGTCAGACCTGGTCCGGCGTGCCGATTATTGCCGCGAACATGGACACCGTCGGGACGTTTGCCATGGCAACGGCGCTTGCCTCCTTCGACATCCTGACTGCTGTGCATAAGCACTATTCTGTTGAAGACTGGGCCGCTTTCATTGCGGATTCCTCTGCCGATGTACTGAAACACGTGATGGTTTCAACCGGGACTTCGGACACTGATTTCGAAAAAACGAAACAGATTCTGGCACTGAATCCCGCACTGAACTTTATCTGCATTGATGTGGCAAATGGCTACTCAGAGCACTTTGTTCAGTTTGTGTCGAAAGCACGTGAAGCATGGCCGACGAAAACAATCTGTGCGGGTAACGTGGTCACTGGTGAGATGTGTGAAGAGTTGGTACTTTCCGGTGCTGATATCGTCAAAGTGGGTATTGGCCCAGGTTCCGTATGTACCACCCGCGTAAAAACCGGCGTTGGCTATCCGCAGCTTTCTGCCGTCATTGAATGTGCTGATGCAGCGCACGGCCTGGGCGGCATGATTGTCAGCGACGGTGGCTGCACAATGCCTGGTGATGTGGCAAAAGCGTTTGGCGGTGGGGCGGACTTCGTGATGCTCGGCGGCATGCTGGCCGGTCATGAAGAAAGCGGCGGTAAAATCGTTGAAGAGAACGGTGAGAAATTCATGCTGTTCTACGGTATGAGCTCTGAGTCTGCTATGACGCGCCATGTTGGTGGTGTTGCTCAGTATCGTGCCGCTGAAGGTAAAACCGTTAAGTTGCCGCTGCGTGGCCCGGTTGATAACACTGCTCGTGATATCCTTGGCGGCCTGCGTTCAGCCTGTACTTATGTCGGTGCATCTCGCCTGAAAGAGCTGACCAAACGGACAACCTTTATTCGCGTACAAGAACAAGAAAACCGCGTTTTCAATAGCCTGTAAGAGCAGGTCGTACTGTTAACTGACTGATGACGCAACGCTTATCAGGCCTACGCTCATGCTCTGTGTAGGTCTGATAAGGACTTTATGCCGCCATCCGGCAGTTGAATTTATCCAACACCACTCATTGCATCTCCCAGATGAAAAATCGGTAAATACATCGCCACAACCAGTGTACCGATAATCAACCCTGTAATGACAAGCAAGGCTGGCTCAAGTAATGCTGCCAAATTTTCGGCCTGAGACAGCGTGTATTCGCTGTGATGTCGGGCGAGATTTTGCAACATTGCATCCAGAGAGCCGGAAGCTTCACCGGTTCTCACCAGCTGTATGCACAGCGGACTAAATTCACCGCTATTTTTAAGTGCCAGCCAGACTGGCTTCCCGGCACTGATATCGTGATGCACCTGTGCCAAACGTTGGGCCCAGTAAGGGCAGTTAAGGGTTTCAGAGACGCTTTCCAGTCCTTGCAGAAAGGGAATGCCTGCGTTTTGTGTTAATGACAGTACGGTGAAGATCTGTGTGAGTTTTTGCCCTCTGACCATCGGCCCGATGATGGGGAAGTGCAGCAGTATTTTCTGGCGCAGAATAAGCCAATAAGGCTTCTGTTTTATCAACCCGTATGCTGTTCCCAGTCCCAGGCAGAGCAACCCTGCCAGCCATCCCCATCGACTGCTGTAGTGTGCCGCGGCCATAATCCACTGAGTGAGCGTCGGAAGCGGGGTGTTGAACGTGCGATAGATGGCGGCAAATTCAGGTAACACAAAATGCAGCATCGCCAGCACGACCATTATCGCCATGGCAAGAATGATAATGGGATAACGTAGCGCTTTTTTAACTTCATCCGCCAGTTGTTGTTGGTTTTTTTGCTGACGGGCAAGTTCAAAGCAGCAGTCGTCCAGTTTTCCCGTTAGCTCTCCGGTGCGGATCATTGCCTGGTACAGCGGGGGAAATACGTGTTGCCACCGCGAAAGTGAGGCTGACAACGCAATGCCTTGTTCCATATCGTAAGCCAGCGTGCGCAGCAATGCCTGCCACTGGTTGCTGGGATGCTGTTCAGCGAGCAGAGTTAACCCAGCGGAAAGCGTCAATCCCGCTTTAAGCAATGTTGCCAACTGGCGTATGGCTTCGGCACTGTTTGTTCTGCTCCAGTGCGAGGTTTTAACGCGCATCTTGTTAATGCGAATCGGTGTAATCTGCTGTTGTTCGAGCACAAACAGGAGCGATGGCCGGGTATCAGCCCATAGCATTCCTGCTACAGGCTGACCTTCGCGCGTTATTCCTTGCCAGCGCCATAGCTGTTTAGCTGACATGGGGCGTGCCCAGTACGCGGATCAGTTCTTCAAATGTCGTTAACCCTTGCTCAACAGCCTGACAGCCATCCTCGAAAAGAGTACTCATGCCCGCTTGCTGAGCATCTGATTCCACAACATCTGTGGATGAGCCATCGGCAATACGTTGCCGCAATGCTGGCGTAATGGGCAGGACTTCAAACAGAGCGGTTCGCCCATAGAATCCGTGATAGCAGTGTTGGCAACCGGGTGCCTGCCAACGAGGTAGTGGCGTGGGCCAAAGTGTTGCCGGGAGTGCTATGGGTGTATCAAGTCGTCGCCGACAATGTGGGCATAATTTTCTGACTAACCGCTGGGCAACAATTAACGTCAGCGCGGAGGCAATCATCCAGCGTGCCACCCCCATTTGCTGCAGCCGTATCAGTGTTTCACTGGTGGAATTGGTATGCAGTGTCGAAAGAACCAGATGACCGGTTTGTGCGGCTTTTAGGGCAATCTCAGCGGTTTCGCCGTCGCGGATTTCACCCACCATAATAATGTCGGGATCCTGGCGTAGCAGTGCACGTAATACACCCTGAAAATTAAGCCCTGCGCGAGGATGTATTTGTGTCTGATTGAGCCCTTCAATGGGGATCTCGACCGGATCTTCTACGCTACAGAGATTCACGTCAGGGGTGTTTCGGGTTTGTAGCGCACTGTACAGGGTAACCGTTTTGCCGCTCCCGGTCGGCCCGGTGACCAGAATCAATCCCTGTGGTTGCTGTAATGCTTGTGAAAACGCAGCCAACTGCGCCCCATGCATGCCCAGTGCGTTGATCTCCAGCGTTTGATTAACCTGATGAAGCAGGCGTAGCACTACTTTCTCGCCCCATCGGCAAGGCAGCGTGGCGATGCGAAACGAAATGGGGTCACCTGAAATTTCCACGGTAAATTGCCCATCTTGCGGGAGCCGGTGCTCGGCAATATCCAGACTACCTAATACCTTTAATCTTGCGGTGAGAGCAATGCCCATCTCTGTGGTGACTTCCGGTAATGTGTGTAGTACGCCATCCACGCGCATCCTGATCCGGTAGTGATTCTCCGCAGGTTCAATATGAATATCAGAAGCCCGTTGTGCCAACGCGGATTGAAAAGTATGGTCCAGCAACCCCGCAGCAGTTGCGCTGCTTTCTGTGATGATGGCCGGGAGCATTTTACGCGGCGTGTGTGTGTGGCCCTCCATTTGCTGACGTGTCCAGCACACAATATCGATACGCCTGGTCGTTGCAAAATGCAGTGCATCCAGCAGTTCGTGAGAAGGGGCATCCACAACGGCGATATGCACCACGTCATTGTCTGCATCCAGCAATACTCCCTGATAACGTTGGCAAAGAGCCGTCAGTTGTGTGGTATTCATCTCTTTTCCTTAGTTGGCATCAAAGCGAAAAACGTCTTCACAAGCCTGTTTCAGCGCGCTGTCATTCTGGATAGCGCAGTTGCGATTCCAGCCAGTTATACCGTTGGCGTTGTCCCAACCCGGTGTCATGGTGATGCTTAGCCCATTCAGACTTTCCTGCCCAGTGAGGCTGACGATACCTTTTTCAACGCTCATACCTGAGACATAGCGGGTGGTGGTCGGAGAGGGGATCCCATTTGTTCCGGCATCACAGGTTTCTGTTCCGCCGTGTTCCAGCGCGCAGAGTTCGACGGCAGTACGGTAGGGGACAAAGGTTTGCAGCATGTCTGTCAGCGCGGCTTTGCGCAGATAGTTTTGATAAGCCGGGATACCGATAGCGCTGAGGATGGCAATGATGCCAATAACCACCATCAGTTCGATAAGCGTGAAGCCTCGTTGCTTGTCCATTGTTGATTTGCTCCTTGAGTTAGCTGGCGCTACTTTTGCAAATCGAAGGGATTTTAGGCGAGGGGGAAAAAATAGAACGAGAAGGCTGGTTCAGAGGAATTTTACGCAATTACAGAATCAGACAACGTATTTGCGAGGGTACTCGAATAAACAGCCAGACCGCGGCGTATAAGGCTTATCTGGCTGGGGACTGTAGGCCCGATACGCGAAGCGCCATCGGGCAGAACAGTCAGCGATTAGCGAAAACGCATCGAGAGGTCGAGTGCGCGGACATGTTTGGTCAGTGCGCCCACAGAGATGAAATCCACGCCGGTTTCCGCGAATTCGCGTAGCGTTTCATAAGTGACGTTACCAGATACTTCCAGACGCGCCTGGCCGTTGGTACGTTTGACCGCTTCGCGCATTTGGTCGGGTTCGAAGTTGTCCAGCATGATGATGTCCGCTCCGGCTTTCAACGCATCGTCCAGTTCATCCAGGCTTTCCACTTCCACTTCAACCGGAACATCCGGGTGTAGCCAGAAGGCTTTCTCCACGGCCTGACGTACTGAACCGGAAGCAATAATGTGGTTCTCTTTAATCAGGAAGGCGTCAGAAAGACCTAAACGATGATTCGCGCCGCCGCCACAGAGCACCGCGTATTTCAGCGCTGTACGCAGCCCAGGTAGCGTTTTACGTGTATCCAGCAGTTGAGTTTTTGTCCCGGTCAGCAGGTCGACGTATTTACGCACTTCGCTTGCAACGCCAGACAGTGTCTGCACAAAGTTGAGTGCGGTACGTTCGCCGGTGAGCAACACGCGGGAAGGGCCGTCCAGTTCAAACAGCGGTTGGTTAGCCTTAATGCTGTCGCCATCTTCAACATGCCAGTTGATGCTGACATCATCGCCAGCAAGCTGAATAAAGACCTCTTCCACCCAGCGTTTCCCACAAAAAACACCCTCTTCGCGTGTAATGACGATGGCATGGGAACGCATATCTTCAGGTAAAAGCTGTGCGGTGATATCGTTATTGGCATCAACTTCTCCGCCTAAATCTTCGCGCAGCGCCTGGGCAACCGCGGCAGGGATATCGAGATTTATGCGTTCCAACAGCGCGTCACGTCGGTAGTCAGGGTTATAGCGGCGAGGCGGCATGATAAAACTCCAAATTGCTAACGAATCATAAGGTAGAAACATGCTACCCTGAACCTGATATGAGCACCACCAATAAGGAGATTCTGCATGTTGTTAGACGAGGGCTGGCTGGCAGAGGCGCGACGCGTTCCCTCTCCTCATTATGATTGCCGCCCGGATGACGAAAGCCCTTCTTTGCTGGTAGTGCATAATATCAGCCTGCCACCCGGTGAATTTGGCGGCCCATGGATAGACGCGTTATTTACTGGAACAATTGATCCCAACGCCCATCCTTTTTTTGCACAAATTGCCCATTTGCGCGTTTCTGCCCATTGTCTGATCCGCCGTGATGGTGAGGTCGTGCAATATGTTCCCTTTGACAAACGTGCCTGGCATGCAGGCGTCTCTTGCTATCAGGGGCGTGAACGCTGTAATGATTTTTCAATTGGTATTGAGCTTGAAGGTACGGATACGCTGGCTTATACCGATGTGCAGTACCAGCAACTGGCTGCCGTGACGCAGACGCTGATTCAGCGTTATCCGGCGATTGCCAGCAACATGACCGGGCATTGCAATAGTGCGCCTGAACGGAAGACCGACCCTGGGCCATCTTTTGACTGGGCAAGGTTTCGCGCCCTGGTCACCCCCTCGTCACACAAGGAGATGACATGACGCTGTTTACAACATTACTGGTGCTGATTGTTGAGCGCTTGTTTAAGCTGGGTGAGCACTGGCAGCTTGATCACCGGATTGAGGCTTTTTTCCGGCGGGTTAAGCATTTCTCTATGGCGCGAACGTTAGGAATGACCATTATTGCGATGGTGTTGACATTCCTGTTACTGCGCGCGCTGCATGGGTTGTTGTTTAATGTTCCGCTGTTGGTGGTGTGGATCTTAATTGGTTTGCTGTGCATCGGTGCTGGTAAGGTGCGTCTTCATTATCATGCTTACCTGAATGCGGCTTCACGCAATGATGCGCACGCCCGTGAGGCGATGGCCAGCGAGCTGACGCTGATTCATGGTGTGCCACCGGATTGTGATGAACGAGAGTTTCTGCGTGAGCTACAAAACGCGCTGTTATGGAACAACTTTCGCTTTTATCTGGCTCCGCTATTCTGGTTGATCGTAGGTGGTCCATGGGGACCGGTGACGCTGGTCGGCTATGCTTTTTTACGTGCCTGGCAGTCCTGGCTGGCGCGCTACCAGACGCCGCATCAGCGTCTGCAGTCAGGTATTGACGCGATCCTGCATGTCCTGGACTGGGTTCCGGTACGTCTGGCGGGTGTGGTCTATGCGCTGTTAGGACACGGTGAGAAGGCGTTGCCCGCCTGGTTTGCCTCGCTGGCGGATATGCATACTTCGCAGTATCAGGTGTTGACGCGTCTGGCGCAGTTCTCGCTGGCGCGTGAGCCACATACTGATAAGGTCGAAACGCCGAAAGCAGCCGTTGCAATGGCGAAGAAAACGTCGTTTGTCGTGGTTGTGGTGATTGCGCTGCTGACAATTTATGGCACGCTGATCTAGCGATTGTTGCCGGATGGCGGCGTAACCGCGTTATCCGGCCTGGCGCATGTGTAGACCGGATAACGGTGTAACGACTTAATACGTATCCGTTGGTGGCACGCCAAAATCCGGCATTCCGTTCTCATCCCAGCGTACAAGCTTCAGGCGGGTGTGGCGATGTGATATGGAGAGAATTATTGTCTGGTGCTGGTGTTTTTGCGTTGCAGGATAGCGCCGCTGATATGAACTACACAGTCATCTGTGGGAAAGTGTGAAGCAGATAACAACCCCCACCTGGTGCAGGTGGGGGAGGGAAAATTAATGCGCTTTCACGGCGCCGGCCGTTTTCTGTTTACACAGATAGCCAATGCCAAGAATGGCTATCCAGACCGGGATCAGGTACACAGAGATCGCCATGCCCGGCGTCATCAGCATAATCACCAGTACTGCGGCCATGAAAATCAGGCAGATCCAGTTACCCAGCGGGTAGAGCAGTGCCGGGAAGCGAGTGGCGACGCCCTGCTGCTGCTTTGCTTTGCGGAACTTAATATGCGCAAGGCTAATCATTGCCCAGTTGATGACCAATGCGGAAACCACCAGTGCCATCAGCAAGCCAAACGCAGATTCCGGTGCCAGATAGTTAATCAGTACGCACAGTGCGGTAACCAGTGCGGAAACCAGAATCGTGTTCACCGGTACGCCGCGTTTATCGACACTCATCAACGCTTTCGGCGCGTTACCTTGCTGAGCCAGGCCGAACAGCATACGGCTGTTGCAGTACACGCAGCTGTTATAGACAGAAAGGGCGGCAGTCAGTACCACGATGTTAAGCGCGTTAGCCACAAACGTGTCGCCCAGTTCGTGGAAGATCAGGACAAACGGGCTGACGTCAGCGGTCACACGCGTCCATGGCATCAGAGAGAGCAGGACGGCCAGCGAACCCACATAGAAAATCAGGATACGGTAGATAACCTGGTTAGTGGCTTTCGGGATGCTTTGCTCCGGGTTATCTGCTTCTGCTGCGGTGATCCCGACCAATTCCAGACCGCCAAAAGAGAACATGATGATAGCCATCATCATTACCAGCCCGCTAAAGCCGTGTGGCAGGAATCCACCCTGGCTCCACAGGTTACTGACGCTGGCCTGCGGGCCGCCGTTGCCGCTGAACAGCAGCCAGCCGCCGAAGATGATCATCGCGACTACGGCAATGACTTTAATAATGGCAAACCAGAACTCCATCTCACCGAACACTTTCACGTTGGTCAGGTTAATGGCGTTGATGATCACAAAAAAGGCTGCTGCCGAAGCCCATGTTGGGATCTCCGGATACCAGAATTGAATGTATTTACCTACAGCGGTTAGCTCAGCCATGGCAACTAATACGTACAATACCCAGTAGTTCCAGCCAGAGGCGAAACCCGCGAAACTGCCCCAGTATTTATAAGCAAAGTGGCTAAAGGAGCCTGCTACCGGCTCTTCCACCACCATTTCACCTAGCTGACGCATAATCAGAAAAGCGATAAATCCGGCGATAGCGTAACCCAGAATAATCCCCGGCCCTGCAGACTGAATAACGGATGCGCTTCCGAGAAATAACCCGGTACCAATCGCGCCACCCAGCGCGATAAGCTGTATATGGCGGTTTTTAAGGCCGCGCTTTAGCTGATCGCCATGCTGTTGACTTTCCATCATGAAACCTCGTGTGTGGTTTTACTCTTCATCTTTCGAGTACTTATATTTTGAACCACGCAGTGACGCGTGTGTAAGTTTGCAATTCCGTTTGTTGTATTAATTTATTTACAGTAATGAATTATGAAATGTTGCCTAAAGACTTTTGTCTTGATCAGAATAATGTTATGCGAGCGCGAATGCACCTGCTTTATGCGGCGTGAGTGACGAGTTGAATAAAAAGAAACCATTTGTAAGCGCGAGTTTATCTACCACAAAATTTCCAATTTGAATTTTTATTCGGAAATAATGATTGATAAATCGATAAATAGGCAGGTGAATCGGTTCAGATAATATATTTTTTCGTTTCAATTCGGTTAAAACTACCTCGGGATGGGTAAATTTAACATTTGTGCATAGTTACATGTTTGAAACGTTATTTCTGTAATGTTGTTAAAATATGCCTCCTTTACTGATTTCAATCAAAACCTGTATGGACAGAAGGTGAATACTTTGTTACTTTAGCGTCAAGAACATGAAATTGGTAAGACCAATTGACTCCGGGCAAATGGCTTAAGACAGGAAATCATGGCCTACAGCAAAATCCGCCAACCAAAACTCTCCGATGTGATTGAGCAGCAGCTGGAGTTTTTAATTCTTGAGGGGACACTTCGCCCCGGAGAAAAACTCCCACCGGAACGCGAGCTGGCAAAACAGTTCGACGTTTCCCGCCCCTCCTTACGTGAGGCGATCCAACGCCTCGAAGCGAAGGGCTTACTGCTTCGTCGTCAGGGCGGTGGCACTTTTGTTCAGAGCAGCCTGTGGCAGAGCTTTAGCGACCCACTGGTAGAGTTGCTCTCCGACCATCCTGAATCCCAGTTTGACCTGCTCGAAACGCGCCATGCGTTGGAAGGTATTGCGGCATATTACGCCGCACTGCGCAGCACGGATGAAGACAAAACGCGTATCCGTGAACTTCATCAGGCGATCGAGCTTGCTCAACAGTCCGGCGATCTTGACGGTGAATCTGATGCCGTACTTCAGTATCAAATTGCTGTCACCGAAGCGGCACATAATGTGGTACTGCTCCATTTGCTAAGGTGTATGGAGCCGATGCTGGCCCAGAATGTCCGTCAAAACTTTGAATTGCTGTATGCGCGTCGCGAGATGCTGCCGCTGGTAAGCAGTCACCGCACCCGCATTTTTGAAGCAATTATCGCCGGGAAGCCGGAGGAGGCGCGTGAAGCGTCGCACCGTCACCTGGCATTTATCGAAGAGATTCTCCTGGACAGAAGCCGTGAGGAAAGTCGTCGTGAACGCGCCTTACGCCGCCTGGAGCAACGAAAGAATTAGTGATTTTTCTGGCAGAACGTTAACCAGAAGATGTTGTAAATCAAGCGCGAATGTAAAGCGCGCGGCAACTAAACGCAGAACCTGTCTTATTGTGGTCTCGCGAGCGAGAACACAATGGGACAGGTTCCAGATAACTCAACGTATTAGATAGATAAGGAATACCCCCATGTCAGAACGTTTCCCAAATGACGTGGATCCGATCGAAACTCGCGACTGGCTACAGGCGATCGAATCGGTCATCCGTGAAGAAGGTGTTGAGCGTGCTCAGTATCTGATCGACCAACTGCTTTCAGAAGCCCGCAAAGGCGGCGTGAAAGTAGCGGCAGGTGCAGGGGCCAGCAATTATGTAAACACTATTGCCGTTGAAGATGAACCGGAATACCCGGGCAATCTGGAGCTGGAACGTCGTATTCGTTCTGCTATCCGCTGGAACGCCATCATGACCGTACTGCGTGCGTCTAAAAAGGATCTTGAGCTGGGTGGCCATATGGCATCCTTCCAGTCCTCCGCAACGGTATATGATGTTTGCTTCAACCACTTCTTCCGTGCACGCAACGAGCAGGACGGTGGCGATCTGGTGTACTTCCAGGGTCACATCTCCCCGGGCATCTACGCACGCGCATTCCTGGAAGGTCGTCTGACTGAAGAGCAGATGAACAACTTCCGTCAGGAAGTCCATGGTAAAGGCCTGTCTTCCTACCCGCACCCGAAACTGATGCCGGAATTCTGGCAGTTCCCGACCGTATCTATGGGTTTGGGTCCAATCGGTGCTATCTACCAGGCTAAATTCCTGAAATATCTGGAACACCGTGGCCTGAAAGATACCTCTAAACAAACCGTTTACGCTTTCCTGGGCGACGGTGAGATGGATGAGCCCGAATCTAAAGGTGCGATCACCATCGCGACCCGTGAAAAACTGGACAACCTGGTCTTTGTTATCAACTGTAACCTGCAGCGTCTTGACGGCCCGGTCACCGGTAACGGCAAGATTGTTAACGAACTGGAAGGCATCTTCGCGGGCGCAGGCTGGAACGTGATCAAAGTCATGTGGGGCGGTCGTTGGGATGAGCTGCTGCGTAAAGATACCAGCGGTAAGCTGATCCAGCTGATGAACGAAACCGTTGACGGCGACTACCAGACCTTCAAATCCAAAGACGGCGCTTACGTACGTGAGCACTTCTTCGGTAAATACCCGGAAACCGCAGCACTGGTTGCTGACTGGACTGACGAGCAGATCTGGGCTCTGAACCGTGGTGGTCACGATCCGAAGAAAGTCTACGCTGCACTGAAAAAAGCGCAGGAAACCAAAGGCAAAGCAACTGTAATCCTCGCCCATACCATCAAAGGTTACGGCATGGGTGACACTGCCGAAGGTAAAAACATCGCTCACCAGGTTAAGAAAATGAACATGGACGGCGTGCGTTATATCCGCGACCGTTTCAATGTGCCAGTAACCGATGAGCAGGTTGAAAACCTGTCTTACATTACCTTCCCGGAAGGTTCTGAAGAGCATACCTATCTGCACGCTCAGCGTCAGAAACTGCACGGCTACCTGCCTGCTCGCCAGCCGAACTTCACTGAGAAGCTGGAACTGCCGGCGCTGGAAGACTTTGGCGCGCTGCTGGAAGAGCAGAACAAAGAAATCTCCACCACTATCGCTTTCGTTCGTGCCCTGAACGTGATGCTGAAGAACAAGTCGATCAAAGATCGTCTGGTTCCAATCATTGCCGACGAAGCGCGTACTTTCGGTATGGAAGGTCTGTTCCGTCAGATCGGTATTTACAGCCCGAACGGCCAGCAGTACACCCCGCAGGACCGTGAGCAGGTTGCTTACTACAAAGAAGACGAGAAAGGTCAGATCCTGCAGGAAGGTATCAACGAACTGGGTGCAGGCGCGTCCTGGCTGGCTGCTGCAACATCTTACAGCACCAACGATCTGCCGATGATCCCGTTCTACATCTACTACTCCATGTTCGGGTTCCAGCGTATCGGCGACCTGTGCTGGCAGGCAGGCGACCAGCAGGCTCGTGGCTTCCTGATTGGTGGGACTTCCGGTCGTACCACGCTGAACGGCGAAGGTCTGCAGCACGAAGATGGTCACAGCCATATTCAGTCTCTGACTATCCCGAACTGTATCTCTTACGATCCGTCTTACGCGTACGAAGTTGCGGTCATCATGCATGATGGTCTGGAGCGTATGTACGGTGAGAAACAAGAGAACGTTTACTACTACATCACCACGCTGAACGAAAACTACCATATGCCGGCAATGCCAGCAGGTGCCGAGGAAGGTATCCGTAAAGGTATCTACAAACTCGAAACCCTCGAAGGTAGCAAAGGTAAAGTTCAGCTGCTGGGCTCCGGTTCTATCCTGCGTCACGTCCGTGAAGCAGCACAGATCCTGGCGAACGACTACGGTGTAGGTTCTGACGTATACAGCGTAACGTCCTTCACTGAACTGGCGCGTGATGGCCAGGATTGTGAACGTTGGAACATGCTGCACCCGATGGAAACTCCGCGCGTTCCGTACATCGCTCAGGTGATGAACGACGCTCCGGCAGTGGCATCGACTGACTATATGAAACTGTTTGCCGAACAGGTTCGTACTTATGTACCGGCTGATGATTATCGCGTACTGGGTACTGACGGCTTCGGTCGCTCTGACAGCCGTGAAAACCTGCGTCACCACTTCGAAGTTGATGCTTCCTACGTGGTTGTAGCGGCTCTGGGCGAACTGGCTAAACGTGGCGAAATCGATAAGAAAGTGGTTGCTGACGCAATCATCAAATTCAATATCGATGCAGATAAAGTTAACCCGCGTCTGGCGTAAGAGGTAAAAGAATAATGGCTATCGAAATCAATGTACCGGACATTGGGGCTGATGAAGTTGAAATCACCGAGATCCTGGTCAAAGTGGGCGACAAAGTTGAAGCTGAACAGTCGCTGATCACCGTAGAAGGCGACAAAGCCTCTATGGAAGTTCCGTCTCCTCAGGCTGGTATCGTTAAAGAGATCAAAGTCTCTGTTGGCGACAAAACTGAGACCGGCAAACTGATCATGATTTTCGATTCCGCCGACGGTGCAGCAGCAGCTGCACCTGCTCCGGCAGAAGAGAAGAAAGCAGCCGCTCCGGCCGCTGCACCCGCTGCAGCAGCGGCAAAAGACGTACACGTACCGGACATCGGTGGCGACGAAGTTGAAGTTACCGAGATCATGGTTAAAGTGGGCGACACCGTTGCGGCTGAACAGTCTCTGATCACCGTAGAAGGCGACAAAGCGTCTATGGAAGTTCCGGCGCCGTTCGCAGGAACCGTTAAAGAGATCAAAATCAACACTGGCGACAAAGTGTCTACCGGCTCCCTGATTATGGTCTTCGAAGTCGCAGGCGCAGCGCCTGCTGCTGCACCGGCTCAGGCTGCGGCTCCTGCTGCAGCGGCAGCTCCGGCGGCAACGGGTTCTAAAGAAGTTAATGTACCGGATATCGGCGGTGACGAAGTTGAAGTGACCGAAGTGATGGTCAAAGTGGGCGATAAAATTGCCGCTGAGCAGTCACTGATCACCGTAGAAGGCGACAAAGCGTCGATGGAAGTTCCGGCACCGTTCGCAGGTACCGTGAAAGAAATCAAAATCAGCACCGGTGATAAAGTGAAAACCGGTTCTCTGATTATGGTCTTCGAAGTTGAAGGCGCTGCACCTGCTGCTGCACCGGCACAAGCCGCGGCACCGGCTCCGGCCGCTGCACAAGCTGCTCCTGCTCCGGCTGCAAAAGCGGAAAGCAAATCTGACTTCGCAGAAAACGACGCTTACGTCCACGCAACTCCGCTGATCCGTCGCCTGGCGCGCGAATTTGGCGTGAATCTGGCGAAAGTGAAAGGTTCAGGTCGTAAAGGCCGTATCCTGCGCGAAGACGTTCAGGCATACGTGAAAGACGCGGTGAAACGCGCTGAAGCTGCTCCGGCGGCCGCTGCTGGCGGCGGTATCCCAGGCATGCTGCCGTGGCCGAAAGTGGATTTCAGCAAGTTTGGTGAAATTGAAGAAGTGGAACTGGGCCGTATCCAGAAAATCTCTGGTGCTAACCTGAGCCGTAACTGGGTGATGATCCCGCACGTGACCCACTTCGATAAGACCGATATCACCGATCTGGAAGCGTTCCGTAAACAACAGAATGCCGAAGCTGAGAAACGTAAACTGGACGTGAAATTCACCCCAGTGGTCTTCATCATGAAAGCGGTTGCTGCCGCTCTGGAACAGATGCCTCGCTTCAACAGTTCTCTGTCTGAAGACGGTCAGCGTCTGACCCTGAAGAAATATATCAACATCGGTGTTGCGGTAGATACCCCGAATGGTCTGGTTGTTCCGGTCTTCAAAGACGTGAACAAGAAGAGCATTACCGAGCTGTCTCGTGAACTGACCGTGATCTCCAAGAAAGCACGTGATGGCAAGCTGACCGCTGGTGAAATGCAGGGCGGTTGCTTCACCATCTCCAGCATCGGTGGCCTGGGTACTACCCACTTCGCACCGATTGTGAACGCGCCGGAAGTGGCTATCCTCGGTGTCTCCAAGTCCTCTATGGAGCCAGTGTGGAACGGTAAAGAGTTTATGCCGCGTCTGATGATGCCGATTTCGCTCTCCTTCGACCACCGTGTAATCGACGGTGCAGATGGTGCGCGCTTTATCACTATCATCAACAACATGCTGTCTGACATTCGCCGCCTGGTGATGTAAGCGAAAAAGCCGGCCCGACGGCCGGCTTTTTTCTGGTAATCTCATGAAGTCAGTGGGGTTATTGTGCGAAAGACAAATCGGTTGCCGTTTGTTGTTTCAAAATTGTTAACAATTTTGTAAAATACGGGCGGATAGAACGACCCGGTGGACGACGGGTATAAATTAAGAGGTCATGATGAGCACTGAAATCAAAACTCAGGTCGTGGTACTTGGGGCAGGCCCGGCAGGTTACTCTGCTGCCTTCCGTTGCGCAGATTTAGGTCTGGAGACCGTCATCGTAGAACGTTACAGCACCCTTGGTGGTGTTTGTCTGAACGTCGGCTGTATCCCTTCTAAAGCGCTGCTGCACGTAGCAAAAGTTATCGAAGAAGCCAAAGCACTGGCTGAACACGGTATTGTTTTTGGCGAGCCGAAAACTGATATCGACAAGATTCGTACCTGGAAAGAAAAAGTTATCACTCAACTGACCGGCGGTCTGGCGGGTATGGCCAAAGGCCGTAAAGTGAAAGTGGTTAACGGTCTGGGTAAATTTACCGGGGCTAACACTCTGGAAGTTGAAGGTGAAAACGGCAAAACCGTCATCAACTTCGACAACGCAATCATCGCGGCGGGTTCCCGTCCGATCCAGTTGCCGTTCATTCCGCACGAAGATCCGCGCGTATGGGACTCCACTGACGCGCTGGAACTGAAATCCGTACCGAAGCGTATGCTGGTTATGGGTGGCGGTATTATCGGTCTGGAAATGGGTACCGTGTATCACGCGCTGGGTTCAGAGATTGATGTGGTTGAAATGTTCGACCAGGTTATCCCGGCTGCCGATAAAGACGTGGTGAAAGTCTTCACCAAACGCATCAGCAAGAAATTCAACCTGATGCTGGAAACCAAAGTGACTGCCGTTGAAGCGAAAGAAGACGGTATTTACGTTTCCATGGAAGGCAAAAAAGCGCCTGCTGAAGCACAGCGTTACGACGCCGTACTGGTTGCTATCGGTCGTGTACCGAACGGTAAAAACCTCGACGCAGGTAAAGCGGGCGTTGAAGTTGATGACCGTGGCTTCATCCGCGTGGACAAACAACTGCGTACCAACGTACCGCATATCTTTGCTATCGGCGATATCGTCGGCCAGCCGATGCTGGCGCACAAAGGTGTTCATGAAGGTCACGTTGCCGCTGAAGTTATCGCCGGTAAGAAACACTACTTCGACCCGAAAGTTATCCCATCCATCGCGTACACTGAACCAGAAGTTGCATGGGTTGGCCTGACTGAGAAAGAAGCGAAAGAAAAAGGCATCAGCTTTGAGACCGCCACCTTCCCGTGGGCTGCTTCTGGTCGTGCTATCGCTTCCGACTGCGCAGACGGTATGACCAAACTGATTTTCGACAAAGAATCTCACCGTGTTATCGGTGGTGCGATTGTCGGTACCAACGGCGGCGAGCTGCTGGGTGAAATTGGTCTGGCGATCGAAATGGGTTGCGACGCGGAAGACATCGCACTGACCATCCACGCGCACCCGACTCTGCATGAGTCCGTGGGCCTGGCGGCAGAAGTGTTCGAAGGTAGCATCACCGACCTGCCAAACCCGAAAGCGAAGAAAAAGTAATCTTCCCGCTTTTGTGAAAACGCCTCTTCGGAGGCGTTTTTTTTTGCCTAAAACGTCACCGTAATTTCCCCGGCAGACGCTTTATGACGCGACAACCAACGCGTTGATTGTTCAGGGGGCTACGGGATGCCAGATTTTTTCAGGGTTGTACTCAGTCATCGCCTGCGCTTTCTGTTGCGATGCTTCGCCAAGGTTGGCCTGATATACATTGTCATCGCCGCTAATCATAAAGCTCATCACCCCGGTGTGACCGTAGCTAATGGGCCATGCAACCATGGCAAAACCACTGGCTTTGTCCGGCAGTATGCGGAAACGATAACCGTGATAACCCGTGCCGGGTTCTTGTGGGCTGAAGGCGGGTCCCAGAGGGCTTGGCGCTTCGCCTGGTGCGACTGGCCAGTAAAGCCCATCTTTTTTACCTTCGCTACTGACAATTTTTTGCGCATACGACTTGTTTAGCGCGTAATAACTTTGCTGCGCGTCAACGTAGGCATGCAGTGCTTCGATTGCTGAAAGCTCGTTGCGACCGATCGTTCGGGTGAGGATCTCCTCCTGGGCTTCGGTCATATCGAACGCCCAGCCTTTGCTGGTTTTCACCATCGGTATGGGTAACTGCCAGTCATCTTGCCCCACGTTGAGATGCGCCATATTGTCCTGCAGCACAATATGATGGCTCACCTTCCAGTCGCGATTAAAGCGTGCCACCGCTTCCGGATCGGCCCCTTCTGGTGGCAAAAAATGTCGCCAGTTTTCGCCCAGTAGTGCCGTGAGCTGCTTTTCATTTTGCTGCGCCACCGCAGCGGCAAATGCACTGGCCGCTTCTTCGGGGGAGGTGAACGCCTGTTGCGCATAGCTCACCAGCGGCAAGGAGAGCAACAGGGCGCTTAACATCATTTTTTTCATCATCGGCTCCGGTTAACGACGGCGAAATTCGTGGTGCTCAGAAAAATTCTCACGTGCCGCAGCACGCTGCCCGCTGTTGAGGTTGCTCGCACGACGGCTTTCCTGCCCACGTAGTTGCTGGGACTGCCACGACGGTGAGCGACTGTCATTCCCGCTGAAGACGTTTGAATGCGTATTCTGACGTGAGGCCAGACGTTGTTGCGAGTTGGATGATTCAACGCGTTGGCGAGCGGTTTCCCTTTGCTGCTGTGAAACCGGATGCTGCTGAGCTTTTGACTTCAGTTCAGAGCGGTGCTGCTGTTGCGTAGTGGATTTATTCAGCGTCTTCTGTGCTGCTTCACGACGGCTGTTGTTTTGTGTTTCGTCATAGCCACGATAGTTATTGCGCTGGGCAATTTGATTGAGTTGTGAAGAGGCGGCGTTGCGTTGAGCATCCCGCGATGTTTGACCCGACAGGTTTGCCGGGGAGGTCTGGCTACGCTGTTGGAACTGCGTCATTGCAGCCTGACGCTGGCTGTCCCGTGTGGCTGTGGTGGCCGGTGTATGTTGAGTGGCACTTAATCCCCCACTAACGTTGGTCTGATGAAAACGTTGTGCGACCGCGTCATTCTGGTAAGGCACGCCGTTACGGTACGCAGGGTTGTGCTGCCAGGCAATGTTTTGTCCTTTCAGGTTTTGTCCGGAGATATGGTTGAAATTGTTAACATCAATATTGATGTTATCTCCGTTGTGCTGGTAGCCATTACCGCCGTGGGGGCCGTCATGGTCATGGTAGTCATCATCATGGTGATGGTCGTCGTCATCCCAGTCGATGTTACTGAACAGTGCATAGGTCGTCGCAACGCCCAGACTATAGCCGAAACCTTTGACGAAGCTATCGGCAAACTGCTCTCCCGGGGGGGGCGGCAGATAGACGGGCGGGTAGGCAGTATTAGGCCAGCTGCCGTAAACAACGGTTGGATTGTAGTTCGGCACATATACCACCTGTGGGTCGGTCGGCTCAATTTTGATAACCGTCGAGGTGGGGGCGCTGCTGGTCACTTTCGTCGTTGATGATGATGGCGTCTGAACCACCGTTGTTTTCTGGGTGTTCGTGACTGTTTGCTGTGGTGTGGATTTTAGCGAGCCTGTTTGCTGGGCTAGCAAACGCAGGCGCTGTACGGCATCCATCACGTCCTGTGGTTGTGCCAAAAACGCATTCCCCAGGTTTTGTACCCAGTCAGGGTTTTCGCCCATCAGAGCCATCAGTTGCGGAAATGCCACCAGCGACTTCACACTGGGGTCCCATGACTGGCCGGACACTGCCTGAATGGCGGCGTCACCTTGCAGTGTCGGATTATCACGAGACCACTGAACCGCCTGCACCACGTTCGATGGATACGTTGAGGCCATCAACACCTGAGAAAGTAACGGGTCAGGGTAGAGCGCAACAGGGGCGACCCACTGATCGAGTTGAGCTGTGGTATACGTTGTTGCCGCAACCGGGGCTACTGCGGGAGCCGCCGCAACGGGCGGTGGAGGCGCTACTGCCGGGGCAGACTGCGAAGGGGCTTCTGGTGTGCGGCTGTTTACAAACAGTACGCCCGCACCGACAAATAACCCTGCACTGCACGCCAGAGCAATGATATGGGGCTTAAAGGGCAACGTCATTTTATCTCTCCCGATTCATTAAGAATCGTCATCGTCATTATGCCTGCCGCCAGTGGATGCAGTGTTCCGTGAGTATAAAGAGACAATAGTTTAATTTTTGACGAATCTTGGGATCGTTAACGCAAGTTTATTGTCAGGGAGCGAAATAATGTGACTAAACATTACTGGCGAAAATTATCATTCCCCTTCTGCCATTGCGAAGAGCGTTAGACCATCCTTAACGATTCAGCCAATTTTTTATGTTGCTTTTTTGTAAACAGATTAACACCCAACGAAAATCCTGTTATTGTGCCTTTTGCGGTACCGGGCATTTACCCTACTAACTGCTGTCTCACAGGAGCGTGAAGAGAATCGCCCATATACAAAAACGCCGCATTATGACAATGAGAGCGAGGAGATATCGTCGTGCTAGAAGAATACCGTAAGCACGTAGCTGAGCGTGCCGCCCAGGGGATTGTGCCGAAACCCTTAGACGCAACCCAAATGGCTGCACTTGTCGAGCTGCTGAAGACCCCGCCTGTGGGCGAAGAAGAATTCCTGTTAGACCTGTTGATTAACCGCGTTCCCCCTGGTGTAGATGAAGCCGCTTACGTTAAAGCCGGTTTTCTCGCCGCTGTCGCTAAAGGTGACACTACCTCTCCGCTGATCACGCCAGAAAAAGCCATCGAACTGCTGGGTACCATGCAGGGCGGTTATAACATTCATCCGCTGATTGATGCGCTGGACGATGCAAAACTGGCGCCGATTGCCGCCAAAGCGCTCTCTTCAACGCTGCTGATGTTTGATAACTTCTACGATGTAGAAGAAAAAGCCAAAGCTGGCAACGAATATGCTAAGCAGGTGATGCAGTCCTGGGCTGATGCCGAATGGTTCCTGAACCGTCCTGCTCTGGCTGATAAAATCACCGTTACCGTCTTCAAAGTGACGGGTGAAACCAACACTGATGACCTGTCTCCGGCCCCGGACGCGTGGTCTCGCCCTGATATTCCGCTGCACGCCCTGGCAATGCTGAAAAACGCCCGTGAAGGTATCGAACCGGATCAGCCGGGTGTTGTTGGCCCGATCAAACAGATCGAAGCATTACAGAAAAAAGGTTATCCCCTGGCCTATGTGGGGGACGTTGTCGGTACCGGTTCTTCGCGTAAATCTGCGACCAACTCCGTGCTGTGGTTTATGGGTGATGATATCCCTCATGTACCGAACAAGCGTGGCGGTGGTTTGTGTCTGGGTGGCAAAATTGCCCCCATTTTCTTCAACACTATGGAAGATGCGGGCGCGCTGCCAATTGAAGTGGACGTAAGCAACCTGAACATGGGCGACGTGATTGACGTTTACCCGTTCAAGGGCGAAGTGCGTAACCATGAAACCGACGAACTGCTGGCTTCCTTCGAACTGAAAACCGATGTGCTGGTTGACGAAGTGCGCGCCGGTGGCCGTATTCCGCTGATTATTGGTCGTGGTCTGACTACCAAAGCGCGTGAAGCGCTGGGCCTGCCGCACAGTGATGTATTCCGTCAGGCGAAAGATGTGGCGGAAAGCAGCCGTGGTTACTCTCTGGCACAGAAAATGGTGGGTCGCGCATGCGGCGTGAAGGGTATTCGTCCGGGCGCGTACTGCGAACCGAAGATGACGTCCGTGGGCTCTCAGGATACCACTGGCCCAATGACCCGTGATGAACTGAAAGACCTGGCGTGCCTGGGCTTCTCTTCTGACCTGGTGATGCAGTCGTTCTGCCATACCGCTGCGTATCCGAAACCCGTTGACGTGACCACCCACCATACTCTGCCTGACTTCATCATGAACCGTGGCGGCGTGTCGCTGCGTCCGGGCGATGGCGTAATCCACTCCTGGCTGAACCGTATGCTGCTGCCGGATACCGTAGGTACCGGTGGTGACTCCCATACCCGTTTCCCAATCGGTATCTCTTTCCCGGCGGGGTCTGGTCTGGTGGCGTTCGCGGCTGCGACGGGTGTGATGCCGCTGGATATGCCGGAATCTGTTCTGGTGCGTTTCAAAGGCAAAATGCAGCCGGGTATCACCCTGCGTGACCTGGTTCATGCCATCCCGCTGTACGCGATCAAACAAGGTCTGCTGACCGTTGAGAAGAAAGGCAAGAAAAACATCTTCTCTGGCCGCATTCTGGAAATTGAAGGTCTGCCGGATCTGAAAGTTGAGCAGGCATTCGAACTGACCGATGCGTCCGCTGAGCGTTCCGCTGCCGGTTGTACCATCAAGCTGAACAAAGAGCCGATCGTTGAATACCTCAGCTCTAACATCGTTCTGCTGAAATGGATGATCGCAGAAGGTTACGGCGATCGCCGTACGCTGGAGCGTCGCATTCAGGGTATGGAAAAATGGTTGGCGGACCCGCAACTGCTGGAAGCCGATGCTGACGCCGAATACGCGGCAGTGATCGACATCGATCTGGCGGATATCAAAGAGCCGATCCTGTGTGCACCGAACGATCCGGACGACGCGCGTCTGCTGTCTGACGTGCAGGGCGAGAAGATTGACGAAGTGTTCATCGGTTCCTGCATGACAAACATTGGTCACTTCCGTGCTGCCGGTAAACTGCTGGATGCGCATAAAGGTCAGTTGCCGACGCGTCTGTGGGTTGCTCCACCAACGCGTATGGATGCGGCACAGCTTACCGAGGAAGGCTATTACAGCGTCTTTGGTAAGAGCGGGGCGCGTATCGAGATTCCTGGCTGTTCACTGTGCATGGGTAACCAGGCGCGTGTGGCAGACGGTGCGACAGTTGTTTCTACCTCAACCCGTAACTTCCCGAACCGTTTAGGTACGGGGGCGAACGTCTACCTGGCTTCTGCAGAGCTGGCGGCGGTTGCTGCGCTGATCGGTAAACTGCCGACAGCGGAAGAGTATCAGACCTATGTGGCGCAGGTAGATAAAACGGCCGTGGATACTTACCGGTATCTGAACTTCGACCAGCTCTCTCAGTATACCGAGAAAGCAGATAGCGTCATTTTCCAGACTGCGGTTTAATTCGCGACCACATTTAGCGTAAAAACGCATCAATGCCCGAAGAAGCTGACTTCTCCGGGCATTTTTATTTCTATTCCTTATACCCGCTACACTTTTTTTCTGCCGCGCTGCTGCGATAATTACAGCAAGGTGCAATGCGGTATTGGCGCATTGCCGGGAGCAGAGGAAGACATTATGGATTACGAATTTCTGCGCGATGTTACCGGGCGGGTTTTAGTGCGTATGTCCATGGGCCATGAAGTCGTAGGGCACTGGTTTAATGAAGAAGTGAAAGAGAACCTGGCCTTGCTTGATGAAGTGGAACAGGCGGCGCGTGCGGTAAAAGGCAGTGAACGTTCCTGGCAGCGGGCAGGGCATGAATATACGCTCTGGCTGGATGGCGAAGAGGTTATGGTTCGCGCCAATCAACTGGAGTTCACGGGCGATGAAATGGAAGAAGGAATGAATTACTACGACGAAGAGAGTTTATCTTTGTGCGGCGTCGAGGATTTCCTGCTGGTGGTGGCGGCATACCGCGAATTCGTCCAGCAGAGATAATGATACCGCCGGATGCGTCTTTATAAGCCGGATAAGCGTCAGTGCCATCCGGCATAACATTATTTAACGTAAGCCAACAGGCTCAGGGAATCGCGCGCCAGCGCTTTGCATTTTTTTGCGACCGGAATACCAATACCGCTCAAATCGCGATAGCTGTCTTCACCGAGTGCTTTCATATCGAAGGTATCGTAATTACTGAGGTCCCACTGGTTCTGTTGAGCAAAAAAGACCAGTGCGCGACGTATCTGCCCGTTGGGCAAATTCTGGTAGCCACAATCATTTTTCAGAAAAACAAAAACTGCCGTTAAATCGGCCATATCTTCGGCTTCGGATTCACTCAGCGCGTAGCTATTTGCGCATACTGCCATCAGGCTGCCGAACAAAACTGTTCTGAAAAACGTCTTCATTGCTTCTACCACTGCATCACGGAAATTAAACGTTAGCACACTGCGAGCGAAGCGACGACCTTTATTATCAGCCGTTCACTTGACCTTCCCGTAGGGGGAGGGATTATGCTTAAAAGATAGCCTGCTTAAGCTGCTGAATATAAGGAAATGAATATGCAACGTCGTGACTTTTTAAAGTACTCCGTGGCGCTGGGCGTCGCGTCAGCTTTACCTTTGTGGAGCCGCACTGTTTTTGCGGCTGACCGTCCTGCGTTACCCATTCCTGACCTGTTAACTGCGGATGCTTCTAATCGCATACAGCTGATTGTGAACGCTGGGCAGTCGACGTTTGCGGGGAAAACGGCCACCACCTGGGGATATAACGGTAACGTGCTCGGACCCGCGGTAAAACTGAATAAAGGTCAGGCGGTGAGTGTGGATATCCATAATCAACTGGCTGAAGAGACGACGTTGCACTGGCATGGGCTGGAAATCCCCGGAGAAGTCGATGGCGGGCCGCAAGGCGTTATTCCGGCGGGTGGGAAGCGTTCAGTGACCTTCACCCCTGCGCAACGGGCAGCAACCTGTTGGTTCCATCCGCATCAACACGGGAAAACCGGACATCAGGTTGCGATGGGCCTGGCTGGGTTGGTACTGATTGAAGATGACGAGATCCGCAAACTACTGCTACCAAAGCAGTGGGGTATCGACGATGTGCCGGTGATTATTCAGGACAAACAGTTTTCAGCTGACGGGCAAATTAATTACCAGTTGGATATGATGACCGCCGCCGTCGGTTGGTTTGGCGATACGCTGCTAACCAATGGGGCGATTTACCCACAACATGCCGCACCACGTGGCTGGTTGCGCCTGCGTCTGCTGAATGGCTGTAACGCACGCTCGCTTAATATCGCGGCCAGCGATAACCGTCCCCTGTACGTGATTGCCAGTGATGGTGGATTGTTAGCTGAGCCGGTAAAAGTGACCGAACTGCCGATGCTGATGGGTGAGCGTTTTGAAGTATTGGTGGATGTGAGCGACGGAAAAGCCTTTGATTTGGTCACTCTGCCGGTGAGCCAGATGGGGATGGCGATTGCGCCATTTGATAAGCCACATCCGGTGATGCGTATTCAACCGCTGCTTATTACCGCCTCCGGGACACTGCCGGAGACACTGACCACCCTGCCAGCCCTGCCTTCTCTGGATGGACTGATGGTGCGTAAACTGCAACTGTCGATGGACCCGATGCTCGACATGATGGGCATGCAGATGCTGATGCAAAAGTATGGCGATCAGGCGATGGCCGGAATGGATCACGGGCAAATGATGGGCCATATGAACAGCAGTAACATGAGTCACGGCAATATGAATCACGGCAATATGGGCAGCATGAAGCAGGGGGATATGAGCAATATGAAACATGGCGGGTCGTTTGATTTCCACAACGCCAATCGGATTAATGGTCTGCCCTTTGATATGAATAAACCGATGTTTGCTGCGACGAAAGGCCAGCATGAACGCTGGGTCATTTCCGGTCAGGGTGACATGATGCTGCATCCGTTCCATATTCACGGCACGCAGTTCCGCATCCTGTCTGAGAATGGCAAAGCACCGGCCACGCATCGCGCTGGCTGGAAGGACACCGTGCGTGTCGAAGGTGGCGTCAGCGAGGTGCTGGTGAAGTTTGACCACGACGCGCCGAAAGAACATGCCTATATGGCGCACTGCCATCTGCTGGAGCATGAAGATACCGGCATGATGCTCGGTTTTACGGTTTAAACAACGAAGTCTCTTCGCTTACCCGGCCTACGGGGTATTTCTCGTAGGCCGGTAAAGGCGAACCCCTGCATATTCTGCCATTGAACATAAAGTAATCGCCTTTGGGGCCGATAATCATCATGTACCCAATGTGAGTTCAATGGATGAAAAAACGTGATTAAAAATATTCGTGTTATTACCGGTATCCTGCTGGTTCTCGCCATTTTCTGTTTACTGCAGGTCGTTACGGGAAGCCTGTTTTATTCTGCGGTAAACAATGACAGGCATAATTTCCAGAACTCAGGCACCCTCAACGCTCAGCAAGAAAATCTGAGTGACAGCGTCAATACGTTGATTAAAACCCGTGTTACGGTGACGCGCGTCGCCATCCGCTTTTTAAAAAATCAGCGCGATCCTGCCTCTTTAGCCGCGATCAACACGCTGCTCAATACCGCCAGTGATTCAATGAAGAAGGCTGAAGGCTATTTCGCCAGGTATCAGGGATTACCACAGGTTACAGGGCAAGATCCGCAGATCGCCAGTGAAATGGAAAAGCAGTATCGCCAGATGCATGAAGTGATGAAATTATCGATTGAGTATCTGCGAGCGAATAACTATCAGGCCTATGGCGATCTTGATGCTCAGAAAGCGCAGGATGAAATGGAAGCGAGCTATGACCACTGGCGAAACGAGAATAATACGCTGCTGCAGCACGCTTCTGCGGAAAATCAGCTCAGTTTTTCCCGTATGCAGTGGACGCTGGGAGGTATCGTTCTGGTTGTGCTGATCGTACTGGGTATGATCTGGAGCGGGCTGCAACACATCCTGCTTAAGCCGCTGGCGCAGATTATGGCGCATATTCGCGTCATTACCGGTGGAGACTTAACCCATAAGCTTAATGTTGAAGGTCGCAACGAAATGGGCAGACTGGCGATGGGGTTGGAAGAGATGCAACAGTCGCTGATTTCGACCGTCACTGCCGTACGTAATAGCTCGGAATCAATTCATACCGGGGCCGCTGAAATTTCCTCGGGCAACAACGACCTTTCTTCGCGCACCGAGCAGCAGGCGGCCTCGCTTGAGGAAACAGCCGCCAGCATGGAGCAGTTGACTGCGACAGTGAAGCAGAATACGGACAATGCGAAACAGGCGACCCAATTGGCGAAAAACGCCTCTGATACTGCCGCTCGCGGTGGTCGTGTTGTTGATACCGTTGTTCATACGATGAGTGAAATAGCAGACAGCTCGCAGCAAATCGCGCAGATCACGAACGTTATCGACAGTATTGCATTCCAGACCAACATTCTGGCGCTGAACGCCGCGGTAGAAGCGGCCAGAGCAGGAGAACAGGGGCGCGGCTTTGCGGTTGTCGCCGGTGAAGTCCGGACTCTGGCTAGCCGTAGTGCCCAGGCCGCAAAAGAGATCAAAGCGCTGATTGATAATTCAACCCACTGTGTAGGCATGGGATCGCAGCAGGTTTCGGATGCAGGTAAAACCATGGCTGAAATTGTCGCGGCGGTGACCCGTGTGACCGATATCATGGGTGAAATTGCGTCTGCTTCTGAAGAGCAGAGTCGGGGGATTGAACAGGTTAGCCTCGCGGTTTCGCAAATGGACAGCGTTACCCAGCAAAACGCCGCGCTGGTGGAGGAGTCTGCTGCTGCTGCTGCCTCACTGGAACAACAGGCCGAGCAGTTGCGGCAGGCCGTTGCGGTATTTCGTATTACCCGCGAGAAGGCGGTAAGCGGGGCACGAAAACCACCGCAGGCGTCTCCACGTCAGGAGCGTATTGTCTCTACTACCCAGGATCAACATTGGGAAACGTTCTGACCTGAAAAAATCCGATTTTGTTCATGCTAAAAGCCGGGTTCGTTGCCCGGCTTTCGTGTATTCAGTGCACGTTAGAATGCGTGTGCAGGTTCTCTTACTAACTATCAGAGGAATGCGGTCTCTTTGCTGGTATACTTCACCCACTGAATTGTTTGTATGCTGTCGCAAGTTTTGTGATTAGTGCGAGCCACCGCCTCTCTGTCGGTGTATCAAGGTAAGCGCTTTCTTTCGATTTGCATGATGTGTTAACTGATAAAAATCAGTGAGTTATTTCTTTTATGAAACATACTGTAGAAGTCATGATCCCGGAAGCGGAGATCAAAGCGCGTATTGCCGAATTGGGACGCCAGATTAACGAGCGTTACAAAGACAGCGGCAGTGATATGGTGCTGGTAGGCCTGTTACGCGGTTCATTTATGTTTATGGCTGACCTGTGCCGTGAAGTGCATGTCTCCCACGAAGTCGATTTCATGACCGCCTCCAGCTACGGCAGCGGAATGTCCACCACACGTGATGTTAAAATCCTCAAAGACCTGGATGAAGACATTCGTGGCAAAGACGTGCTGATTGTTGAAGATATCATCGACTCCGGCAACACGCTGTCAAAAGTGCGTGAAATCCTGAGCCTGCGTGAACCTAAATCTCTGGCGATTTGTACGTTGCTGGATAAACCTTCTCGCCGTGAAGTGAATGTACCGGTCGAGTTTATCGGTTTCTCCATTCCAGATGAGTTCGTTGTTGGCTACGGTATTGACTATGCACAACGTTATCGCCATCTGCCGTATGTTGGCAAAGTCGTGCTGCTGGACGAGTAATGGGCTGAAGCGCCTGGTGGCGCTTCGCTTATCAGGCCTACGGCGCTGATTTGTAGGCCGGGTAAGGTGTAACCGCCACCCGGCAATATCATATTACTTATGGTTGCTGTGCTTCTGGCTGAGGTTCGACAATCCCTGTCGGTAGCGTTGTTCCAGTGTTTCGCGGCTGGTTGCCGTGACGTCCAGATCGCGCAGCAGACCATCATGAATACCGTAAGCCCATCCGTGAATCGTCACTTTCTGACCGCGTTTCCAGGCTGAACGCATGATTGTCGAATGGCCCAGGTTATAGACCTGCTCCATGACATTCAGTTCGCACAGGGTGTCCATGCGACGTTCCTGCGGCATTTCGCCCAGTAGAGAACTGTGTTTAAACCAGATATCGCGGATATGCAGCAACCAGTTATCAATCAGCCCCTGTTCTTTATTTTCAATGGCTGCCTGGACGCCGCCGCATCCATAGTGGCCACAAATAATAATGTGTTCCACTTCCAGCACATCCACCGCATACTGAACCACTGAGAGACAGTTCAGGTCGGTGTGAATAACCAGATTGGCCACATTACGGTGAACAAATAATTCACCCGGCTCGAGACCGGTTAAACGTTCAGCGGGAACGCGGCTATCGGAACATCCAATCCATAGAAAACGCGGATTTTGTGCATGTGTCAGCGTTGCAAAAAATCCGGGATCCTCTTCTACCAGCATCTTTGACCATAGTGCATTGTTGCTGATAAGTGTATCTATGTCTTTCATGGAGTTGTACAACCCGAAGCCAGATAAATTCGATGGGCTAATATAGGGTAACTCCAGCATTATTTAAACTATATATAAAATGTCAGAACGTAAGGTAAGTAAAAAACCATGACCATTGCTCTGGAACTTCAACAACTTAAAAAGACCTATCCCGGTGGCGTTCAGGCGTTGCGTGGCATAGATTTGCAAGTCGAAGCGGGTGATTTCTATGCGCTGCTAGGTCCCAATGGCGCGGGGAAGTCCACCACCATCGGTATTATCAGCTCGCTGGTGAATAAAACCTCCGGGCGGGTGAGCGTCTTCGGGTTTGATCTTGATAAAGATACGGTTAACGCCAAGCGTCAGCTTGGGCTGGTGCCGCAGGAGTTCAACTTTAACCCGTTTGAAACCGTGCAGCAGATCGTGGTGAACCAGGCGGGTTATTACGGCGTTGAGCATAAAGAGGCGGTTAAACGTAGTGAAATTTATCTAAAACAGCTCGACCTGTGGGAAAAACGCAACGAGCGTGCTCGTATGCTTTCCGGCGGGATGAAGCGCCGCCTGATGATTGCCCGTGCGCTGATGCATGAGCCAAAGTTGCTTATCCTCGATGAACCCACTGCCGGTGTTGATATTGAGTTGCGCCGCTCAATGTGGGGCTTTTTGAAGGATTTAAACGATAAAGGTACGACGATTATTCTGACAACCCACTATCTCGAAGAAGCGGAAATGCTGTGCCGTAATATCGGTATTATTCAGCATGGTGAGCTGGTAGAAAATACCTCGATGAAGAATCTGCTCTCCAAGCTTAAATCTGAGACGTTTATTCTCGATCTGGCGGCGAAAAGTCCGCTACCTAAGCTGGAAGGCTATCAATACCGTCTGGTTGATACCTCAACGCTGGAAGTTGAAGTGCTGCGCGAGCAGGGGGTGAACAGTGTGTTCTCGCAGCTGAGCGCTCAGGGTATTCAGGTATTGAGTATGCGGAACAAGGCGAACCGGCTGGAAGAGCTGTTTGTTTCTCTGGTGCATGAAAAACAAGGAGAGCGTGCATGATGCAGCTTTACTGGGTCGCGCTGAAAAGCATCTGGGCGAAAGAGATCCACCGCTTTATGCGTATCTGGGTGCAAACTCTGGTACCGCCCGTTATCACCATGACGCTCTATTTTATTATCTTTGGTAATTTGATTGGCTCACGGATCGGTGAAATGCACGGCTTTAGCTACATGCAGTTTATCGTACCGGGGCTTATCATGATGGCGGTGATTACCAACTCATACGCCAACGTGGCGTCGTCATTTTTTAGTGCCAAGTTTCAGCGTAACATCGAAGAACTGCTGGTTGCACCGGTACCGACGCACGTGATCATCGCCGGTTTTGTCGGCGGTGGTGTGGCACGCGGTCTGTGTGTTGGCATTCTGGTCACGGCTATTTCACTGTTCTTTGTTCCGTTCCAGGTGCATTCCTGGGTCTTCGTGGCGCTGACGCTGGTGCTAACGGCGGTACTGTTTTCGCTGGCGGGCTTACTGAACGCGGTTTTCGCCAAAACCTTTGACGATATCAGTTTGATCCCGACCTTCGTGTTGACGCCGCTGACCTATCTGGGGGGCGTTTTTTATTCGTTAACGCTGCTGCCTCCATTCTGGCAGGGACTGTCGCACCTGAACCCGATTGTCTACATGATTAGCGGGTTCCGTTACGGCTTTCTCGGCATTCACGATGTGCCGCTGGTGACGACCTTCGGTGTGCTGGTGGTGTTTATCGCCATGTTTTATTTACTGTGCTGGTATCTGATTCAGCGCGGGCGCGGGCTGCGCAGCTAACCCCTTTTCCTCTCCCCGAATGGGAGAGGAAACTTTTGATGTTTATCACCCTTACATATTGATCACCCTGATAAACTACTTGCCTGCTAAGGAGGTGGGCAATGCTAGGTTGGGTAATTACCTGTCATGACGATAAGGCACAGGATATGCTGCAGCGTCTGGAAAAAAAGTACGGTCCACAGGTGAAGTGCCGGGCGGTGAGCTTCTGGCATGGCCTCAGTTCAAATATGTTAAGCCGTATGATGTGCGATGCATTGCATGCCACAGACTCCGGTGAGGGCGTCATCTTTCTGACGGACATTGCTGGCGCTGCGCCATACCGCGTCGCGTCGCTGATGAGTCATAAGCATCCCCAGTGTGAAGTTATTTCCGGTATCAGCTACGTATTGCTGGAGCAAATGCTGTTGTCGCGGGAATCTTTGAGCAGTTCTGCCTTTCGTGACCGTATCGTGGCGCTTGGTGGGCCTGACGTTTCGAGTCTCTGGCATCAACAACAGAAAAATCCACCTTTCGTATTGCTGCATGATTTGTATGCGTGTTAATCATTGGTATTGATAGTGATTTTGCTACAATAATCGGAGTTTCTCGCCTCGGTTATCGTATATGGTGATGCGCGCTCTGTTGGTTCTGTTACTCCTGTTCTCCGGTAGCGTTGCTGCGGCGCTGCCTGCTCGTTATATGCAAACGACCGAAGCAGCTGCCGTTTGGGCGCAGATCGGTAATAAAATGGTGACGGTGGGGAATATTCGCGCCGGTCAAATCCTCTCAGTAGAACCGATGGCCGCTGACTACTATGAATTCCCCTTTGGCTTTGGTACCGGGTTTATCGATAAGGGACACCTGGAGCCTGTTCAGGGCCGGCAGAAGGTTGGCGATGGTTTAGGTGACCTCAACAAACCGCTCAGCAATCAAAGCCTGATAACCTGGAAAGACACGCCCGTTTATAATGCCCCGGATGTTGGGAGTGCTCCGTTTGGCGTATTGGCGGACAACCTGCGCTATCCCATCATTAGTAAGCTCAAAGACCGACTCAATCAGACCTGGTTTCAGATCCGCATTGGTAGCCGGCTGGCTTATATCAGCGCGCTGGATGCACAGGAAGATCACGGTATTCCCGTGTTGACCTACCATCATATTCTGCGTGATGAAGAGAATACCCGCTTTCGCCACACCTCCACGACCACCTCTTTGCGTGCGTTCAGTAACCAAATGGCCTGGCTACGGGATCGTGGTTACACCACGTTGACGATGTATCAACTGGAAGGCTACGTGCAGAATAAAATGAATCTGCCTGCACGGGCTGTTGTGCTGACGTTCGACGATGGCCTGAAGTCGGTCAGCCGTTATGCTTATCCTGTCCTCAGGCAGTACGGGATGAAAGCGACAGCGTTTATTATTTCGTCACGTATCAAGCGCCACCCCCAGAAGTGGGACCCGAAATCACTGCAGTTTATGAGCGTCTCTGAGCTGAATGGCATCAGAGATGTGTTTGACTTTCAGTCACATACTCATTTTTTACATCGGGTAGATGGTAACCGTCGACCCATCCTGCTGAGTCGTAGCCACCATAACATTCTGTTTGATTTTGCCCGTTCTCGGCGCGCGCTGGCGCAGTTTAATCCGCATGTACTGTATCTCTCTTACCCCTTTGGCGGCTATAACGCCACGGCGGTGCAGGCGGCGGAAGAAGCTGGCTTTCATCTGGCGGTCACGACGGTGAAGGGGAAGGTGAAACCGGGGGATAATCCGATGCTGCTGAAGCGGCTGTATATTTTACGTACGGATTCACTGGAGACGATGTCGCGGCTGATCAGTAACCAGCCGCAGGGTTAGGTCAGTAGTAGGTCATCAATACGGTGGCGGCGGCTCTGAACTCTCCGGCCTTCATCGTATTGCCATCTTTGACCAACTGAGCGGTAAAGTCGATCACGTTGGCCGTGGTACTTGAGCCTGTATCGAAGCTATAGTGTGTCTCGGCGAATGAGTTGGGGATAAACTGAAATGACGTGTTTGACCCGGACATCAGCTTGACGCCCACGCCGGAGGCGGCGTTGGTGGTAAGCGTATTCCCCAATAGATCGTTACTGCTTCCCGTGGTTTTATTCGCGGTGATTTTCACATCAACGCCAAACAGGTTATTGCAGCCCTTAAGCTGTACGGCAACGTACTGAGTACGTGTTGATTGGTTAAAATCGGCAAGCATATAGTCACCGAGATCGATATTGGTTGAGCCATCGCTGAGTGCAGCGGCCTGACAGGTGGTGGTAATAATGGGGATCTGAAAGCTGGTTGGGGTAACGTTGAATGTCCAGGGCTTGTTATTGCTATCGGTTCTGTCGCCAATCGCCATTTGCCCCAGTGAGAAGCTGGCTTTTGGTGTTAACGTGGTGATACCGCTGGTATTCCCGGCAAACTCGGAGTTGTACTGATAAATATGAATGAGCGCTTTCCAGGTTTTGTTTTTCCAGCGTTCGTCATTGTGGTCAGCTTCCAGTGTCTCCCAGCCATCGGCGGCAGCCCCCGTATTTTTAAAAAAGCCACCGCCCGCATCGGAATAAATTTTGGTGGTAAAATAGATGCCTGGAATATTGGTGTAATACAAAATGGCGCTATCGTCATATGAGCTAGTGGCGCGGACATAAGCTGTATCAGCTTTTTCTTTTAAGACCTCGCCATCGTTACCCAGACTACAGGTTGATTGCAGCGATGGGCTTAGCGTTAAATCAACTGTCGCGAGCAATACCTCATCATTCGAATACCCAGGTCCACTGGATTGGCTCCAGCGGATATTATTTGAGGATATGCCATTTACCAGTGTTGTCGTACCACCGCTGCCGCTATCAAACCGACACTCAATAGCGGCTTGCGCTGGACCCGACGCAATTAACAGGGTGGCGAGCAGAAAATAACTATGCCTTACTGGTGTTCGCCGTGTAATAAACATGGGTAACCTTCCTTCATCCTGAATTAGTTATAAATAGTGCTGACCAGTACGTTGCTGGTAATTTTTCCTGCGCTAACCAGGCCGGTATTTTGTGGCCGGGCATAGAACTCATACTCGGCGGCCCAGGCATTGTTTTGTATATCAATGACCACGTCAGAGGTGCCATCGCTGTTGAGCACGTTGGTGTGGTGCGCGGTAGAAAAAATAACGATACCGACGTTATCCGCGCCGTTTGCTGTCACGGGCGTCTCATTGATAAACACCTGTCTGCTGCCCGTTGGCCACTGTCCGCTTTGTGGCTGGAAACTCAGTTTCAGCGAATTCACCGTAATATTATCTCCCGGGCAGTTTTCTACTGTGATTGAAAAGGCGGTACCTGCGGCGGCGTCGGTGGGGGCAAGGCGTGAGCTGCCGTCAGCGTTATAAAACCAACCCTTTCCGACGGTCGGGAGATGTACCTGACCGCCGTCAGACACTGATATCTGGCAGGTGTTTTCAACAATATTGGCGCTGAGGGTCATCTCCAGGTTTGCGTCACCGGCCTGGCAGGCACATGCGACTGCCAGGCACGCCGATAGGCTGAAGATCGAATGTACTTTTTTACTCAGCGTGAATAACACGATTCCCTACCTCATCTACTATTGATACGTCACCAGGAATGTGACCGGGGCGCTGACGTTGCCTGCAGTGACATCGCTGATGGTTCGTGTCTTCGCAATCACGATTCTGGCATTCATCTCGACATCAACGCTGCTATTGCTAATGGTGATGTTCTGCGCGGGTTTGCTATTGCAGCTTAACAGCGTTCCCGCGTCTGCTTCCCCCTTCCAAATCTCAAACCCGGTGGCGTTGCCCGCCGAGAAAGAATCGCCGTCAGAATCCGGGCCGGAACAACCGCCGCCGTTACCGGAAGTGGCCTGAATGCTGGCGGATTTAACGCCTACGCAATCGCTGAAGGCAATTTTGAAGGCTTCGCTGCGGCTTTGTGCCACCAGATCGGATTTAAACACGTCGCCAAAAGCGAGTGTGCTGATAGCTTGTCCGCCCGCGCTCTGGATTTGCGCCGTGCAGGTACCGGCTTCAATAGTTGATGTGAACGTTGCCTGAACACTGGTCGTGCCGGTAATGTCTGCAAGCGTCACTGAGGAGTAACCGGCGGTGAGGAAGGTGGCAACGATCAAATATGCCAGGGTATACATTTTCATTTTTGGGCTCCTTGCCGTTATTCATACTCAAAATTAAACGTTGCGGTGGCGCTGAAAATACCGGTTGTTCCTTTACCGGTTGCCGTTTCCATGAGCCGGGCAACTAATGGCACTTCCTGGGCGCTGATTTCGCTTGATGTCCAAAGCAGGCTTTTGGCATCGTCGGTGGCATTAATTTCAAAAGGCTGATCGGGAGTAATGGCTCGGGCGATGCTGACACCAACGTTGCTCGCTGCGTTATTGGTCGCCGAATTGCTAATGGCCGTCTGGATGCTGGAGGCGGTACCGGTGATGGTGGTTTTCAGTTTGGTTAAGCTTGACGGGCAGTCGACAATTTTGAGTTTAAACGTGGTGGTCGCGGAGGTGTCGGCGTTGATGATTTTATCCAGTTGGGTAATCCCGCCGCTGCCGATGGGGATCACATTGTTTGTGCCGTCGCCGCTACCGCCTTCAAGGGTCATATCGCAGGTGGTCTCGCGGAGCGTTGCGGTGAAAGTCAGGTCGAGATTGAGCGTACCGCTGGCCATGGACGGCGAGCTTACGCACAGCGTCAGCAAGATGATAATACGTAAAAAGAACCGTGATGATTGCATAAAACACTCCTTGTAAAAACTATTCCATCTGGCAAGTTTGGTTATTCAGCATGATACTTAATCCCACTTTCTGCGCAGACTCCGTAATGCGATATGTCACTGTACAGCTGCTGTTGGCGGTATTTCCCCATACGACGCGTAGCGTGCCATTGTCCTCCACGCCGCGGACATAAGCCTGCCCCGCCTGGCCGACTGCGCCGATGGAAAGCCCTTTTTCATTGAGCACATCTGCGCCAAGCGGGATAAAACCGTTGTCTGAACGATGCAGATCGAGCAGCAGTGAGCGGCCCTGATCGGTTTCAAAATCGACCCGAATGACGGCGCCGCTGCGCGGTACGGCAATGGTACTGGTATTTTTAACCTCTACATCCGATTCCAGGCTGGAGATATCAAGACCAATTGTGTTTTCCCGATAAGCAGACAAATACGGCATGATGGCATAGCCAGAGCCGTCGATAACGCCATCTCCGGTCGTTAAGCGTGAGCCCTTTGCGCCAGGAGCGCTGACCAGCGCCAGCGTATCGGTGTCGCCGATGCTGCCGGGAGCAAGCGTCAGCCCGCCGGCGTGCAGCAGCATACCGCCGCTGTAGCTTAAGGATGTCTGGCGGTTGCTTCCGTCTGCGGCGGAGGCGGAGAGGCTTAATGGGCCATAGGCGCTGTTGTAGCTACCGTATCCGCCAATTTGTTTGGTATCGCTGCTATCAGCATGAGTCGTGCTGGCGTTGATGCTATAGCTAAAGCGGTAATCTTCGGTATTGCCGTTAGCGCTGGTATTCAGCGTTGAATTCTTTTTGAAGTCGGAACTCAGGCTGGTGTTGATACTGGAGAACCCGCCCGGGGATTCTCCGTGGTTAAACTGCGTCCCCAGCGGAATACTGAGGTTGAGATACAGTCGGTCGTCTTTTTCGCCATGTTCGTTATAGCTGCGCTGCAATGAGATACTGTAGCTGCCAGGACTGAATGAGTTGTTATAACCTACTGAATACTGAGAGGTTGTGCTGCTGCTGTTCCAGTAGTCTTGCCAGCTTCCTGTCAGATAAAGCGAACCATAATCCTTTTTTTTTGCTGCCAGCGGTTGGCTCACGTTAATTTGTATCTGGTTTTTCATCCGCTGATAGCTGTCATAGGTGCTGTTACTCTCGTTGTCAGTGTTGTTTTGAATTTCGTCGGCGAGTGTGGCCGCATCGCTTAGTGTCAGATAGTTTGCCGTTGAAAAGCGGTAGGCGGCGACGTTGAAAGAGGTGCGTGTCGGCTCAATCAGCTTGCTCCAGGAGAGGCGATAGCTTTGGCCGCTTAGCGGGCCCGGGCCGCTGATCTCAGCATCGGAATAGGTGATATCAAATGAGAATGCTCCCAGCCGTGTATTGATTGCCAATCCCAGCAGGCCGGAGAAATAATGGTTATCTGCATACTGTGCGCCAGCGTACCCCGTGACAAGATCCGTTAAGCCGTAAAAGCCGGAGAGGTAGCCCACTTTGGGTCGTGTCTTCAAATTGCTATCATTCAGCTCACCCAGGCCAATATCCCAGCGGGCATTGCCGGGGCGAATAAGCTGGCTGACGGAAGAGTAGGGTACGGAAAAGGTACGCTGACTGCCGTCCGACTCTTCGACGGTAACCACCAGATCGCTGCCGTAGCCCACGGTACTCAGGTCGCTAATTTCGAATTCGCCCGGCGGGACGGTGCTTTCATAAATTTTATTGCCGCTTTGCGTCACGGTGACTTTAGCATTACTGATGGCGACGCCATGAATCGTGGGTGCATACGTGGAGATCCCGCCCGGCAGCATGCGGTCATCGTTATAAATACGCATACCGCGCAGGTTGAAAGAGTTAAATACATCGCCACGCGTATAGGAGTCGCCAAGCAACAACTGTGAATGTAGCCTTGTGAGGTCACGCTGTAGATAAATGTCCTGACTGGCGTAGTCGGCGCCGCTATTCTGATCCCAGTTGAGGGAGCCTCGAGAACGCAGGCGCCACGGCCCCAAATTCAGACCATATTTTAGTCCAGCATAGGCGGTTTCTGTCGTGCTGTTTGCGCTATGGTTACGCCAGGCGTTGAGATCGTACGAAACCATGGCTGCGGCTATCCCATCATCCCAGAGCGAAGGATCAATATAGCCATTCGGGTGCCTGTCGACATAAATCTGCGGCGAATTGAGGTTGAGATCCTGGGTACTGGCGTCGAAATCCCAACTCATACCGGGGAAGGTGCTGGTGATATCAATGCAGGTATCTTCGTCGTTTGTTTTTAGTTTTTCTTTAATTGCATCCGCTTTAATCCCTATCTGCATCAATATTTTGGCGGTGAAGCAGGGAGTGGCTCGCGGGGTGTTATTATCTTTAAAGGTAAAATTGGTCAGCAGCTTTTTTCTTTTGTTTAGCGATAGTTGGGTTTTGAATGTTCCAGGAACGATGGGGTTGCCTTTTGAGAAGCGGCTAATATCAATGTTATTACCGGTGTTAAATAAGAATTGATCGTTGAATTCGACTTCTTCAGCAGAAGGTTGAGGCATAGAGGTATCGGCCGCAAAGGATGGAGCCTGAGCAGCAAAATAGATAAAAATGCAGTAAATCGAACGATGCAGTAACAATCTCTTCACTAATCCATTAGTTACTAACAGCAGCGACACTGCTAGCAGGTTGTTATGTTATTTTATGACTGCCAGGTGTTGTTCTACTCCGCCGAAATCATTAATTGATGCATAGGTAATTTTGGTGACTTTCGCCGAACCGGTACGCGTTAATGTCATTGCCTGGCTACTGAACGGCGCGACAACGTGCGGCTCAACTTCTTCGGGTGTGCCGCCAGACTGAGCGGTGACTTTTGCCAGCGAGATGTAATAAGGCGAATCGTTGCGTGCAACCAAAACGGGCTTGTTGTTTTGCTGTTGCTGAGACCATGTTAACTGTGACGCTGCGGTTGAAGGAGTGCCTTTCAATCCATTTGGGCGGAAGAACATTTTGATACGGGTACGGAACGCCAACTGCAGCATATTCTGGGTTTCAGTATTTTTGGCTTTTGGCGGCACTTCAAGTACGTTAAACCAGTACATGGTTTCTCTGTCCTGAGCGAGCGGCTGCCCAAGCCAGGTGATGCGCACCGTCTGGCCTTTTCCGGCATCAACACGCGATACTGGCGGTGTGATGACGAAGGGAAGCTTCAGTTCCTGCGGGTTCGTGGTATCGCGGCCATCGTCCAGCCAGGTTTGCACTAATAACGGTTTTCCACCTCGGTTTTCCATATTTACCGTCACGTCTTTGGCTGATTCCGGATAAATAACACGGGTGCCGGAAATCACTATATCGGCGAGAGCGGCATGAGATGCCAGAAAGGCTGCACCAAACAATAGCGCAGATTGGGCGGTTTTAGTGAGACTCATCATATTCATCCATAAATATCGAAGGCGCCTTTCCTGATAGATAAGCGCCTGTTTATCAAGGTTATTATTGATATGTCATTGTGAAGGTCACGTTGCTGTTTACGCTACCGGCAGTGATATCGTTTGTGTCTTTGACCCAGTCAGCGCTGGGCACATAGGCCACGCGATAGGAGAGAGTGCCTTCACCAGTACTGGTATCGGCGGCTTGGGTATTGTTGCCAGCGAGCCCGATGTTAATACGGGTTTTATCCGCGCTAGTGTTGTTGTAGAGCGCCAGGTTGACGTTGTCAGCGTGGCCTGCCACGGTGGGGTCGCTTTTTAGCGTACCGTTAGTGAGATCGGCAAACTGCTGTGAGGTAAAGGTGGCGGAGGCGGTCGCTTGTCCGTCCGGGCAATTCGTGAGCTTCAATTCGAATTCTTTTTCACCCACACCTTTATCGATGGTTGTGCCTTCAACATCGCTTTTCTTTACAACAGGGAGTGATATGGTGACATTGTTTGCATCAACGCCGTTATTGGTTGTGATGGTACAGGTCGTATCCGTGACTGCGCCATCAAAAGTAATAAGACCCATATCGGCAGCCTGGGCTGAAAGAGAACCCATTGTGGCTACCGCGAAGGCGGTGGCAAGAGTTGTTTTATAAATCATATATAACATCCATTTATGAGTGGTGATAAGAATTAATTCATTTAATTTCCTATGTGCCCTTAAGATTATATTTATGAAATATAATCCTGTTTCATTATATTTTCTAAAAAGGTTATTAAGTTTTATTTGAGGTTTGGTGGATATACCTTAATAGATTACGTGGGGAGCCCCCTCCAGGCCATGCTATGCAGGTTGTGGTTTGTTTGAGAAAAGGATTAACTCGACGGAATAGCGGCAGTGCGCAATAGATAAAGGAATAAGATATTATGCAACTGTATTAAATATATTATGATGCCCTATTACATAGGGGATAAATGTGCGGAGACAACCAGACTCATGCGGTCTCCGCAATTCGCATCAGGCAACCTGTACTGGAATCGCTTTTGCAGTACGTTTCATTTCGTTGTCACCTTCGAAGTAGGCAACATTTGGCCGCCAGGTGCGTGCTTCTTCATCGCTCATGGTGACGAAGCTGGCGATAATGACAATGTCGCCCACGCTGGCACAGTGTGCCGCCGCGCCGTTGACAGAGATGATTTTAGAACCACGCTCTGCAGCAATCGCATAAGTAGAGAAACGTTTGCCGTTGCTCACGTTCCAGATATCAATGGCTTCATTTTCCAGAATCCCCGCCGCATCAAGAAAATCCTGGTCAATGGCGCAGGAGCCTTCGTAATGCAGGTCAGCCTGGGTGACCTTCACGCGGTGGAGCTTGCCTTGCAGCATGGTGCGAATCATAACGTTACCTTAAACTCTGATCGTATACTAAGCAGGCCGTGTTAAACCTGCTTTGAGAAATTTCTCAGGCAGTATTGCCCGATTTATCTGACCTGTCCATATGAGAAAGTGCTTTATAAGGTGACATGCTCGCGCGGTTTTTTTTGCCCCATATCATCCATATCTTGCCAGGATATCGTACATTTCCCTGCGGCCGGACACCAGGGTTGTTGCCGACGAGAAAATGGCGGAACAACCCCACCGACCTGCGTTTTGCCGTTGATTTGCATCCCTGACAACGTAATATACCAGGCGCTATCGTTGCGAACTATCACGTCACTTTGGTGACGTTCCCAGCGCAATTTCCCTTGTTTTTCTATGAGTGAGGCGGGTCGCCAGATCAGTTTGACCTGTTGGCGAAAGGCGATTAATACGCTGGATCCACTCGCGTCTTTTACCGATGGAATCGCCGAAACGCTCAGCCAGAATAAGCTTTCCCGGTCTTGCGGGAGGTTTCCCGTAGCGATAATACGGAGCTGATGTTCGTTTTTCCCCGGTATCAGGAACAGTGGCGGCGTTACGATAAAGGGCACTTTTACCTGTTTGGCGACGGAAGAGAGCAACCCGGCGCTGTCCTGCGCGTTGTCCGGCAGAATTTTGCTTTGTACCAGATACGGTTCGTTGGCGGTATTGCGCAATGATACGCTCAGGCTTTTTGCCTCTTGTGGGTAGATAAAGCGTAACCCGCCCACCACCACTCCTGCCGTAGTCGTGACAGGTAATATCAGTGCGGCGAGCAAACACAGATGTCGCAAGAGCATATTGTGTCTCATGGCCATGTCAGAATGAGATTTGCCGTGGCGTTGGCGGGGCCAGCGGGAACCGGTGTGGTGAGCACAACGTACTGTGCATAAAACTGTAGCGAATAGGCCGTTTGCCCCGGTTGAAGCGAATAAGATACGCCGCCGTCCTGGGTGTTATTGAGCACTATCGTATTTTTGTCTTTATCGAGAAGACGGATGCCCAACTGCGTCACCGAGCTGTTATCCAGCGCCAGCAGTTCCGGTTTGGCGGTAGGTGCGTTGCCGGTAAAAGCAATTTTGACGTTGTCGGTATCTGGGCCGCAGTTTTCGAGGCTGATAGTAAAACCTATGGCGCGCGTTGACATCCCTTCCTGGAGTAAGTCCTGAAGGCGGTAATCGCCCAGCAGTACCTCTTTATCGCGATCGGCCTGGACGATATCGCAGGTGCTGTCTTTGATTTTTCCGCTAATTTGTATGTCGATATCATGCGCATACAGGTTGAACGGCAGAATAACACTGAGGTATAGCCATAATCTTTTGGGCATGGTCTTACTCATAACGTAAGTCGATATACAGTACTGCGTTGGCGTCTCCGGCGGTGACCGGTACGCTGATGGCGGAATAGCGCAAGCCGAAGGTGTATAGATTGTCTCCGGCGTTGATGGGGTAGGTTTGTTCGCTATTGAGTGGAATGCGTTGCTTACCGCTATTGAGGATCTCCACGGCAATGCCTTTCGCCACGCCGTTGTTTCCGGCGTGGCTCAGCGCCAAGAGATCTGCATCGCTGGCGCTCTGCCCGGAAAAGGTCATATAAACGCTGTTGGTTTCATTTGGTTTCACCACGCAGTTTTCAAGCTGGATAGTGAAAGATTCCGTGGGTGAGGTATCGCCGACCTGGCTGAATGCCCGACGATCGTGCTCATGGAGATCGACATTTTTAGCCACATCCGCCGTCGCAATATCGCAGGTGCGAGCCAAAATATTACCGCTGATTTCTATGTCTACGCTGCCTTCCAGCTCTTCTGCATGGCTAAAAAATGACACCAGAATCAGGCAGAAATAGGTGAATAGATTACGCATCATCTCTCTCTTCATGGGTAATACACATCAAGCGTGGCGCGGGCGGTGAAAAGCCCTGGCGCAGGTGTAACATCTTTGGTTTTTACCGGCCAGGCCTGCAACATGACGTGCGCGAAACCGTTATCGTTGTCGAGATAAAACGGGATACGTGAGGTGCTATCGTTCGGCCTGATGACTTGCTCTGGTGCGCTGGGCGTCTGAACACTGATCATCACGCCAATGTTTTCGTTACTGGACTGAATGGCATTCGGTACGCTGGTTGAGGGCGTTGCGCGTAGGCCCAACCGTAACTCTTGTGCCATCGCGACGTTAGAGCAGTGGATTTCGACATCTTTTGTCACCGGGGTGTAGTTCTGCGGTATTTGCCCGACAGTTTTGAAGTCATTAGCCCAGGCATCGGGAAGGGTAATGGTGATGGTGTCGCCCACGTTCAGTTCGCAGCCTTGTGGTACGGTAATGGTGCCGCCAATGGTGATAAAAGACATAGGGTCTGGCCCATAAGACTGAAGGGTATGCGAGGCGTACAACGTGGCAATAACTGTTCCAGCCGGAATGATGATCTGCGGTGCGGTGATGCGCTTTTCGACGCGGAGTTTGATATTACCTTTTGAGCCCGATCCCCAGTTCAGGCAGCTTGGACAATCATTAATGTTACCGCTTACCGGGTTATGAACGGCATTCATGTGATTGCTTTTATCAGCAAACGGAACGTTATACGTACTTTCACCAGAACCGCTGCTTGCATCAACAATGGTGATATTCGTTGAGACAGACAGGTAATCATCCGTACCAGCCAGCAAGTAATAATGTTCATTGCCAATTACGCCGATATCCGTATTTGCACTGCCAGGTGTTGCTTTGTAATAGGTCCAGGAGCCCAGCCCTGGGGTGGTATCACACATTGCTGAATAGGTGTTACCACTGTTCCAGGAGCGCAGAAATGTGTCCCCCACATGCGTGCTCTCAATGCTATGCAGCGTAGCGTCGACGTAAAAGTCGTAATCACTTGGGCCATTTTGGGGTTTACACCAGCCGGTTCCTGCCAGTGCTGCGCAGGACATCATCAGTATGGTGAAAAATAACACGGTGGTCGGTATCAGGCGTGACATTACAGGCACTCCGCTTGCGTTTGTATAACAGGAATGGCGTTATCTATGGGTAAGGTGAATGTGGCTTTGCACTGTTGGTTGGTGTCGTTTCCCCATCGGGCCAGCAGGTGTCCTGTCGCGGGCAAGCCGCCGAGAAAAACTTGCCCTTCGTCCCCCACAATGCTGGTTCCGGTGCCATTATCCAGAGTAACCGTCGCACCAAACGGTACGGAACGGCCAGCGTGGATCAAGGTAATTAAACCGCGCCAGCCGACGCGCGCGTTAAATTCTGCTCGCACAATGGCCCCTTTTGTGGGGACAACATAGGCGATGTTGTTGTCGACCTCGATGTTATCGCCCAGATCGGTCGCACGCAGTGCAACCCGGTTTTCACGGTAGGCTGTGGCCCACGGAATCACCGCATAGCCACGGCTATCGGTACGAATACCCGTCGCATTTTCCAGCGCCACGCCGTCTGCGCCCGGGGCTTTTACCAGCACGTTAGTGTCGCCTAGCGATTGGCTTAGGGTGATACCGTTGGCGTGTGCCAGCAAACTTCCCTGTAGGCCGTAGTTAACGCGTTGGCTATTTCGGTCATAGCTGTAGGCGACGTTAGCCTGTGCTTTGGCGGCGCGATAGCTGAGGCTGGCGTTACCACTGTAGCCTACACCCTGGTTGACGATACCCTGCTGCAGACTGTAGTTCAGGTTATGATCGTCCAGCAGATCGCCGGAAAGCGTCATGGTATTGGTGACGCGACCTGTGTTGTCTGAGCTATTGTTGAAGCCGAGCCAGGCGCTGTTTTTGCGTCTGTCATAGCGTGTATCGCCAGCCAGGAACAGGCTCAACGGTACGGAGATATTGAGCGACAAAATGCGATCATCTTCTGCGCCGCTGGTATGGGAATAGCTGTAGTTCAGGCTGTAGTTGATGGATTTTAGCGAACTGCTGTAGCCCAATTGGATGCCGGTATTTTTCTCATCGCTGTTCCAGTAATCCTGGCGGTTGGCATTGAGATAGAGAGAGCCGTATTCATCAAACGATTGTGAAATGTTCAGCTGTATTTGCGCACGTTGGTTTTGATACAGATCGTAGGTATTCAGCGGCGTGCGAATATCATCGTCATCTTCATTAAACGAACTTCTGTCGCCTTTCATATGACGCCAGGTGGTATCTTCGAGCGTGTAATAATTTTGCGTAGAGTAGCGGTAGCCAGCCAGTTGGAAATGGGTGTTGGTTGCCTCCAGCGTTTTGGAATACAGAAAACGGTACGACTCGCCGCTGTGTTTTGAATCATCGGGCAATATGCTGTCGGCATGAATCGCATCCAGCGAAATTGCGCCGAGCGTCCCCAGGTTAAAACCAAAACCAAGGGCCTCTGCGCGATAATGTTCACTCCACTGCACACCACCGTACAGCGTGGTACTGAGCGGCATCCCCCAGAAGAATTGCCCTTGTGCGATGGTCGGCGTTGCCTGCTGGCTATCGTCGCTGTTGTATTTCCCGACGGCCATGTTGTATTGCAGATGTCCTTCGCGCTGTAAATAAGGCACCGCAGCGTAAGGGACGATGTACTGATTCTCGCTGCCGTCGGCCTCTTTTACCGTCACCTCCAGGTCACCACTGGATGAGGTAGGATAAAGGTCGTCAATCACGAACGCCCCTGGAGGGACATACGTTTGATAAATCACATAGCTATTCTGGCGAACGGTCACCTGCGCATTGCTTTTAGCGACGCCGTGAACTGTTGGCGCAAAGCCGCGCTGGCTGTCTGGGTACATACTGTCATCAGAGCTAAGTTGCGCGCCGCGCAGATTCACGCTCTCAAAAATCTGGCCGTCGGTATAGGTATCGCCAAGGGTTAATGAACTGCGCAGCGCAATAATGGGGCGGGTGATTGCGGTGCTGATATGCTGCCAGTTGGTTTGTGATTCGTTGTCATTGCCGTGTTGGTAGGTATAAGTGCTGTAATCGCGCAAACGCCAGGGGCCAAGATTTAGCCCGCTTTGTACATTAAGGAACCCATCATCACCTGCCCAGTCACCGTAACCTGAACTTCCGTGGTATTGATAATTAAGCAAAAAAGCGGAAATACCGTTGTCCCATTTTTCCGGGGCGATATAACCACGGGCGTTAGCTTTAATCAGCGCCTGTGGAACAGTGATTTTTAATGTCTGCTGATTGGCGTTGTAATCGGTGACGGAATCCGCCACCGCATCCGCGAGTGCAAGGCATTCGCCGTTTTTTTCACCCTCGATGCCATGAAATACGCTGAGTTGTCTGATATTCACGCCCATTTCGCTTAACTGCTGTTTGGTAAAGCAGGGGGCTAACTCATCCTGGCGCAATATGAAAACGACGTCACGGGTATCTACACGCTGATTATTGAGCCATAAGTCGACCCGATAGCGCCCCGGAGGTTGACTAATCCCTTTTTCGAACTGATCCAGCACGGCGACGGCAGAGGGATCATCAGATAAAAATGCGGGATCGAAGTGCAGCGATGCTGCCTGACTTGCCGCTGGAACAGCACAGCAAGTCAGCAAAAAAAAGGAAAGTGACTGGCGTGTTGCCTCACAGAAAGAATCACATCCGGTCGCTTTCGTGGACGTCATAGTACGCCCCGGATGACAGGTGTCTGCGATCCGTAATCATCCACGGTTTGCAGTGACAAGTCTCCTCGAGCATTGGCGGGAAGTGGGATAGTGGTGTCTTGTTTCGGTGCAATGGTCAGATTATCCAACTGAGTGGCGCCCACCTGGATATTGACCAGACTAATATAATAAGGGCTAGGATTGCTGATAATCAGCGAGTTACCTGTGCGTTTAAAACGCAACATTGTGGTGGCTGCACCGGGCGTAACGGGGAGGTCTGCTGGTCGTACTAACAGCCGAATACGGTTTTGGATCGCAATCTTTAACGTATTGCTGCTTTTGTCTTCTTCAGATGAGGGGATCGCTTTTATGTTGATCCAGTACAATGTTTCCCGATCGGTCGGGAGTGAATGAATTGTCGGCACGATGCGTAGCGTATTTTCGCTTTTCGGTTTGATCACAAACAGCGGTGGTGTAACGATAAAATCGTTGACTTTTTTCTGTTGAAAATTTTCTACCCATGACTGAATAAGAAAATGGCTTTTCTGATGACTATTATGTACTCCCAGCGTGGCTTGTTTTTCATTGATAGAGAAAATGATTCGGGAGTGACTTAATCCTACGCCGCCGTTTGCTGCGTAGATCTGAGGACAATAAAAACAGATTGCAAGAATAAGTAATACAACGTTCATAAAGGCTTTTGGTATAAAGTATAAAAAATTCCGCGTCATAGGACATCCATTCCTTAGGCAGAGGGTAAACGAGATATACTCTTCGTCTTTCAAACCGTATTTTTGTTGGCTGACTTCACTCACCCCAGTCACTTACTTATGTAAGCTCCTGGGGATCCTCTTAGTTGCCGCCTCAATGTGGCCCGAAATCCATTGGGTATATAACGCCGTTATGCAATTGTTCCAAAGTATAAAAAAGTTCCTTGTCTGGCTATGTTGATAAATAAACATCACATGACGGGAATGTCGGTTTAAATACGTCTGTCTCGTCTGTCTCGTCTGTCTCGTCTGGTTGTATTAGCTGAACGTGACGTCGAATGTGGCCACAGCGTCGACCGCGCCTTTAGTTACGCCAGTACCCGTGGTGTAATAATCGGCTTGAAAATCTTTATGGCCTTCGGTTTCTCCCGATGGAATCGTCAGGACGGAGCTGGCTTGGTTGAGGTTAAGTTTGGTGCTGCCATCATAAATGGCAATCCCTACGTCAACCGCCGCAGGTGTAGCCGTACTGGTATTTTTCAGCACGGTTGTATCGTTGGTATCTGGCGTACCCTTAAAGGTGAACGTTATTGATTGAATATCAGTGGGGTTGCACTGCTCCATATTAATGGTAAACGTTTCTTTATGGTTTCCTGCGATACCCGCAGTGACGGAAGAACCCGCACCATAAAATTGGGTCAGCGGTACATCAGTCAGCGTAACGGTTAAGTCTGCACCTTGATTCCCGGCAGAGACAACACAAGGAGAGTCAACTACGTTGCCTTTAAATTGCACTTTCCCCGCGTCAGTGACGACGATATCAGCTGCAAATACCTGTGTCGATAATATTAATCCAACTGCAGAGATAAGAACTCTTGATTTTATTTTTTGCGTATCCATCTTAATATATCCTTGATAGTGTTTATTATAAAAAGAGTTTTTGATGATGATGGCTGTATTTTTTAGATATAGCTGTGGTAAATATTGAATTATTTTATTGGCTGGTGAATATATATACCATCTTGATATTTTGAGAGCAAATGGCGTGCTGGTGTTAAAATTTAATTTACAGTGTAGAAATAATGAAAATATTGATTTGGTGAATGGTTTGAAGCGAAGGCAAGGCATAAAAGTGAATACCGGCATTTGCCGGTATTTGTGAATATATCAGGCAAGCTCAACGCTTTTATTGTCGATCAAACGTGCCTGACCCAGCCATGCGGCGACCAGAATCACTGCGCGTTGGCTGCTTTCAGTCAGTTCCAGCAGTGTGTCGGCATCGCGGATCTGAATATCGTCGGCACGGAAACCTTTTTCATTCAGCTCCTGCGCGGCAATAGCAATAATCTCTTCCAGATCGCGCTCGCCGGCCTGTAATTTTTCGCCAATGCGGCTCATCACTTTGTACAAGCCTGGGGCGATTTTACGCTGCTCTGCCGTTAGATATCCGTTACGTGAGCTAAGGGCTAAGCCGTCTTTGGCGCGAATAATAGGCACACCGACGATCTCAATGTCATAACCCATATCCGCAACCATTTTGCGGATCAATGCTAACTGCTGGAAATCTTTTTCGCCAAAGCAAGCAACATCCGGCTGGATCAGATTGAACAGTTTGCTGACGATGGTCGCGACACCACGGAAGTGCCCTGGACGGCTAGCGCCTTCCAGCATAGTAGACAGCCCCGGAACCTCGACATAGGTTTGTGAATCGGTCCCTTGCGGATAGATCTCAAGTGCTGCCGGCGCAAAGACATAATCCACTTTGCGTTTGTTCAGCTTCTCACAATCTTCCTGCAGTGTTCGCGGGTAGCGCACCAGATCGTCCGGTCGGTCAAACTGCATCGGGTTGACGAAAATACTGACGATCACCACATCAGCCTGAGCTTTTGCTTCATCGACCAGCTTCATGTGACCGTCGTGTAGATTGCCCATGGTGGGAACCAGCGCCACACGTTTACCTTCCTGGCGCAGACGGCGAATATGCTGGCGCAGCAGCGGCAGGGTTTCAATAATTAGCACACCTTGACTCCTTTAGTTGCCTGAGGGTCTGTAGGCCAGAGAAGCCGTTTGCGCCGCCATCCGGCAACGTGCGCCGAACCGCCTGATGGCGCTACGCTTATCAGGCCTGCATCTCGTCAGAAAATTTAGTGGAAGCTATGTTCTTCGCCCGGGTATACGCCGGATTCCACCTCAGCAATATACTGCCGCACAGCAGCACGCATGTCGCCTGCTTCGGCAAGGAAATTCTTCGCAAATTTCGGGATATGTCCGCCGGTAATGCCAAACGCATCGTGCATCACTAAAATCTGACCATCAGTCACATTACCTGCGCCAATACCGATCACCGGAATAGATAGCGCTTCGGTGATGCGTTTTGCCAGTTCAACGGGAACGCATTCCAGTACCAGCAATTGAGCGCCAGCCGCTTCCAGTGCCAGTGCGTCATCGAGTAGCGTTTGTCCGGCATCACCACGGCCTTGTACCTTATAGCCGCCAAAAATGTTGACGGACTGCGGGGTCAGCCCCAGATGACCGCAAACCGGGACCGCGCGTTCGGTCAGCATTTTCACTGTATCGACCAGCCATGCGCCGCCTTCAATCTTGACCATATTGGCACCCGCGCGCATCACAACCGCTGCGTTTGCAAAGGTTTGTTCTGGCGTAGCGTAGGCCATAAACGGGAGATCGGAAAGCAGCAGACAGTTGGGTGCCCCGCGACGCACAGTGCGAGTATGGTAGGCAATATCGTCAACAGTGACTGGCAGGGTAGAGTCATGACCCTGAATCGTCATCCCCAGTGAATCCCCCACCAGCATCACATTGATACCTTCGTCGGCAAATAGTTTCGCGAAGCTGTAGTCGTAGGCCGTAATCGTCGCGAAGTGTTTCTTCTCTTGCTTGTATTTTTGCAGCAATGAGATTGTTGTCGGTTTCATAACATTTCCTGATGGTGAAAGTCATATTTAACGGCATTCTAGCAGTCACATTCAGGGGGGCAATTGATTTAAGCAATCGTTTGGCGAGAAAGCAGTAAACGCTAAAGGGGAAGGATTACTTTACCAGTGTGCAGGTTTTGCTGCACCGAGTTGGGAGCGGTGTTGATGCAGGCTGGTTCCGTCCGGGAAGGTCAGTTCAGGTGCGATTTCAAACAGTGGCCACAGCATAAAGCCGCGGTTTTTCATATCGTAGTGCGGTACGGTCAGACGTTCGGTGTTAATCACTTCATCACCAAACAGCATGATGTCGAGGTCCAGCGTACGCGGGCCCCAGCGTTCGGCTTTACGCACACGGCCCTGCTGCAACTCAATGCGTTGGGTATGATTGAGTAACTCTTCCGCTGCAAGGGTGGTTTCCAGCGCGACGGCGGCGTTGAGGTAATCGGGTTGATCCTGTGGGCCCAATGGCGGAGTGCGGTAGAAGGAGGAGACGGCAACGACCCGGCTGTCAGGGATTTCTCCCAGCGCCTGCACGGCAGCATTAACCTGCTCCAGCGGAGAGGCTAAATTACTGCCGAGCGCAATATATACCCTTCGTCTTTCAAGCTGCATCTGTGTTGGCTTTCCTCGCTCATCCCAGTCACGTACTGATGTACGCTCCTGGGCATTTGCTGTGTCGCCGCCTTGATGCAACCCGAAATCCATTGGGGATACGCGATGGGTCACGCACTTCCCTCACGGCGTGGCGCGCGTTTACGCGGACGACGGTGACGACGACGTTCCGGCTCTTCATCCAGTTCGTTCAGCATGCCTTTTTGTTCAGGCGGAGCTGAAACCTGGAACTCACCCCACCACTGCGCCAGACGCTGCAGTTCGGCATTGTTTTCCACTTCTGCACGCAGCGCCAGCAAATCGTAGGCCGCGCGGAATTTTGGATGCTCCATCAGCTTCCAGGCGCGTTTGCCCTGGCGGCGGGACATGCGTAGCTGAAGCTGCCAGATATCACGGGTGAGTGACGTCAGGCGTTTTGGAATGGCCAGCGAGCGGCACGCTTCGTCCAGTACGTCGTTCATTGCCAGCGCGAAGGCGTCGTAGTAGGCCAGACCGCTTTCCTGGGCAATTTTCTGCGCGGTTTCCAGCAACGGATACCAGAACATCGCTGCAAACAAGAATGCCGGGTTCACGCGCATATCATTGTGGATACGGGTGTCGGTATTCTTTAGTACCTGGGCAATGATGCGTTCCATCGCGCTGTCACCGTCTTCGGTGAAATAGCGGGTGATGGTTGGGAACAGCGGCTGGAACAGGCTGTATTCACGCAATTTTTTATAGGTTTCATAACCGTAGCCCGCCTGTAACAGCTTGAGCGCTTCTTCAAACAGGCGTGCAGGAGGAATATCGTTTAGCAGTGTTGCCAGACGAGGGATCGGCTCTGCGGTTTCCGGGCTGATACGCATATCAAGTTTGGCTGCAAAGCGTACCGCGCGCAGCATACGCACGGGATCTTCACGATAGCGCGTTTCAGGATTACCAATCAGGCGGATAATACCGTCTTCCAGATCCTGCATTCCACCCACGTAATCACGAACGGTGAAATCAGCCACGCTATAGTAGAGGCTGTTGATGGTGAAATCGCGGCGTTGGGCATCTTCTTCGATGGAACCGAAGATGTTGTCGCGCAACAGCATTCCGTTTTGCCCACGCTGTGACGTTGCACGATCGGCTTCGCTGCCTTCATGATGACCACGAAAAGTAGCGACTTCGATAATTTCCGGGCCAAACATGACGTGAGCCAGACGGAAACGACGTCCAACCAGACGGCAGTTGCGAAACAACTTCCGCACCTGATCCGGCGTAGCGTTAGTAGTGACATCAAAGTCTTTCGGTTTTTTGCCCAGCAAAAGGTCGCGCACGCCACCGCCAACCAGCCATGCCTCGTATCCAGCCTTATTAAGCCTGTACATTACCTTCAGGGCATTTTCACTGATATCTTTGCGGGAGATAGAGTGCTGCTCACGCGGGATGACCGTCATATGCGGACGGGCGACGGCAAGCTCGGCCTCGCGCTCCTCGCGGCTTAGCACCTTGCGGCAAAAATTAGCGACTCGGGTAAAAATAGTGCACCTCGGTAGTGTCAAACTTCAGTCAGAACAAGTGTTGCTGTGTAAAAATCGCGGCTAATCATAGCTCAGCATGAGTCATTTGAGAATGCCGGATTTACATTCACTGAACCCGGTACAGTCGTAAGCGTCCAATTTTGCACCGCAGTTTGCAGTAATTCTTCCACACTCAGCGCTTGCCACGGTATTGCAGTGTTCTGACCGAGGAAGCGCAACGCCTTGATGAGAATCGGGCGTGGATCGCCTTGCGGCAGGGCAGGCGCATGATTCTGCTTAGAAAGTTTAGCGCCTTGCTCGTTGAGCGCCAACGGCAGATGAATATAATCCGGTACTTGCCAGCCGAACTGCTGATACAACGAAATTTGGCGTACAGTCGGTTCGATGAGATCTGCACCGCGTACAATCTCAGTTACCCCCTGGAAGTGGTCATCAACCACCACCGCAAGGTTATAAGCAAACAATCCGTCGCGTCGGTGGATAATAAAGTCTTCCCGAGCAAGCTCTGGGTCGGCGTGAATATTGCCGCGCAGCAGGTCGTTAAAGTGTAAAACGGGATGCTGTTGCTTGATGCGTACCGCTGCATTTTCCGGCCCGTGGCGTAACGCGCGGCAATGACCGTCGTAAATCCCGCCAACACGCTGAATACGGGCGCGTGTACAGGTACAGTAGTAGCTTAAATCTTGTTGTTGTAACCAGGCCAGTGCCTCACGGTAGGCGTCATGGCGTTGCGACTGCCACATGATTTCGCCATCCCAGTGCAGCCCGTAATGTTCCAGCTGACGCAGAATCGTCTCTGCAGCACCGGGAACTTCACGAGGAGGATCGATATCTTCAATACGTACCCGCCAGATTCCGCGCTGTGCACGGGCCTGCAGATAACTGCCGAGGGCGGCTACCAGGGAACCAAAATGCAGTTCACCGGAAGGTGAAGGGGCAAAACGGCCAATATAGCGTTTGTCTGTCATGTCTGTGGATAACATAAAAGAAGAAGGCGGGAGAATCTCCCGCCTGTAGTAAACGTGGTACAAATGACGAGATTAACCCGCCATCTGTTTTTCGCGAATCTCAGCCAGCGTTTTGCAGTCGATGCACAGATCGGCTGTCGGACGGGCTTCCAGACGACGAATACCAATTTCTACGCCGCATGATTCGCAGTAGCCGAAATCTTCGTCTTCTACTTTCTTCAGCGTCTTCTCGATCTTTTTGATCAGTTTGCGCTCACGGTCACGGTTACGCAGCTCAAGGCTGAATTCTTCTTCCTGTGCGGCACGGTCAACCGGATCAGGGAAGTTAGCCGCTTCGTCCTGCATATGAGTCACAGTGCGATCGACTTCATCCCTGAGTTGATTACGCCATGCTTCAAGAATACGCCTGAAGTGCGACAGCTGGGCTTCGTTCATATACTCTTCGCCCGGTTTCTCCTGGTACGGCTCCACCCCAGCGATGGCGAGAATACTCAGGGACGATGTTTTACGGTTTTGCCCTTCTTGCATGTTGCTTCTCCTTAACACGCACTATCGATCCCCATGTTCGGGGGAAAAATCAGGTCGCTATAAATAGCAGATGCTTTTCCGGATAGCAATTATCTAAACGTAACACTTGACAACCCTGTGAGGAAAAGCGTATTTGCGCACGCGGCCAGAATACTAATTAACCCGTTGTTTACACCATTACAAGGCAATGGGCAACGGCTCTTTAAGAGTCATACCATGGGCAGAAAGTTCCGCTTTATAAACCAGAATTTCTACCCCCTTTAGCTGTGCTTCAACTAATAACTGCGCATATTTTGCATCGATATGGCGCGCGGGTGAAAACCGTGTAATGGCTGAATGCAGTACCGCGAAAAATATGACGGCACGTTTACCTTCAGCCGCTACGCTCATCAATTCCCGAAGATGTTTCTGACCTCGTTCAGTGATGGCATCGGGAAAATAACCATACTCTTTTTCCGCCAACGTGACTGATTTTACTTCAATATAGCAGTCAGTCCGGGAATCTGCCTGTAACAAAAAATCAATACGGCTGCCTTCAGCGCCGTATTTTACTTCACTTTTCAACACGCTGTAGCCAGAAAGCTCCGCAATGAGTTCATTCTGAATAGCCTCTTTCGTTAAGCGATTGGCCCACAGGGTGTTAACACAAATAAATGCACCAGATTGGGTTTGTGTTAACTCCCAGGTATGTGGATATTTCCGCTTAGTATTTTCTGATGTTGAATACCAGACGGTATCACCAGGGGTTGCGCATCCGGTCATTGCTCCGGTATTTGGGCAGTGTAGCGTCAAGGTTGTACCATCAGGTGTGATCACATCCGCTAAAAAACGTTTATAGCGCTGAATTAGCGTAGCGCGTTGTAAAGGGGGAGAAAATTGCATGAAGAATACCCTTGATTATTTGCTCAGCACCCAGCGTTGCAAGGTTGAATAGCGCGTGCGTCCTCGCTCAAATGTCGAGGCATAAAGCGCAAACTCCGTAACCGGAAATGACCAGCAAAAACCGGGGGGCGGGATGGCGACTGCATGGCTGGCATCGCGCAAGAGCGTGATATGCGGGTGAAAGGGCTGTGGGCTTTGGTAGCACCCGCTGCGTGCAGCCTGCGCTCGCAGCATATTGGCCAGTTGCAATAGCCCGCGTGGCGGCTGGCGCATTCCCAGCCATACGACCCGCGAACGCAGCCATTGCCCTGCATCGTCCAGCCTGAGCGTAAACGCCGGCTGGCGAATGCGTCCGGCCAGCTGTGATAGCGCTTGCTGTTTCTCCGCACTAACATCCCCTAAAAAAGCCAGCGTCAGGTGCAGATTGTCCGCGGCGACCGGGCGGCCCGCTTCCGGTGGAAATTGTGCGGCTCGCCAGTGGATGAGCTGCTCCCGAACCTCAGCAGGCAATTCAATGGCAAAGAACAGCCGTTTTGGCTCAGACATGATGGATACTCGGTTATGAATTAACGCGATGCTACAATGCAGCGCGAAGAATGTTAACCCTCTGGAGTCATTTGTGACGTCATTGCCCGTTGCCGCCATAGTGCCTGAACTGCTTACTGCCCTTGATGCCTCACCGCAGGTCCTGCTGACCGCGCCGACGGGGGCCGGGAAATCGACCTGGCTGCCGCTACAGCTTCTGACGCATCAGGGGATTACGGGGCGCATTATCCTGCTGGAACCGCGTCGTCTGGCGGCTCGCAATGTGGCACAACGACTGGCGGAGTCGCTAAACGAAAAGCCCGGCGAAACCGTGGGTTATCGCATGCGCGCGCAAAATTGCGTTGGGCCGCAAACCCGGCTTGAAGTGGTCACAGAAGGTGTGCTCACGCGCATGATCCAACGCGATCCAGAATTGCAGGGTGTTGGTCTGGTGATCCTTGATGAGTTTCACGAGCGCAGCCTGCAGGCGGATCTGGCACTGGCGCTCCTGTTGGACGTGCAGCAAGGCCTGCGGGACGATTTAAAACTGCTGATTATGTCCGCAACTCTGGACAACGGGCGTTTGCAGCAGCTGTTGCCTGAAGCGCCTACCCTTGTTTCCGAAGGCCGTGCGTTTCCTGTTGAACGGCGCTACCAACCGCTGGCGACGCATTTGCGTTTTGACGAGGCGGTTGCCATTGCCACTGCGGAGTTGCTGCGTAACGAGAGTGGCTCGTTGCTGCTATTTTTACCCGGCGTGGGGGAGATCCTGCGCGTTCAGGAGCAATTGGCAGGCCGCGTGGGCAGCGATATCCTGCTGTGCCCGCTGTACGGCGCATTATCGCTGACCGAGCAGCGACAGGCCATTTTGCCCGCGCCGCCGGGGCGACGTAAAGTCGTACTGGCAACCAATATTGCTGAAACCAGCTTAACCATTGAAGGTATCCGTCTGGTGGTGGACTGCGCTCAGGAGCGTGTGGCGCGTTTTGATGCACGCACGGGATTGACGCGACTGATTACCCAACGCATTAGTCAGGCCTCAATGACCCAACGTGCAGGGCGAGCAGGCCGCCTGGAACCTGGTATTTGTCTGCACCTGCTGGCGAAAGAGCAGGCTGAAAGAGCGACGGCGCAGAGTGAGCCCGAGATTTTACAGAGTGATTTATCCGGTTTGCTGATGGAACTGCTGCAATGGGGATGCACTGACCCGGCACAGTTAAGCTGGCTGGATAGGCCGCCGACGGTCAATTTACAGGCAGCAAAGCGGCTATTACACATGCTGGGCGCGCTGGAGGGCGACAGACTCAGTGCCACCGGACAGAAAATGGCGGCCCTGGGCAACGATCCCCGCTTAGCGGCAATGCTCGTCAGTGCTAACAATGACGACGAAGCGGCAACGGCAGCAAAGCTGGCGGCAATTCTGGAAGAACCTCCGCGCGGTGGGAGTACCGATCTGACAACAGCGTTTTCACGCCACCAGCCCGCCTGGCAACTGCGTAGCCAGCAGCTATTAAAGCGCCTGAATGTGCGGGGAGGCCAGCCTGATAGCGAACTGTTAGCACCTTTACTGGCGCAGGCGTTTGCCGATCGTATTGCCCGGCGCCGTGGTCAGGAAGGGCGCTATCAACTGGCGAACGGGATGGGGGCGATGCTGGATGCTGATGATGCTTCAGCGCGCCATGAGTGGCTTATCGCGCCGCTGTTGCTACAGGGTAGTGCCTCGCCGGATGCTCGCATTTTGCTGTCTTTGCCGCTGGATATCGACAGCGTCATACAGACGTGTCCTGAGCTGCTGCGACAGTCAGATACCATTGAATGGGATGAAAACCAGGGGACGTTGAAAGCGCTGCGCCGAATGCGCATTGGTCAACTGACAGTTAAAGTGCAGCCGCTGGCTAAACCTTCGGAAGAAGAGTTGCATCAGGCCATGTTGAACGGAATTCGCGATAAAGGCCTAAGTGTGCTCAACTGGACGCCGGAGGCTGAACAGTTTCGGTTGCGTCTGCACTGTGCGGCAAACTGGTTGCCGGAGTACGGTTGGCCTGCTGTCGATGATGCTTCGCTGCTGTCGACGCTGGAGAGCTGGCTATTGCCGCATATGAGCGGTGTGCACTCTTTACGCGCGCTCAAAGCATTAAATGTGGCTCAGGCATTGCGCGGTTTACTGGACTGGTCAATGCTGCAACGTCTGGAGAGTTCGCTGCCTGCGCATTACACTGTGCCGACGGGAAGCCGGATAGCCATTCGCTACCACGAGGATAACCCCCCGACACTGGCGGTCAGGATGCAGGAAATGTTCGGCGAAGCGGATACGCCAACCATCGCCGAGGGGCGTGTGCCGTTGGTGCTGGAACTGCTTTCTCCGGCCCAGCGACCGCTGCAGGTCACAAGCGATCTGAGCGCGTTCTGGAAAGGATCGTACCGTGAGGTACAAAAAGAGATGAAAGGGCGTTACCCCAAACACGTCTGGCCGGACGATCCGGCGAATACCGCGCCAACGCGGCGGACTAAAAAGTATTCATAAATTGAGAGATTTCTTCTTCTGTCGTCTGACGGAAGAACAGAGAATCGGGCCTTTGCGCCTGAATGTTGCGGAGAAAAAGCATGGCGGGGAATGACCGCGAGCCAATTGGACGTAAAGGGAAACCGACACGTCCGGTGAAACAAAAGGTGAGCCGTCGTCAACTCAGAGATGACGAGTATGACGACGATTATGATGATGATGACTATGAGGATGAAGAACCGATGCCGCGTAAGGGTAAGGGCAAAGGGCGTAAGCCTCGTGGTAAGCGTGGCTGGTTCTGGCTGCTGGTAAAACTGTCGATCGTCTTTTTGGTGCTGATCGCGATATATGGCGTGTACCTGGACCAAAAAATTCGCAGCCGTATTGATGGTAAAGTCTGGCAACTGCCTGCGGCTGTTTATGGCCGAATGGTGAACCTTGAACCAGAAATGCCCATCGGCAAGAACGAGATGGTGAAGCTGCTGGAGGCGACACAGTATCGTCAGGTCTCGAAGATGACGCGTCCCGGCGAGTTTACCGTGCAGGCGAACAGTATTGAGATGATCCGCCGTCCGTTTGACTTCCCGGACAGTAAAGAAGGGCAGGTGCGTGCGCGTCTGACCTTTGATGGCGATCATCTGGATACCATTGAGAATATGGATAACAACCGCCAGTTCGGTTTCTTCCGTCTCGATCCGCGTTTGATCACCATGCTGTCTTCCCCTAACGGTGAGCAGCGTTTGTTCGTTCCGCGCAGCGGTTTCCCGGATCTGCTGGTGGATACGTTGCTGGCGACCGAAGATCGTCATTTTTACGAGCATGATGGGGTCAGTCTTTATTCCATCGGGCGTGCGGTACTGGCGAACCTGACGGCAGGGCGTACGGTACAGGGGGCCAGTACGCTGACTCAGCAGTTGGTGAAAAACCTGTTCCTCTCCAGCGAGCGTTCCTACTGGCGTAAGGCCAACGAAGCCTATATGGCGCTGTTGATGGATGCGCGCTACAGCAAAGACCGCATTCTTGAACTGTATATGAATGAGGTGTACCTCGGTCAGAGCGGCGACAACGAGATCCGTGGCTTCCCGCTGGCGAGCCTGTACTATTTTGGTCGTCCGGTAGAAGAGCTGAGCCTCGATCAGCAAGCGCTTCTGGTGGGAATGGTGAAAGGGGCGTCGATCTACAATCCGTGGCGTAACCCGAAACTGGCGCTGGAGCGTCGTAACCTGGTGCTGCGTTTGCTACAGCAGCAGCAGATTATCGACCAGGATCTGTATGACATGTTAAGCGCACGTCCGTTAGGCGTGCAGCCACGCGGTGGGGTGATTTCACCGCAGCCGGCATTTATGCAGATGGTACGCCAGGAGCTACAGGCGAAGCTGGGCGATAAAGTCAAAGATCTCTCCGGTGTGAAAATTTTCACCACCTTTGATTCCGTGGCGCAGGATGCGGCAGAAAAAGCGGCAGTGGAAGGCATTCCGGTGCTGAAGAAGCAGCGTAAGTTGAGCGATCTGGAAACGGCGATTGTGGTCGTGGACCGCTTCAGTGGTGAAGTTCGTGCCATGGTTGGCGGGGCAGAGCCGCAGTTTGCGGGCTATAACCGCGCGATGCAGGCCCGTCGTTCCATCGGTTCTCTGGCAAAACCAGCAACCTATCTGACGGCGCTGAGCCAGCCGAAGCTGTATCGCCTGAATACCTGGATCGCCGATGCGCCGATTGCTCTGCGCCAGCCGAACGGCCAGGTGTGGTCCCCACAAAACGATGACCGTCGCTACAGCGAAAGCGGTAAAGTGATGCTGGTGGATGCGTTAACACGTTCCATGAACGTGCCGACCGTCAATCTGGGGATGGCGCTGGGCTTACCTGCCGTCACCGATACCTGGGTGAAACTGGGTGCGCCGAAAGATCAGCTCAATCCGGTTCCGGCCATGCTGCTGGGGGCGTTGAACCTGACGCCAATTGAAGTGGCGCAGGCGTTCCAGACCATCGCCAGCGGGGGTAACCGTGCGCCATTATCAGCACTGCGTTCGGTCATTGCTGAAGATGGGACTGTGTTGTATCAAAGCTTCCCGCAGGCAGAACGCGCAGTTCCGGCGCAGGCGGCATATATGACGCTGTGGACGATGCAACAGGTGGTTCAACGCGGTACGGGTCGTCAACTGGGCGCGAAGTACCCAGGCCTCCATCTGGCAGGGAAAACCGGGACCACCAACAACAACGTGGATACCTGGTTTGCCGGTATCGACGGCAGCCAGGTGACGATTACCTGGGTAGGCCGCGATAACAACCAGCCAACCAAGTTGTACGGTGCAAGCGGGGCGATGTCGATTTACCAGCGTTATCTGGCAAACCAGACACCCACACCGCTTACGCTGACGCCGCCGGAAGATATTGTGGATATGGGCGTCGATTACGACGGTAACTTCGTATGTAGCGGCGGGATGCGTACGCTCCCGGTGTGGACAAGCGATCCGGATTCGCTCTGTCAGCAAGGTGAGGCACAGCAGCAGTCGGGCAATCCGTTTGATCAGTCAACGCCGCAGCAACAGCCTCAACAACAGCAGCAACAGCAACAAGCGCCGCAGCCAGAGAAGAAAGACGGCGACGGTGTGGCTGGCTGGATCAAAGATATGTTTGGCAGTAACTAACCTCTCCCAAAACCCGCTCCGGCGGGTTTTTCTTTTCTCACATCCGGTTCCGGGCAAACAACATTCCAGCCTAATTTATTAACCCTTTCTTTTCATCTGGTTATTTCTTAACCCCTCAGTTTTAGTAGGGGCGCGTATCGCTTGCTATCTCGCCAGCGTTTCGAATATTATGCTCTCGTTATAATAATAATTCTCGTTTACGTTATCATTCACTTTCATCAGAGAAATACCAATGGCGCGTCTTAAAACTGCTCAGCCGAGTTCATCGCTGCGTAAAATCGCAGTTGTGGTAGCCACAGCGGTTAGCGGCATGTCTGTGTATGCACAGGCGGCGGTTCAACCGAAAGAAGAAACCATCACCGTAACCGCAGCTCCTGCCGCACAAGAAAGCGCATGGGGGCCAGCTGCAACCATCGCCGCACGCCAGTCTGCTACGGCGACCAAAACCGATACCCCTATTCAGAAAGTTCCGCAGTCTATTTCAGTGGTCACTGCCGAAGAGATGGCATTGCATCAGCCAAAATCGGTTAAAGAGGCGCTCAGCTACACCCCTGGCGTTGCCGTGGGCACGCGTGGCGCGTCCAATACCTATGACTACCTGATTATTCGTGGATTTGCCGCAGATGGTCAAAGTCAGAATAACTATCTGAATGGCCTGAAGATGCAGGGCAACTTCTACAACGATGCTGTAATTGACCCTTATATGCTGGAGCGTGCTGAAGTGATGCGCGGTCCGGTTTCCGTTCTGTACGGAAAGAGCAACCCGGGTGGGTTGTTGAACATGGTCAGCAAGCGTCCGACAACGGAACCGCTGAAAGAAATTCAGTTCAAAATGGGCACTGACAGCCTGTTCCAGACCGGTTTTGACTTCAGCGATGCGCTGGATGACGATGGTGTGTACTCATACCGTCTGACCGGCCTGGCACGTTCCGCAAATGCTCAGCAGCAGGGCGCAGAAGAACAACGTTATGCTATCGCGCCATCTTTCTCATGGCGTCCGGATGATAAGACGAACTTCACCTTCCTTTCCTACTTCCAGAACGAGCCGGAAACGGGTTATTACGGCTGGTTGCCGAAAGAGGGGACTGTGTCTAAGTTGCCAAACGGTTCGCGTCTGCCAACCGATTTCAACGAAGGTGCGAACAACAATACCTACTCTCGTAATGAGAAGATGGTAGGTTACAGCTTCGACCACGAATTTAACGACACCTTCACCGTGCGTCAGAATCTACGTTATGCGCAAAACAAAGTGTCGCAGAAAAGCGTGTATGGCTATGGTATGTGCTCCGATCCACTTTATACAAAGGATCCGGCAAACAGTCCTTGCGCCAGTGTCCCTCAATCAGATTGGGATCATACGCTGACTCGTCAGTATGTTGACGATAATGAGAAATTGCAGAACTTCGCTGTTGATACCCAGTTGCAGAGTAAATTCACCACCGGTTCTCTGGATCATACCCTGCTGACCGGCGTTGATTTTATGCGTATGCGTAACGATATCGACTCCTGGTTTGGTTGGGCCGGGTCAGTACCTCCGTCCGATATCTATAATCTTGATCGCAGCGACTTCGATTTTGGTTCGCATCCTGGTCCTGGCGCTGCCTACCGTGTCCTGAATAAACAGAAACAGACTGGCCTGTATGCGCAGGATCAGATGCAGTGGGATAAGGTGCTGGTGACTTTGGGCGGTCGTTACGACTGGGCTAAACAGGACTCTCTGAACCGTGTTTCTGGCGTTACGGATTCCCGTGATGATAAGCAGTTCACCTGGCGTGGCGGTGTGAACTATCTGTTCGATAATGGCGTAACACCTTACTTCAGTTACAGTGAATCCTTTGAACCGGCTTCCCAGACGGGGGCAAGCGGCAACATCTTTGCTCCATCTAAAGGTAAGCAGTACGAAGCGGGTGTGAAGTATGTGCCGAGCGATCGTCCGATTGTGTTGACCGGTGCCGTTTACCAGTTGACTAAAACCAACAATCTGATGGCTGATCCGTCTGGTTCGATCTTCTCGGTTGAAGGTGGTGAAATTCGTTCACGCGGTGTTGAAATTGAAGCCAAAGCAGCGCTGTCAGCAAGCGTTAACGTGGTTGGTTCTTATACCTATACCGATGCGGAATACACCACTGACACCAACTACAAAGGCAACACGCCTGCTCAGGTGCCAAAACATATGGCATCACTGTGGGGTGATTACACCATCTATGACGGCGCATTATCTGGCCTGACGCTGGGAACTGGCGCACGTTTAACCGGCTCAAGCTACGGCGATCCGGCAAACTCCTTCAAAGTGGGAAGCTACACGGTAGTGGATGCGTTAGTACGATACGATCTGGCGCGTGTCGGTATGGCGGGTTCCAACGTAGCGTTGCATGTGAACAATTTGCTTGATCGTGAGTACGTTGCCAGCTGTTTCAACACTTATGGCTGTTTCTGGGGCGCAGAACGTCAGGTCGTTGCAACAGCAACCTTCCGTTTCTAATTTCTCTTTGGGCACGCTTTGCGTGCCCGTTTTACAAGTTGGCCGCTATGCAGGAAAACAGATCCCATCCCGACACCACTTTTGCGTTGAGTAACGTCTCCTTTCGTGTGCCTGGCCGCACGCTTTTGCATCCCCTCTCGTTAACGTTTCCCGTGGGAAAAGTGACTGGCCTTATCGGTCATAACGGCTCTGGTAAATCGACCTTATTGAAGATGCTGGGACGTCATCAGCCTCCTTCAGAAGGCGATATTCTGCTCGACGAGCAGCCGCTTGAGAACTGGAGCAGCAAAGCATTTGCCCGTAAGGTCGCTTATTTACCGCAGCAATTGCCGCAGGCGGAAGGGATGACGGTGCGTGAACTGGTGGCGATTGGTCGTTATCCCTGGCATGGGGCGCTGGGACGTTTTGGCGTGACTGACAGAGAGAAAGTGGAAGAGGCAATTACGCTTGTTGGGCTCAAACCGCTGGCGCATCGCCTGGTGGATAGCTTGTCGGGTGGCGAGCGTCAGCGTGCGTGGATCGCCATGCTGGTGGCACAAGACAGCCGTTGTCTGCTGCTTGACGAACCGACCTCGGCGCTGGATATCGCACATCAGGTTGATGTTCTGGCGCTGGTGCATCGCTTGAGCCAACAACGTGGATTGACGGTGGTTGCCGTACTGCATGATATCAACATGGCGGCCCGCTACTGTGATTATCTGGTGGCGCTGCGTGGTGGCGAAATGATTGCTCAGGGGACGCCAGCAGAATTAATGCGCAGCGAAACCCTGGAACTGATTTACGGCATCCCGATGGGCATTTTGCCGCATCCGGCCGGTGCCGCACCCGTGAGTTTTGTCTATTAATGATTGGATTACCTCATCTTTCCCGTCGACGACTGCTAACGGCAATGGCGCTATCGCCGCTACTGTGGCAAATGAATACAGCCCGCGCGGCGGCGGTTGATCCACAGCGTATTGTCGCGCTGGAATGGCTTCCGGTTGAGCTGCTGCTGGCGCTGGGTATTGCACCTTACGGTGTCGCGGATATTCTAAACTACAAATTGTGGGTCAACGAACCTGTGCTACCGGACTCCGTCATCGATGTCGGATTACGTACTGAACCGAACCTCGAACTGCTGACCGAAATGAAACCCTCATTTATGGTCTGGTCGGCTGGTTACGGTCCGGCACCTGAGAAGCTTGCACGTATTGCGCCGGGTCGTGGCTTTAACTTCAGCGATGGCAAAAAGCCGCTGGCGGTTGCACGTCAGTCATTGCAAGAACTGGCGCAGTTGTTGAATCTGCAGACCACTGCCGAACGTCATCTGTCGCAGTACGAACACCTGATTGCCAGCCTGAAACCGCGCTTTATTCAGCGAGGTTCCCGGCCATTACTGCTGATGACCCTGCTCGATCCTCGCCATATGCTGGTATTTGGTCCTAACTGCTTGTTCCAGGAAGTGCTGGATGAGTACGGGATCTGCAACGCCTGGCAGGGTGAAACCAACTTTTGGGGCAGCACCGCGGTAGGGATCGATCGGCTTGCCGCCTACAAAGATGTTGATGTGCTGTGTTTTGATCACGGTAACAGCAAGGATATGCAAGCACTGATGTCCACACCGTTGTGGCAGGCGATGCCGTTTGTCCGTAGCGGGCGTTTTCAGCGCGTCCCTGCCGTCTGGTTCTATGGTGCCACGCTATCGGCTATGCACTTCGCGCGCATCCTTGATAATGCGCTGGGAGGCAAAGCGTGAGTAAACGTATTGCGTTGTTCCCGGCGCTTCTGCTCACGATTCTGTTTATCGCGGCCTGTTGGCTCACCGGGGTTAACTTCTCCGCTGCTCTGCCGCGTAGCCAGTGGCAACAGGCAATCTGGTCACCGGATATCGATGTCATTGAGCAGATGGTGTTCCATTTCAGTCTGCTGCCGAGGTTGGTCATCGCGTTACTGGTGGGAGCCGGGCTGGGACTGGTTGGTGTGCTGTTTCAGCAGGTACTGCGTAACCCGCTGGCGGAACCGACTACGCTGGGTGTTGCAACCGGGGCGCAACTGGGCATCACGGTGACTACGCTATGGGCTATTCCTGGCGCACTGACGACACAATTTGCGGCGCTGGCAGGGGCTTGTATCGTTGGGGCGCTGGTGTTTGGCGTCGCCTGGGGCAAACGACTTTCTCCTGTGACGTTGATCCTCGCGGGCCTGGTGGTCAGCCTGTACTGTGGCGCGATTAATCAATTGATGGTGATTTTCCATCACGATCAGCTACAAAGCATGTTTTTGTGGAGCAGCGGAACGCTGACCCAAACCGACTGGAGCGGGGTGCAAAGACTGTGGCCGCAACTGGTGGGGGGCGTGATGTTGACGCTGCTGTTACTACGTCCAATGACGCTCATGGGACTGGATGACGGTGTGGCGCGTAATCTCGGTCTGGCGCTCTCATTGGCGCGACTGGCGGCATTAACGCTGGCGATTGTGCTGAGTGCCTTGCTGGTTAACGCGGTGGGGATTATCGGTTTTATCGGCCTGTTTGCACCGCTGCTGGCGAAAATGCTCGGCGCGCGGCGTTTGCTGGCGCGTCTGATGCTGGCCCCGCTGATTGGTGCACTCATCCTCTGGCTCTCCGATCAAATTATTTTGTGGCTCACTCGCGTGTGGATGGAAGTTTCCACCGGTTCGGTAACAGCGTTGATTGGCGCGCCGCTACTGCTGTGGTTGCTGCCGCGTCTGAAGAGCATAAGTGCGCCGGATATGAATGCCAGCAACCGTGTCGCCGCTGAGCGCCAGCACGTGCTGATGTTCGCACTGGCTGGGGGCGCAATATTGTTGCTGACGGTTGTGGTTGCGTTGTCATTGGGTCGTGATGCTCACGGCTGGAACTGGGCCAGTGGCGCAATGCTGGATGAACTGATGCCCTGGCGCTGGCCGCGCATCCTGGCTGCACTGGTGGCTGGTGTAATGCTGGCTGTGGCGGGCTGTATTATTCAGCGTTTGACCGGTAATCCGATGGCCAGCCCGGAAGTGTTGGGGATTAGCTCTGGTGCGGCTTTCGGCGTCGTACTGATGCTGTTTCTGGTGCCCGGAAACGCGTTTGGCTGGTTGCTGCCGGCGGGGAGTCTCGGTGCGGCGGTGACGCTGTTAATCATTATGGTTGCCGCCGGACGTGGAGGTTTCTCTCCGCACAGGATGCTGTTGGCGGGGATGGCGCTCAGCACCGCTTTCACTATGTTGCTGATGATGCTGCAGGCAAGCGGCGATCCACGCATGGCGGGCATTCTGACCTGGATGTCCGGTTCGACCTATAACGCTTCCAGTGAACAGGTTTTGCGTACCGGCATTGTGATGATCATTCTGCTGGCGATAACGCCGTTGTGCCGCCGCTGGTTGACGATTCTCCCGTTAGGGGGGGACACTGCACGGGCTGTCGGTATGGCATTAACGCCGTCGCGTGTTGGCTTACTTATGTTGGCTGCGGGTCTGACCGCGACGGCGACCATGACCATTGGGTCGTTGAGCTTTGTGGGGCTGATGGCGCCGCATATCGCGCGGATGTTAGGTTTTCGACGTACGATGCCGCATATGGTGATATCCGCGCTGGCGGGGGGCGTGCTGCTGGTGTTTGCCGACTGGTGCGGCAGAATGGTGCTGTTTCCGTATCAGATCCCGGCGGGATTACTGTCGACGTTTATTGGTGCGCCGTACTTTATCTATTTGTTGAGAAAGCAGAGTCGGTAATGTAAACGCCTCGCCTTAACAGGCGAGGCGAATGGATCACAGCTTCGCAAACACCCGACGCGCGGCGTCGATGGTGTTATTGATATCTTCTTCGCTGTGCGCGACAGACATAAAGCCTGCTTCAAAGGCGGACGGTGCCAGGTAAACGCCTTCATCCAGCATCATATGGAAAAAGCGCTTAAAGCGTTCAACGTCGCAGGACATCACGTCCTGATAGCAGGTTACGGTTTCTGCATCAGTGAAGAAAATCCCGAACATCCCGCCGACATGGTTAACCACCAGTGGAATATTGGCTTCCTGGGCGGCTTCCAGCAGGCCTTCCGCCAGGCGCGTCGTCAGTTCGTTCAGCGTCTCATGAATCCCCGGCTGGGCGACTTCATTCAGACAGGCGAATCCTGCCGCCATCGCAATCGGGTTACCTGAAAGTGTTCCCGCCTGGTAAACCGGACCGGTTGGGGCCAGTGCGTCCATCACATCACGACGACCGCCGAATGCGCCAACAGGCATCCCGCCACCGATGATTTTACCCAGGCAGGTCAGATCCGGCACGACACCGTAGTAATCCTGCGCGCCCGCCAGTGCGACGCGGAAACCGGTCATCACTTCATCGATGATCAACAGCGCACCAAACTCGTCACACAGCGCACGCAGGCCTGGCAGGAATTCTGGCAGCGGCGGGATGCAGTTCATGTTACCCGCAACCGGTTCAACGATAATACAGGCGATCTCCTGCGGATACTGCTCGAATGCCGCACGAACCGAGGACAGATCGTTATAGGTACAAGTCAGGGTATGCTTCGCAAAATCCGCCGGAACGCCCGGAGAGTTTGGCTGGCCAAGCGTCAGTGCGCCGGAACCGGCTTTTACCAGCAGGCAGTCAGCATGACCGTGGTAGCAGCCTTCAAATTTGATGATTTTATCGCGGCCAGTGAAACCACGCGCCAGACGGATCGCGCTCATTGTGGCTTCGGTACCGGAGTTCACCATACGTACCATATCCATGGTTGGCACTAACTCAGTGACCAGCGCCGCCATTTTGACTTCCATCTCGGTCGGTGCGCCGAAGCTTAAACCGCGCTCTGCAGCTTCAATCACGGCATTGCGAATTGCCGGGTGGTTATGACCCAGCACCATCGGCCCCCAGGAGCCGACATAATCGATATAGGCTTTACCATCGACATCATACAGATATGCGCCGTCCGCTTTTTCAATAAACAGCGGAGTACCACCCACGCCAGTAAAGGCGCGAACTGGGGAGTTAACGCCGCCGGGGATAAGTTCGCGTGCTGCGCTGTAGAGGTTTTCAGACTTACTCATGGATGGGGTCCTGGTTCGTAGAAAAAGTAAATGCCCGCTATTCTAGTTATTCAGAGAAGGTTATGAAAGTTTTGCGTATTTGAAACAATACGATTTGCAGGGGATTTTCACGAAACGTGCGAGTAGAATGCCGTTTCCGTATTTGTATTACCAATTAATGATTATCTGATGAAAACAGACACCCCTTCTTTTGAAGCACAACAAATTGTGCGTTTACGGCGCAGGGATCAGATCCGTCGACTCCTTGATCGTGACAAAACGCCGTTGGCGATCCTCTTTATGGCCGCCGTGGTGGGTACAGTGACGGGGTTGGTGGGCGTGGCGTTTGAGAAAGCCGTGACCTGGGTGCAGAATCTGCGTATTGGCGCGCTGGCACAGGTTGCTGACTACGCCGTCCTTGTGTGGCCATTGGCATTTCTTCTTTCTGCACTGCTGGCGATGGTAGGTTATTTTCTGGTGCGTAAATTTGCCCCGGAAGCAGGTGGTTCGGGGATCCCTGAGATTGAAGGCGCATTGGAAGAGCTCCGCCCGGTGCGCTGGTGGCGTGTGCTGCCGGTAAAATTTATCGGCGGTATGGGAACGCTGGGTGCCGGGATGGTGCTTGGCCGGGAAGGGCCAACGGTGCAAATTGGTGGCAATATTGGGCGCATGGTGCTGGATATTTTCCGCATGCGTAGCGCCGAAGCGCGACACACCTTACTGGCAACCGGTGCGGCTGCGGGTCTGTCGGCCGCGTTTAATGCGCCTTTGGCCGGCATTCTGTTTATTATTGAAGAGATGCGACCACAATTTCGTTATAACCTCGTGTCGATCAAAGCCGTATTTACCGGCGTGATTATGTCGAGCATTGTGTTTCGTATTTTCAACGGCGAGGCCCCGATTATTGAGGTCGGGAAACTCTCCAATGCGCCGGTTAATACGCTGTGGTTGTACCTCATCCTTGGGATTATTTTTGGTTGCGTCGGGCCGTTGTTCAATACCATGGTGTTGCGTACCCAGGATATGTTTCAACGCTTCCACGGTGGTGAAATTAAAAAATGGGTGCTGATGGGCGGCGTGATCGGCGGCCTGTGTGGGATCCTCGGTTTGATTCAACCTGAAGCGGCAGGCGGTGGATTTAATCTGATCCCGATTGCTGCGGCGGGCAATTTTAGCGTGGGTCTGCTGCTGTTTATCTTTATCGCCAGAGTTATCACTACGCTGCTGTGCTTCTCATCCGGTGCGCCTGGTGGGATATTTGCCCCGATGCTGGCATTAGGCACATTGCTGGGAACGGCATTTGGCATGGCTGCAGCGGCCTCTTTTCCGCAGTATCATCTGGAGGCGGGGACGTTTGCTATTGCCGGGATGGGAGCATTGCTGGCCGCTTCGGTGCGTGCGCCGTTAACGGGTATTGTGCTGGTGCTGGAAATGACGGATAACTATCAGCTCATTTTGCCAATGATTATTACCTGTCTTGGCGCAACACTATTAGCCCAGTTTATGGGCGGAAAACCGCTATACTCGACTATCCTTGCCCGCACACTGGCTAAACAGGAAGCGGAGCAGGCGGCAAAAAGCCAGAGTACCGCCACGGGCGAGAATACTTGAACGAAATACCAGGGTATTAGATAATGGCCTCAACCATTGGGTTATAATTTGCCCAATTGCCAATGTCGTTTGGAGCAAAATATGAGTGATGACGTAGCGCTGCCACTGCAATTTACTGAAGCAGCAGCCAATAAAGTAAAAAGCCTGATCGCAGATGAAGATAACCCAAATCTGAAATTACGCGTGTATATCACCGGCGGTGGTTGCAGCGGTTTCCAGTACGGTTTTACCTTTGATGATCAGGTAAATGATGGTGATATGACCATTGAGAAGCAAGGTGTTGGTCTGGTGGTTGATCCGATGAGCCTGCAGTATCTGGTAGGTGGTGCGGTTGATTACACCGAAGGTCTGGAAGGTTCTCGCTTTGTTGTGACTAACCCGAACGCCAAAAGCACCTGCGGGTGTGGTTCCTCTTTCAGCATCTGATTGCTGTTCGTTATGCCGGATGGCGACGCAAGCGTCTTATCCGGCCTACAGGAAAGATGTTGTAGGCCCGATAAGCGTAGCGCCATCGGGCAAAACAATATCAACGTCCATTATCATCCAGCGCAAACGTCGGCAATTTCAAATGCCAACGAATGGCGGCAAGCCGAATCAGCAGGGTAACGACCATCCCCATCATACTGGCGTTTTCCAGCGACACATTAAAGGTATAAAACGCGGTGGCGTGGACGATGCCGCCAATGATGCATGCGGTAGCGTAGATTTCGGTACGTAATATCATCGGCACTTCACGTGCTAACACATCGCGAATAATTCCGCCGCCTACACCGGTAATGACCCCCATACAAATTGCCACCAGTGGTCCGGTTCCTGCGAGAAACGCTTTATTCACGCCAATACCCACGAACACCGCCAGACCTACGGCATCCAGCACCGGAAGGATCCATTTCGCTAAGCGTCTTGGCTGACGCACCAGCACGATCGTCAACATACTGGTGATCATTGCCACCACCAGATCGGTAGGATCTTTAACCCAGAATACGGGGCCGTTATCCAACGCCATATCGCGGATCGTACCGCCACCGACGGCGGTTACCACGCCTAAGACCAGAACGCCGAAGGGGTCCATACGCAGTTTTCCGGCAAGCAATACGCCAGAGATAGCAAATACCGCGGTACCGACAATATCCAGCCAATAGACGAGCATCTTTAAATCCTCACAACAAACCTGGTGGGGGCAGGCGCTAATTTACTTGTGAAAGCGCATTACAGAGTTGTTTTGCGGCGAGGATAATACGCGGGCTCGCGCGTTCAAACCAGTCACTATCAAGAGTAATAACCGGGATTTTTAGCTGATTTCCCCAGTATTGCTCAATTTTAAGAATTTCGCCTGAACCACCGGTAGCAACAATTGCCTGAGGGGCTCTTGCCAGGACCTGTTCGCGGCTGACCTGTGGCCATGGAACCCGGCTGCCGGAAAAGATGTTTTCTCCACCACATACCTCAAGAACCTGGTTTTGAATGGAACCTTTTCCACTGGTAAACAGAGGATTTGCGCCAAACTGGAGAAACACACGTTTTTTCGGTTTGTTGGCATACTGAGATTTTAGTAAAGCATACTCATCAAGCAAGGTTTGCGCTGCTTGCTTTGCCTGTTCAGGCCTGGGGCTCCATGGCGCAAGTTGACGCAATGCATCAGCGACTTGCTCGATGGTGACGGCATCCACCCAGATGACCTTAATTCCCAGAGCGATCAGTTGATTGACCTGCCGCTCAGCATTCCCTCCGCGCCAGGCAATAACCAAATCGGGTTTGAGCGCCACAATGCGTTCCAGATTCATGCCTTGCCAGGTCGAGACCTCTTCAATATTTTTGGCCTCAGGCGGGTAGTTTGAATAACTGCTGACGCCAACGGGGGTAATACCGGCGGCGAAGGCCAGTTCAGTGTTGGCTGGGGAAAGTGAAATCACGCGCGGCGCGGCGTAAAGCCACGCCGGAAGAGTGAAAAGCAGGGCGACCAGCGCCCTGGAAATGAAGTTAGCCATGCGCCAGTTTCTGCACCAGCGTTTCAACCATCAGGCTTGACTGTTTCGCGGCAACGACCAGGAACTCGTCAAAGCTGAGATGGGACTGCTGATCGGCGACGTCAGAGATAGCGCGAACGACAACAAACGGCACGTTAAAGTTGTGACACACGTGCGCAATTGCGGTTGCTTCCATCTCAACGGCAATCGCCTGTGGGAAGTTATGCTGAATTTTTGCCAGACCAACGGAACCGTTAATGAAGGCATCGCCGCTGACGATCAGTCCACGGACGGCGTTCAGATTGAGTTCGGCAATGCAGGATTCCGCTGCAGCAATCAGTGCCGGGTCGGCTTTAAAACCGGCCGGGCAGCCCGGTAGCTGGCCAAATTCATAGCCGAATGCGGTGACGTCAGCATCGTGATAGCGCGCTTCGTCAGATACCACGATATCACCCACTTTTAGCGTAGAAGCCAGGCCACCCGCTGAACCGGTATTGATGATGGCATCTGGCTTGCAGTGTTCAAGCAGCAGCGTAGCGCCCAGCGCCGCAGCCACTTTACCGATGCCCGATTTCAGTAGCGCAACCTCAGTGCCGTTCAGTTGGCCGGTGTAAATTTCACAACCGCCAAGAGCGATTGTCTGACGGTTTTCGATTTTGTCACGCAGCAGCGTAACTTCTTCTTCCATTGCACCAATGATGCCGATTTTCATAGATTTACTCGCGATAAGCCAGATTTGAGGGCATAGTCTATCATGCGCTTAAGGGGTAGCGCATTTCTCAGGCGGGAGAGGACATGGCACAGATCGATTTCCGAAAAAAAATAAACTGGCATCGTCGTTACCGTTCGCCGCAGGGCGTGAAATCTGAGCATGAGATCCTGCGTGTTTTCGAAAGCGACCGTGGGCGCATTATCAATTCTCCGGCTATTCGCCGACTGCAGCAAAAAACCCAGGTCTTTCCGTTGGAGCGTAACGCGGCGGTGCGTACGCGCCTGACGCACTCGATGGAAGTTCAGCAGGTAGGACGTTATATCGCCAAAGAGATCCTTAGTCGACTGAAAGAGCAAAAACTGTTGGAGCCGTTCGGCCTGGATGAGTTGACCGGTCCCTTTGAAAGCATCGTCGAAATGTCCTGCCTGATGCATGACATCGGCAATCCGCCGTTTGGTCACTTTGGCGAGGCAGCAATTAATGACTGGTTTCGCCAGCGACTCTATCCGGCTGATGCTGAAAGTCAGCCCTTAAGTGACGATCGCTGCCTGGTGCCAGCGTTACGTTTACGTGAAGGTGAAGAGTCGCTCAATGATATTCGCCGCAAGGTACGTCAGGACCTGTGCCATTTTGAAGGCAATGCGCAGGGCATTCGGTTGGTGCATACCCTGATGCGCATGAACCTGACCTGGTCGCAGGTGGGGGGGATTTTAAAATATACGCGCCCGGCATGGTGGCGTGGAGATACGCCGGCAACGCATAACTATTTAATGAAGAAACCGGGATATTACCTTTCCGAGGAACCGTATATTGAGCGGTTACGTAAAGAATTATCTTTAGCACCTTACAGTCGCTTTCCACTAACCTGGATTATGGAAGCAGCGGACGATATCTCTTATTGTGTGGCTGACCTGGAGGATGCTGTTGAGAAAAGAATCTTCAGTGTCGAGCAGCTTTACCATCATCTGTATGAGGCGTGGGGGCATCATGAAAAAGGTTCCCTGTTTAGTCAGGTTGTTGAGAATGCCTGGGAAAAATCTCGCTCAAATACATTAAGTCGCAGTACGGAAGATCAGTTCTTTATGTATTTACGCGTTAACACGCTGAATAAACTGGTACCGTATGCCGCTCAGCGTTTTATTGATAATTTACCGCAAATTTTTGAGGGGAGTTTTAATCACGCTTTATTAGAAGATGCCAGTAGCTTCAGTCAGTTGCTTGGGGTTTATAAAAATGTAGCGGTAAAACATGTGTTTAGCCATCCAGATGTGGAGCAACTGGAATTGCAAGGCTATCGGGTTATCAGTGGGCTTCTGGAAATCTACCAACCACTGTTAAAAATGTCATTATCCGACTTTAGCGGGCTGGTTGAGCACGAAAGATTAAAACAGTTCCCTATCGAATCACGATTATTTCAAAAATTATCTACCCGTCATCGCCTTGCTTATGTTGAGGCGGTCAGTAAAATATTGCCGGGTAGTGCCGAGTTCCCGGTTATGGAATATTATTACCGCTGCCGTTTAATTCAAGATTATATCAGCGGGATGACTGACTTGTATGCCTGGGATGAATATAGACGGCTGATGGCGGTAGAACAATAAATACTCATTTGTAAAGACGGACAATAAAATTTTACTTTTTCCTTAAACTTCATTCTGGAACTTAGCGCTATAAAACGACTCTGAGGTATACAGCAATTTTGCGTGACCTGTTAATCGAGAACGAAACACATGAAAAAAACCACATTAGCAATGAGTGCACTGGCTCTGAGTTTAGGTTTGGCGTTGTCCCCCCTGTCTGCAACGGCGGCTGAGACAGCGTCTTCAGCAACAACTGCCCAACAGATGCCAAGCCTGGCCCCGATGCTCGAAAAAGTGATGCCATCGGTGGTGAGTATTAATGTCGAGGGGAGCACGACGGTCAATACGCCGCGTATGCCGCGTAATTTCCAGCAGTTCTTCGGTGATAACTCTCCGTTCTGCCAGGACGGTTCTCCGTTCCAGAGCTCACCGTTCTGCCAGGGTGGCGCTCCGGGTGCTGACAACGGCGGCGGACAGAAGCAGAAATTTATGGCGCTGGGGTCTGGCGTCATCATTGATGCCGCGAAAGGATATGTTGTGACCAACAACCACGTGGTCGATAACGCCACGGTGATCAAGGTTCAACTGAGCGATGGTCGTAAGTTTGACGCGAAGATCGTCGGAAAAGATCCGCGTTCTGATATCGCGCTGATCCAGATCCAGGACCCGAAAAACCTGACGGCAATTAAGCTGGCAGATTCTGATGCGCTGCGCGTGGGTGATTACACTGTGGCGATTGGTAACCCGTTTGGCCTCGGTGAAACGGTGACTTCAGGTATCGTTTCTGCACTGGGGCGTAGTGGCCTGAATGCCGAAAACTATGAGAACTTTATCCAGACGGATGCGGCGATCAACCGCGGTAACTCTGGTGGTGCGTTGGTTAACCTGAATGGTGAGTTGATCGGGATTAACACCGCGATCCTCGCGCCGGACGGCGGCAACATCGGGATCGGTTTTGCTATCCCTAGCAACATGGTGAAAAACCTGACTTCGCAGATGGTTGAGTTCGGCCAGGTTAAACGCGGTGAGCTGGGTATTATGGGGACTGAGCTGAGCTCTGAGCTGGCGAAAGCGATGAAAGTTGATGCCCAGCGTGGGGCATTCGTCAGCCAGGTTATGCCGAACTCTTCTGCAGCGAAAGCCGGTATCAAAGCTGGTGACGTGATTACATCACTGAACGGTAAACCAATCAGCAGCTTCGCTGCACTGCGTGCGCAGGTCGGCACAATGCCAGTGGGGAGCAAAATTAACCTTGGCCTGCTGCGCGACGGTAAGCCGGTAACGGTGAACCTGGAACTGCAGCAGAGCAGCCAGACTCAGGTTGATTCCAGCTCTATCTTCAAAGGTATTGAAGGTGCGGATATGAGCAACAAAGGCCAGGACAAAGGTGTCGTGGTAAGCGATGTGAAACCGAATTCGCCGGCGGCACAGATTGGCCTGAAGAAAGGGGATGTCATCATTGGTGCGAACCAGCAACCGGTGAAAAATATCGCGGAACTGCGCAAAATTCTCGACAGTAAACCCGCTGTTCTGGCGCTGAACATTCAGCGTGGCGACAGCTCCATCTATCTGTTGATGCAGTAATCCCTCTGAACCCCTTCCCATATCAGGGAAGGGGTTTCTTTTTGTGATACCTACCACAACTCCATACTTCTCTCTTCTGCTTTGTGCATTTGCACAATGTCGTAGCCTGTTTTCTTCCCTATGCTTGAGCACTGCTCACAGGAGGGCTTTATGGCTGGCTGGCATCTCGATACCAAAATGGCGCAGGATATTGTGGCGCGCACGATGCGCATCATTGATACCAATATCAACGTAATGGATGCCCGTGGGCGGATCATTGGCAGTGGCGATCGCGAACGTATTGGTGAATTGCACGAAGGTGCGCTGCTGGTACTCTCACAGGGCCGGGTAGTCGATATTGATGATGCGGTAGCGAGACATCTGCACGGCGTGCGGCAGGGAATAAACCTGCCGCTGCGGCTTGAAGGCGAAATTGTTGGCGTTATTGGTTTAACCGGTGAGCCGGAGCATTTGCGTAAGTACGGTGAACTGGTGTGTATGACTGCCGAAATGATGCTGGAGCAGTCGCGTCTGATGCATCTGCTCGCTCAGGACAGTCGTCTGCGCGAAGAACTGGTGATGAACCTGATTCAGGCTGAAGAGAACACCCCAGCGCTGGTGGAATGGGCGCAGCGGCTAGGTATAGATCTGAACCAGCCACGTGTGGTAGCAGTGGTGGAGGTCGACAGCGGTCAGCTTGGTGTAGACAGCGCCATGGCTGAACTACAGCAATTACAAAATGCGTTGACGACACCAGAACGAAATAATCTGATTGCAATTGTTTCACTGACTGAGATGGTGGTTCTGAAACCCGCGCTGAATCAGTTTGGCCGCTGGGATGCAGAAGATCATCGCAAGCGCGTTGAACAACTGATCGCCCGTATGAAAGAGAACGGACAGCTACGTTTTCGCGTATCGCTGGGCAACTATTTTACCGGGCCGGGCAGCATTGCCCGCTCGTATCGCACCGCGCGTACGACGATGATGGTGGGTAAGCAGCGCATGCCGGAAAGCCGCAGCTATTTTTACCAGGATTTAATGTTGCCGGTACTGTTAGACAGCCTGCGTGGTGGCTGGCAGGCTAATGAGCTGGCCCGTCCGTTGGTACGACTGAAAGCGATGGATAACAACGGTTTGCTGCGCCGGACATTAGCGGCATGGTTTCGCCACAATGTACAGCCGCTGGCGACCTCAAAGGCGCTATTTATCCACCGCAATACGCTTGAATATCGCCTGAACCGTATTTCAGAACTTACCGGGCTGGATCTGGGGAATTTTGACGATCGACTGCTGCTATATGTGGCGTTGCAACTGGATGAGCAGCGGTAGAAGATAAGGGGCTTGCTGGCCTGACAAGCGTAGCGCCATCAGGCAAAAATGCCGGGCGGCGGCTTCGCCTTACCCGGCTTACGAATACATTCACATGCGATTATTTACGCGTCAGCTTTTCCAGATCGGCTTCGATTTCGCTGATCTTGTTGGTCACGACGCTTTCCAGATGACGTAAATCATCGAGGATCTTGCGTTTAAGATCGACTTCACTGCGATCGCGCTGGCAGATCTGATCCAGCTCATCGATCACATAGCGCAGGTTTGGACTGATCTCCTGCACTTCTTTGTAGCCCTGACCGATGCCATCGGCGACCACTGTTTTACGCTGACGGGGATATTTGAACTTCACGCTCTTGGCAAAAAACTCGCCTTTATCCTTTTGGAAATAGATTTTCAGGATATCGTTGTTGGCTTCTTGCCGCAGGCTGTAACGATCGATCTCTTCAGGATTAGTAATGCCCAGACTTTTCAGATTGTCATACATAGCGGTACCCTTAAGCTTACTATAACCATTGAATAATTAACGAAAAGCCTTGTTTATGCCACCCGCAGATGTAAAAAAAGCGGGCGAAGCCCGCTTTTTCAAATTGCTGTTAGTCGATGGTACGTAACAGTTCGTTGATACCCACTTTGCCACGCGTTTTAGCGTCGACTTTCTTCACGATAACCGCGCAGTACAGGCTGTATTTGCCATCTTTCGACGGCAGGTTGCCGGAAACGACAACAGAACCCGCCGGTACGCGGCCATAATGCACTTCACCCGTTTCACGATCGTAAATACGGGTGCTTTGACCGATATACACGCCCATCGAGATGACGGAACCTTCTTCGACAATCACGCCTTCCACGACTTCAGAACGCGCACCGATGAAGCAGTTATCTTCGATGATGGTCGGGTTTGCCTGTAATGGCTCCAGCACACCGCCGATACCAACACCGCCGGACAGGTGAACATTCTTACCGATTTGCGCACAAGAACCTACGGTCGCCCAGGTATCAACCATCGTACCTTCATCAACATATGCACCAATGTTAACGTAAGACGGCATCAGCACGGTGTTACGCGCGATAAATGCCCCCTGACGCACGGCCGCAGGCGGAACCACGCGGAAGCCTTCTTTCTGGAAGCGTGCTTCATCGTAGTCGGCAAATTTCATCGGCACTTTATCGAAGTAGCGGCTTTCCGCACCATCGATAACCTGATTATCGTTAATACGGAAAGAGAGCAGGACCGCTTTTTTCAGCCACTGATGGGTGACCCACTGGCCGTCAATCTTTTCTGCGACACGCAGGGCACCGGAATCCAGTAAAGAAATAACCTGATTAACCGCTTCACGGGTTACGGTATCCACATTTGCCGGAGTGATGTCGGCACGACGCTCAAAAGCGGACTCAATAACGTTCTGTAACTGCTGCATTGTTAAACTCTTTCCATAATAAATAAAAACATTACCCTTTATCGTTTGGATTGAGGGCCTCTGTCAACCGTTGATGTACTTCCTGCTGCAGCTCATTATTAAGGGCACGCCGGTCGGCGGTGGCGATTATGAATAAATCTTCTACTCGCTCGCCAATAGTTGTAATTCGGGCGCCATGCAGCGAAATTCCCAGATCGGCAAAAATCTGCCCGACTCGCGCCAGTAGTCCTGGTTGATCGAGTGCGATAAGTTCGAGGAATGACTTACGGTCGGTATGGGTCGGCAGAAAAGTCACCTCGGTATCGACGGTAAAGTGACGTAATTTTGCCGGTTGACGACGCGGTTGTGGTGGTTGCCAACTGCGTTGAGTAATGGCTTGTTCCAACCCAAAACGGATCGCTTCGTGCCTGTCTGACGACAGCGGACTGCCGTCTGGCTCCAGAACGATGAACGTATCCATCGCCATTCCATCACGGGTGGTGAAAATCTGTGCATCGTGAACGCTAAGATTACGTCTGTCCAGCTCGGCGCAGACGGCCGCAAACAGGTAGGGGCGGTCCGGACTCCAGATGAAAATCTCCGTTCCGCCTCGCGTAGCCTGCGGGCTGAGTAAAATTAGCGGTTTGCTCAGATCGTGCTGTAGCAAATGGCGTGCATGCCAGGCCAGCTGATTTGGGCTGTGGCGCACAAAATAGTTGGCGCGACAGCGTGACCAGATATGGTGCAGCGCTTCTTCGTCAATGTTGTCCATGCGCAGCAACGCCAGCGCCTGAAGCTGATGATGGCGCACACGCTCGCGCATATCCGGTGTATTTTGCATGCCACGACGCAGCTGTTTTTCCGTGGCGAAATATAATTCGCGCAGCAGGCTTTGCTTCCAGCTATTCCATAGTGTTTCGTTAGTGGCGCAGATATCGGCGACGGTCAGGCAGACCAGGAAGCGCAAACGGTGTTCCGTTTGTACTTCTTCGGCGAATTGCTTAATCACCTCCGGATCCTGAATATCACGGCGCTGAGCAGTCACCGACATCAACAGATGCTGGCGTACCAGCCACATAACCAGATTCGTTTCGCGGGAGTTGAGTCCGTGTAATTCGGCGAACTTAAGCACGTCCTGCGCCCCCAGAATAGAGTGATCGCCGCCACGACCTTTGGCGATATCGTGGAACAGCGCAGCAATCAGAATGAGTTCCGGTTGACGCAAGCGCGGCCACAGATCCACACACAGCGGATGACGCTGGCGGGTCTCTTCCTTGGCAAAACTTTCCAGTTTCAGCATTACGCGGATAGTGTGCTCATCCACCGTATAAGCATGAAACAGGTCAAACTGCATTTGACCGACAATATGTGACCACTGCGGCATATAGGCCCATAACACGCTGTGGCGATGCATTGGCAACAGGCCGCGACTCACTGCGCCGGGATGGCGCAACATGCTGAGAAATAGCGAGCGCGCTTCCGGAATGTAGCACAGCGGTTGAGTTAAATGACGGCGGGCGTGACGCAAATGACGCAGTGTGGTGGAGTAAATTCCGGTGATCGCGCTATTGCGCACCATGGTGTAAAACATCCGCAAAATAGCTTCGGGTTCGCGAATAAACAGGTCGTCATTGCGTAGGTCAATCAATGTGCCACGCAGTTGAAAGTCGTCATCAATTGGGCGCGGTTTTTCATCGGCCGGCATGGCGAGAATCGCCTCGTCAAACAACTGGAGCAGCATGTGGTTCAGTTCACTCACTCGCCGCGTGACCCGGAAATAGTCTTTCATCATCCGCTCGATCGGCTCATTGCCTTCACCGCCATAATTGAGGCGTTGAGCCACGCTGAGCTGTCGATCAAACAGCAGACGGTTGTCGTAACGGTTCACGATCAGATGCAATGCAAAGCGGATCCGCCACAGAATATGCAAACATTCATTCAGTTCGGCGCGCTCCGCCAGCGTCAGGAAGCCGAAGCCGACCATCTCATCCAGCGACGTGGCACCAAAATGACGGCGGGCTACCCATTGCAGGGTGTGGATGTCGCGCAGCCCACCTGGACTGCTTTTGATATCCGGCTCCAGATTGTAGCTGGTGCCATGATAGCGCTGGTGGCGTTGATTTTGCTCTTCTACTTTGGCCGCGTAAAATTTATCGGATGGCCAGAAACCTTCGCTGAAAATATGCTTTTGCAGCTCAAGGAACAACGCGACATCGCCAATCAGCAGTCGTGTTTCAATCAGGTTGGTGGCGACGGTTAAATCTGACAGTCCTTCCAGCAGACACTCTTCCAGCGTACGCACGCTGTGGCCTACCTCCAGCCGCACATCCCACAATAGCGTTAATAACTCGCCGACTTTCTCCGCCTGCGCGTCAGGCAGTTTTTTACGGCTAAGGATCAGCAGGTCAATATCGGAAAGTGGATGCAGCTCACCACGCCCGTAGCCGCCAACGGCAACCAGCGCCAGATCGGCAATCTGACCGAAACCTGCTTCAATCCACAGGCGCTGCAGCAACTGGTCAATAAATTCGGTGCGGGCTTCGATTAACTGTTCAGCGGAAATTCCGCTGTCAAATGCCTCCCCCAACCAGTGCTGGAAATTATCGATATGGGCTTTAATGCCGGTACAGTTGAGGTCGTGCTGTGGCCATGTCCCTGGGTTTTGCGGTTGGCCAGGCAGGGTGGGGAGGGCAGTATTTGCGTGCTGTTCAGGAAGAGTATTCATTGTGCGCCACCCATTAAAAAGCCGGATGACGGCGTGAACGCCTTATCCGGCCTACGAAGTAGTGCAATTTGTAGGCCTGATAAGATGCGGGAGCATCGCCATCAGGCAAAAAATTATGCGTCGTGTGTGATGACTGCCGGGATGGTGTCATCCTTGCGTAATGTCAGAATTTCACAGCCGTTTTCCGTTACCACAATAGTATGCTCGTACTGAGCAGACAAGCTGCGGTCTTTGGTTTTCACCGTCCAGCCGTCCTTCATGGTGCGGATGCGGTAATCACCGGCATTCAGCATCGGTTCTACGGTGAAGGTCATGCCCGGCTGCAGTACCACGCCGCCGTCGTCTGCATCGTAGTGCAGAACCTGAGGTTCTTCATGGAAGCCGCGACCGATACCGTGGCCGCAGTATTCACGTACCACAGAGAAGCCTTCACCTTCTGCGTATTTCTGAATGGCAGCACCCAGGGTACGCAGGCGAATACCCGGTTTTACCATGCGCAGTGCCAGATACAGGCTTTCCTGCGTTACGCGGCATAGACGCTCGCCAAGAATGGTCGGTTTACCGACGATAAACATTTTGGACGTATCGCCGTGGTACTCGTCTTTAATCACGGTGACGTCGATGTTGACGATATCACCCTCTTTCAGATGCTTAGCGTCATCCGGGATCCCGTGGCACACGACTTCATTAATAGAGATGCACACGGATTTCGGATAACCGTGATAACCCAGGCACGCGGAAATCGCCTGCTGTTCATTCACGATGTAGTCGTTACAGATGCGATCCAATTCGCCGGTGCTCACGCCCGGTTTGATAAATGGTTCGATCATCTCCAGCACTTCGGCTGCCAGACGGCCAGCGACGCGCATTTTTTCGATTTCTTCAGGGGTCTTAATTGAGATAGCCATGAATTCTGTCCATCAGTGTCGATTATTTCGACAATAATTGTGTAAGTGTCGTCAATGGTATCAGTCTGGGGTGTACCCTGCCAAATTGAGAATCATTCTGAACTTCGCCTTTCGTGCCACAGATGCGTTGGCTACATTTGTTCACTCCAGTCACTTACTGGTCGTAAGCTCCCGGGGATTCAAAAATTTGCCGCCTGTCTGTAACACGAAATTCATTGTTCAATACAGCACAGACCGCCAACAATTATTGGTGTCGGTGGCGTATTTGTGGTATAAAGCGCGCCGGACTTCCGATCCATTCGAAGACTACACACGATGGACGGGAGCGACAAATCTCACTTTGTGTAACAACACACACGTATCGACACATATTCCGGGGTGCCCTTTGGGGTCGGTAATATGGGATGCGTGGAGGCTTAACCCCAACTTTTATATATAGAGGTTTTAATCATGGCAACTGTTTCCATGCGCGACATGCTCAAGGCTGGTGTTCACTTCGGTCACCAGACCCGTTACTGGAACCCGAAAATGAAGCCGTTCATCTTCGGTGCGCGTAACAAAGTTCACATCATCAACCTTGAGAAAACTGTACCGATGTTCAACGAAGCTCTGGCTGAACTGAACAAGATCTCTGCTCGTAAAGGTAAAATCCTTTTCGTTGGTACTAAACGCGCTGCAAGCGAAGCGGTGAAAGACGCTGCTAACAGCTGCGATCAGTTCTTCGTGAACCATCGCTGGTTGGGCGGTATGCTGACTAACTGGAAAACCGTTCGTCAGTCCATCAAACGTCTGAAAGATCTGGAAACTCAGTCTCAGGACGGTACTTTCGAAAAGCTGACCAAGAAAGAAGCGCTGATGCGCACTCGTGAGCTTGAGAAACTGGAAAACAGCCTGGGCGGTATCAAAGACATGGGCGGCCTGCCGGACGCTCTGTTCGTAATCGATGCTGACCACGAGCACATTGCTATCAAAGAAGCAAACAACCTGGGTATCCCGGTATTTGCTATCGTTGATACCAACTCTGATCCGGACGGTGTTGACTTCGTTATCCCGGGTAACGACGACGCAATCCGTGCTGTGACCCTGTACCTGGGCGCTGTAGCTGCTACCGTTCGTGAAGGCCGTTCTCAGGATCTGGCTTCCCAGGCGGAAGAAAGCTTCGTAGAAGCTGAATAATAAGGCACGCTCGTTAGAGCCCCCTTATAAACCAGGTAGTATCACGTTTGGTTAGGGGCCCCTCAGGCCCCTTTTTCACTTTTAAATCTGTGCGGTTTCATGCCGGGCAGATCAAATCTTCCGAGGATTTTAGAATGGCTGAAATTACCGCATCCCTGGTAAAAGAGCTGCGTGAGCGTACTGGCGCAGGCATGATGGATTGCAAAAAAGCACTGACTGAAGCTAATGGCGACATCGAGCTGGCAATCGAAAACATGCGTAAGTCCGGTGCTATCAAAGCAGCGAAAAAAGCAGGCAACGTGGCTGCTGACGGCGTAATCAAAACCAAAATCGACGGCAATATCGCTTTCATTCTGGAAGTTAACTGCCAGACTGACTTCGTGGCTAAAGATGCTGGTTTCCAGGCATTTGCTGACAAAGTACTGGACGCTGCCGTTGCTGGCAAAATCACTGATGTTGAAGTGCTGAAAGCACAGTTCGAAGAAGAACGTGTTGCTCTGGTTGCTAAAATCGGTGAGAACATCAACATTCGTCGCGTTGCTTCCCTTGAAGGCGAAGTTCTGGGTAGCTACCAGCACGGTGCTCGTATCGGTGTTCTGGTTGCTGCAACTGGCGCTGATGAAGAACTGGTTAAACAGCTGGCAATGCACATCGCTGCAAGCAAACCAGAATTCGTTAAGCCGGAAGACGTTTCTGCTGAAGTAGTAGAAAAAGAATACCAGGTTCAGCTGGACATCGCGATGCAGTCTGGTAAGCCGAAAGAAATCGCAGAGAAAATGGTTGAAGGCCGCATGAAGAAATTCACCGGTGAAGTTTCTCTGACTGGTCAGCCTTTCGTTATGGAACCGAGCAAATCTGTTGCTCAGCTGCTGAAAGAGCACAACGCTGACGTAACTGGTTTCATCCGCTTCGAAGTGGGTGAAGGCATCGAGAAAGTTGAGACTGACTTTGCAGCAGAAGTTGCTGCGATGTCCAAGCAGTCTTAATTTTAAAAGGAGCCGCCTGAGGGCGGCTTCTTTTTGCGTCCGACTTGTAAATTCAGCTAAGCGCTCTAGTGGCAAGGCTGAAAAGCGACATACAATGTCGCTGGAATTAACTCATCTCATTCGTTGACAGTCTCAGGAAAGAAACATGGCTACCAATGCAAAACCCGTCTACAAACGTATTCTGCTTAAGTTAAGTGGCGAAGCTCTGCAAGGTTCAGAAGGCTTCGGTATTGATGCAAGCATACTTGACCGTATGGCTCAGGAAATCAAAGAGCTGGTCGAGCTGGGAATCCAGGTTGGCGTAGTGATCGGTGGTGGTAACCTGTTCCGTGGTGCTGGTCTGGCGAAAGCAGGGATGAACCGCGTCGTGGGCGACCACATGGGCATGTTAGCCACCGTAATGAACGGTCTGGCGATGCGTGACGCACTACACCGCGCCTATGTGAACGCTCGCCTGATGTCCGCAATTCCTCTGAACGGTGTGTGTGATAACTACAGCTGGGCAGAAGCGATCAGTCTGCTGCGTAACAACCGCGTGGTTATTTTGTCCGCCGGTACTGGCAACCCGTTCTTCACTACCGACTCCGCAGCTTGCCTGCGCGGTATTGAAATTGAAGCCGATGTGGTTCTGAAAGCCACTAAAGTTGATGGTGTGTTTACCGCTGATCCAGCTAAAGATCCAACGGCAACCATGTACGAGCAGCTGACCTATGCTGAAGTACTGGATAAAGAACTGAAAGTGATGGATCTGGCTGCGTTCACGCTGGCTCGTGACCACAAATTACCGATTCGTGTCTTTAACATGAACAAACCGGGTGCGTTGCGCCGTGTTGTCATGGGTGAAAAAGAAGGCACGTTAATCACGGAATAATTCCCGTTGCGGCTAAATGCAGGTAATATTCCGCTTTAATGTCGCGGGATACTTCCCTCAAAATTAATCAAGACTATACTTGTCACACCTTGTGTAGTGGGTATGGTCTGACTGAAACCAGCTTTCAAGGATTCGTAACGTGATCAACGATATCAGAAAAGATGCTGAAGTACGCATGGACAAATGCGTCGAAGCATTCAAAAATCAAATCAGCAAAATTCGCACGGGTCGTGCTTCTCCCAGCCTGCTGGATGGCATTATCGTGGAATATTACGGCACGCCGACTCCGCTACGCCAGCTGGCAAGCGTAACGGTTGAAGATTCCCGTACCCTGAAAATCAACGTGTTTGACCGCTCTATGGGGCCGGCTGTTGAGAAAGCGATTATGGCTTCCGACCTCGGTCTGAACCCAAGCTCAGCGGGCTCTGACATCCGCGTTCCGCTGCCGCCGCTGACCGAAGAGCGTCGTAAAGATCTGACCAAGATCGTACGTGGTGAAGCTGAAGGCGCGCGTGTTGCTGTGCGTAACGTACGCCGTGATGCCAACGACAAAGTGAAAGCGCTGTTGAAAGATAAAGAGATCAGCGAAGATGACGATCGCCGTTCTCAGGACGACGTACAGAAACTGACCGATGCTGCAATCAAGAAAGTGGATGCGGCGCTGGCAGAGAAAGAAGCGGAACTGATGCAGTTCTGATTCGCCTGTACGCTAAAAACGCCGCTTAGAAGGCCTGAGAAGGCTGGATGGCGGCGTTTTGCTTTTTTATCCTGTCTCAATTCTTCTGGATGTCTCATGAAGCAATTAACCATCCTGGGCTCAACCGGCTCTATTGGTTGCAGTACGCTCGATGTAGTACGCCATAACCCGGATAAATTTCGTGTTGCTGCGTTGGTAGCGGGTAAAAATGTCGCCCGTATGGTGGAGCAATGTCTGGAGTTTTCCCCCCGCTACGCGGTGATGGATGACGAAAAAAGTGCAGCGCTGGTGAAATCCGCATTGCGGGATCATGGAAGTCGTACCGAGGTGATGTGCGGGCAGCAGGCTGCCTGTGATATGGCTGCGTTGGATGATGTCGATCAGGTCATGGCGGCGATAGTCGGCGCGGCAGGTTTGTTGCCAACACTTGCGGCAATCCGCGCGGGCAAAAACATTTTGCTGGCGAATAAAGAGTCTCTGGTAACCTGCGGGCGTCTGTTTATGGACGACGTGAAACGGCATAAAGCGCGGCTTTTGCCGGTAGATAGCGAACATAACGCGATTTTTCAGAGTTTACCGCAACCTGTCCAACACAATCTGGGATACGCTGACCTTGAGCAAAACGGCGTTGTGTCTGTTCTGCTCACCGGGTCTGGTGGCCCTTTCCGTGAAACGCCATTGCACGATCTGGCTTTAATGACGCCCGATCAGGCATGCCGTCATCCGAATTGGTCGATGGGACGAAAAATCTCTGTCGACTCCGCCACCATGATGAATAAAGGTCTGGAATACATTGAAGCGCGTTGGTTATTTAATGCCAGTGCAAGTCAGATGGAAGTGCTGATCCATCCACAGTCGGTTATTCATTCGATGGTCCGTTATCAGGATGGTAGCGTCCTGGCCCAGTTGGGTGAGCCTGATATGCGCACACCTATCGCCCATACGATGGCATGGCCGGAACGTGTGAGCTCTGGCGTTAAGCCTGTCGATTTTTGCAAACTCAGTGCGTTGACGTTTTCCGCACCTGATTATCAGCGTTATCCGTGCCTGAAACTTGCGATGGACGCGTTTGAGCAAGGGCAAGCGGCGACAACGGCGCTGAACGCCGCGAATGAAATTACCGTTGCCGCATTTTTGGCGCAACAAATTCGATTTACCGATATCGCCGATCTCAATTTATCCGTACTGGATAAGATAGATTTGCAGGAACCGCAGAGCGTTGATGATGTGCTGAGGGTCGATGCCATTGCCAGAGATGTCGCGACAAAACAAGTGACACGACTCTCAAGCTGATGATAATCCCTCTGTGGGGGATCGTGCTATTTGTTAGCGTTGGGCTTCAGTGATATAGTCTGCGCCACCTGATCGCAGGTATTTGCTTTTTTTCGATCGGGTAAGCCGTGGTTTGACACGGCTTTTTTGTGGATAGGCTTCAGTATTCCTGAGTACCGTAAATCCTTTCAGGGACTAAAAACGCGTTATGTTGTCTGCAACTAAACCATTAAGCGAAAATTTGCCAGCACATGGTTGTCGCCATGTCGCAATTATCATGGATGGCAATGGCCGCTGGGCGAAAAAGCAAGGGAAGATCCGCGCCTTTGGGCACAAGGCCGGAGCAAAATCCGTCCGCAGGGCTGTCTCTTTTGCTGCCAATAACGGTATTGATGCGTTAACGCTGTATGCCTTTAGCAGTGAGAACTGGAACCGACCAGCGCAGGAAGTCAGCGCGTTAATGGAGTTGTTTGTGTGGGCACTTGATAGCGAAGTGAAAAACCTGCACCGCCATAACGTGCGCCTGCGTATTATTGGGGATATCAGTCGATTTAACACTCGTTTGCAAGAACGGATTCGCAAGTCGGAAGCGCTTACCACCCAGAATACCGGGCTAACGCTGAATATTGCCGCGAATTACGGTGGACGGTGGGATATTGTCCAGGGCGTCAGGCAACTGGCTCAACAGGTGCAGGAAGGTCTGTTGCGTCCGGAGCAAATTGATGAAGAGATGCTTGGTCAGCAAGTTTGTATGCATGAGCTGGCTCCTGTGGATTTAGTGATAAGGACTGGGGGAGAGCATCGAATTAGTAATTTTTTGTTGTGGCAAATTGCCTACGCCGAACTTTACTTTACGGATGTTCTCTGGCCCGATTTCGATGAACAAGACTTTGAAGGTGCGCTACATGCCTTTGCTAATCGTGAGCGTCGTTTCGGCGGCACCGAGCCCGGTGATGAAAAAGCCTGATGGGGGTCGCTTTTGCTGAAGTATCGCCTGATTTCTGCTTTTGTTTTAATACCCGTTGTCATCGCGGCGTTGTTTTTGTTGCCGCCGGTGGGGTTCGCCATTGTTACGCTGGTCGTCTGTATGCTGGCCGCCTGGGAATGGGGACAGTTAAGCGGTTTTGCCACTCGTACACAGCGAGTCTGGTTGGCGGTTTTGTGTGGGCTATTGCTGGCACTGATGCTGTTTTTGCTGCCTGAGTATCATCATAATATTCACCAACCGCTGGTTGAAGTGTCGCTTTGGGCGTCGTTGGGCTGGTGGGCCGTGGCGTTATTACTGGTGCTGTTTTACCCCGGTTCAGCCTCGGTCTGGCGTAATTCCAAAACATTACGCATAATTTTCGGCGTGTTAACCATTGTTCCTTTCTTTTGGGGAATGCTGGCGCTACGTGCCTGGCACTATGATGAGAATCATTATAGTGGCGCACTATGGCTGCTGTATGTCATGATCCTCGTCTGGGGAGCGGATTCCGGTGCATATATGTTTGGTAAGTTGTTTGGCAAACATAAACTGGCGCCGAAGGTTTCTCCTGGTAAAACCTGGCAGGGTTTTATTGGCGGACTTGCCACTGCAGCTGTAATCTCGTGGGGTTATGGTATGTGGGCGAATCTTGAAGTTGCGCCTGTCACCTTGCTCATTTGCTCCATCGTTGCAGCCCTGGCCTCTGTGCTGGGTGACCTGACCGAGAGTATGTTTAAGCGTGAAGCAGGTATTAAGGACAGTGGTCACTTAATACCAGGACATGGTGGTATTCTGGATCGTATTGACAGCCTGACGGCTGCGGTGCCGGTCTTTGCTTGCCTGTTGTTACTGGTATTCAGGACGCTCTAACGGATGGTCTTATGCTGAGTATTCTCTGGAATCTGGCTGCATTCATCGTTGCACTTGGTGTACTTATCACCGTGCATGAATTTGGTCATTTCTGGGTTGCACGGCGCTGCGGAGTCCGCGTCGAGCGCTTTTCCATTGGCTTTGGAAAAGCGCTTTGGCGCCGTACCGATAAACAGGGTACGGAATACGTTATCGCCTTAATCCCCCTCGGCGGTTACGTCAAAATGCTGGATGAGCGCGCTGAACCAGTTGTACCGGAGCTGCGCCACTACGCTTTCAACAATAAAACAGTTGGCCAGCGCGCGGCCATTATTGCTGCAGGCCCGATTGCAAATTTCCTCTTCGCTATTTTTGCCTACTGGCTGGTCTTTATCATCGGTGTCCCTGGCGTTCGTCCGGTTGTTGGTGAAATAACACCCAACTCGATTGCTGCCCAGGCGCAAATTCAGCCTGGTACGGAACTAAAAGCAGTTGATGGTATCGAAACCCCTGATTGGGATACCGTCCGGTTGCAGCTGGTATCCAAAATTGGTGATGAGCATACGACCATCAGCGTGGCGCAGTTTGGTAGTAACCAGCGACAGGACAAAACGCTGGATTTACGCCATTGGGCATTTGAGCCAGACAAAGAGGATCCCGTCTCGAGTTTGGGCATTCGTCCACGTGGTCCACAGATTGAACCGGTGCTGTCAGAAGTGCAGGTTAACTCCGCGGCAAGTAAGGCGGGTTTGCAAGCTGGCGACAGGATCGTTAAAGTCAATGGTCAGCCGCTGACGCAATGGATGACGTTCGTGACGTTGGTGCGCGATAATCCTGATAAGCCGCTAGCGCTAGAAATTGAAAGACAAGGGAACTCCTTGTCTTTGACGTTAACCCCGGATTCAAAACCGGGTAACGGAAAGGCCGAAGGTTTTGCGGGCGTAGTGCCTAAAATTATCCCTCTGCCTGATGAGTATAAGACAGTACGCCAGTATGGGCCATTCAGCGCCATCATCGAAGCCTCGGATAAAACGTGGCAGTTGATGAAGCTAACGGTCAGTATGCTGGGAAAATTGATTACCGGTGATGTAAAACTGAACAACCTCAGTGGGCCGATTTCTATCGCCCAGGGGGCTGGGATGTCAGCGGAGTTCGGGGTTATTTATTACCTGATGTTCCTTGCGCTTATTAGCGTGAACTTAGGGATAATCAACCTGTTTCCGCTGCCCGTTCTTGACGGGGGGCATCTGCTGTTCCTGGCGATTGAAAAGCTGAAGGGCGGTCCGGTATCCGAGCGGGTTCAAGACTTTAGTTATCGCATTGGCTCGATCTTGCTGGTGTTGTTAATGGGGCTTGCACTTTTCAATGATTTCTCTCGGTTGTAAGAGAGTGTTAGGAAGAACGCATAATAACGATGGCGATGAAAAAGTTGCTCATAGCGTCGCTGCTGTTTAGCAGCGCCACCGTATACGGTGCTGAAGGGTTCGTCGTGAAGGACATTCATTTCGAAGGCCTACAGCGAGTCGCCGTTGGTGCGGCCCTCCTTAGTATGCCGGTGCGCACAGGCGACACGGTTAATGATGAAGACATCAGTAACACCATTCGTGCTCTGTTCGCCACCGGTAACTTTGAGGATGTCCGCGTCCTGCGCGATGGTGATACCCTTCTGGTTCAGGTAAAAGAACGTCCGACGATTGCCAGCATCACTTTCTCCGGTAACAAATCGGTGAAAGATGACATGCTGAAGCAAAACCTCGAGGCGTCTGGCGTACGTGTTGGCGAGTCTCTGGATCGCACCACGCTTGCCGATATCGAAAAAGGCCTGGAAGATTTCTACTATAGCGTCGGTAAATACAGCGCCAGTGTGAAAGCGGTGGTAACGCCGTTGCCGCGTAACCGCGTTGACCTCAAACTGGTCTTCCAGGAAGGCGTTTCGGCGAAGATCCAACAGATCAATATCGTCGGCAACCATGCCTTCACAACCGACGAGCTTATCTCTCACTTCCAACTGCGCGATGAAGTACCGTGGTGGAACGTGGTGGGCGATCGTAAATACCAGAAACAGAAACTGGCGGGCGACCTTGAAACCCTGCGCAGTTACTATCTGGATCGCGGTTATGCTCGCTTCAATATCGATTCCACGCAGGTTAGCCTGACGCCGGATAAAAAAGGTATCTACATCACCGTTAACATCACAGAAGGCGAGCAGTACAAGCTTTCTGGGGTCCAGGTGAGTGGTAACCTGGCTGGACACTCTGCCGAAATTGAGACCCTGACGAAAATCGAACCGGGTGAACTCTATAACGGCACCAAAGTGACCAAAATGGAAGATGATATCAAGAAGCTTCTGGGACGCTATGGTTATGCCTACCCGCGCGTACAGTCGCAGCCTGAAATCAACGATGCAGACAAAACCGTTAAATTGCGTGTAAACGTGGATGCGGGTAACCGTTTCTATGTGCGTAAGATCCGTTTTGAAGGTAACGACACCTCGAAAGATTCCGTACTGCGTCGCGAAATGCGCCAGATGGAAGGTGCCTGGTTGGGCAGCGATCTGGTTGACCAGGGTAAAGAGCGTCTGAACCGTCTGGGTTACTTTGAAACTGTTGATACCGATACTCAACGTGTTCCGGGCAGTCCTGATCAGGTTGATGTGGTCTATAAGGTGAAAGAACGCAACACCGGTAGCTTTAACTTCGGTGTGGGTTACGGCACTGAAAGTGGCGTGAGCTTCCAGGCGGGCGTTCAGCAAGATAACTGGTTAGGTACCGGTTATTCAGTCGGGATTAGTGGCACCAAAAACGACTATCAGACCTATACTGAGCTGTCTGTCACCAACCCGTACTTCACCGTCGATGGTGTGAGCCTCGGTGGTCGTGTCTTCTATAACGACTTTGAAGCAGATGATGCAGACCTGTCCGACTATACCAACAAAAGCTATGGTACGGATGTAACCCTGGGCTTCCCGGTCAACGAATACAATACGTTGCGTGCGGGCCTGGGTTATGTGCATAACAAACTGTCCAATATGCAGCCGCAGATTGCGATGGAGCGTTATCTTGATTCAATGGGACAATATGACGCCAACAGCTTTACCGCGGATGATTTCACCTTTAACTACGGTTGGACCTATAACAAGCTGGACCGTGGGTATTTCCCAACGGAAGGTACGCGTGTCAACCTGAACGGTAAAGTGACTGTTCCGGGTTCCGATAACGAATACTACAAAGCGACGTTGGATACGGCGACCTATGTGCCGATCGATGACGACCACAAGTGGGTGGTTCTGGGACGTACCAAGCTGGGCTATGGTGATGGCATTGGCAGTAAAGAGATGCCGTTCTATGAGAACTTCTACGCGGGTGGTTCCAGCACCGTGCGTGGCTTCCAGTCCAATACTATCGGTCCGAAAGCCGTCTATAAGAACGGGGCTTATTCTGGCGATAGATACAATAATAACAACTACGAAGAGTGTACGGGTGCTGCGTTGTGTAAATCAGACGATGCGGTCGGCGGTAACGCCATGGCTGTCGCGAGCCTGGAATTCATCACGCCTACGCCGTTTATCAGCGACAAGTATGCTAACTCGGTTCGTACCTCCTTCTTCTGGGATATGGGTACCGTGTGGGATACGAACTGGCAGAACACTGCCGACACTCGTGCACTTGGCGTACCTGATTACAGCGATCCGAATAATATCCGTATGTCTGCGGGTATCGCGTTACAATGGATGTCCCCATTGGGGCCGTTGGTTTTCTCCTACGCCCAACCGTTCAAGAAGTACGATGGAGACAAAGCGGAACAGTTCCAGTTTAACATTGGTAAAACCTGGTAATTGTTCTTCGCAAAGGAATGTAGTGGTAGTGTAGCGATGACTTTAGGCGATCTTGCATGGGATCGCCTGGCCACGCAAAGAACTGCACCTTCGTGTGCAAATGGGATGGTAAGGAGTTAATTGTGAAAAAGTGGTTATTAGCTGCAGGTCTCGGTTTAGCGATGGCAACGTCCGCACAGGCTGCTGACAAAATTGCAATCGTCAACATGGGTAGCCTGTTCCAACAGGTTGCGCAGAAGACTGGTGTTTCTACTACTCTGGAAAATGAGTTCAAAGGCCGTGCCAGCGAACTGCAGCGTATGGAATCCGACCTGCAATCTAAAATGCAGCGTCTGCAATCAATGAAAGCAGGCAGCGACCGTACCAAGCTGGAAAAAGACGTAATGGCTCAGCGCCAGACTTTCTCTCAGAAAGCGCAGGCTTTCGAGCAGGATCGTCAACGTCGTTCTAACGAGGAACGCGGCAAGCTGGTTAATCGTATCCAGACAGCTGTGAAATCTGTTGCGAGCAGCCAGAGTATCGATCTGGTTGTTGACGCGAACACCGTTGCATACAACAGCAGCGATGTAAAAGACATCACCGCTGACGTACTGAAACAGGTTAAATAAGTAATGCCTTCAATTCGACTGGCTGATTTAGCAGAGCAGTTGGATGCAGAATTACACGGTGATGGCGATATCGTCATCACCGGCGTAGCGTCCATGCAATCTGCGCAAACTGGCAATATCACGTTCATGGTGAATCCAAAGTACCGTGAGCACCTGAGTGCATGCCAGGCTTCTGCCGTTGTGATGACGCAGGACGATCTTCCGTTTGCTAAGAGTGCTGCGCTGGTAGTGAAGAATCCCTACCTGACCTATGCACGAATGGCGCAAATTTTAGATACCACGCCTCAGCCTGCGCAAAATATTGCACCCAGTGCAGCGATCGATGCAACGGCGAAGTTGGGTAACAATGTTTCTGTGGGCGCGAATGCGGTCATTGAGTCTGGCGTAGAACTGGGCGATAACGTAGTTATCGGCGCGGGTTGCTTCGTTGGAAAAAACACAAAAATCGGCGCAGGTTCACGCTTGTGGGCGAATGTGACGATTTACCACGACATTCAGATCGGTGAAAATTGCCTGATCCAGTCCAGCACTGTTGTCGGATCCGACGGATTTGGTTACGCGAACGATCGCGGTAACTGGGTGAAGATCCCACAACTGGGTCGCGTGATTATTGGCGATCGTGTTGAGATTGGCGCATGTACCACGATTGACCGTGGTGCGCTGGACGATACCGTGATCGGTAACGGTGTTATCATTGATAACCAGTGCCAGATTGCGCATAACGTCGTGATTGGCGACAATACGGCTGTAGCCGGTGGCGTCATTATGGCGGGTAGCCTGAAGATTGGCCGTTACTGTATGATTGGCGGCGCCAGCGTGATTAATGGGCATATGGAAATATGTGACAAAGTCACGGTAACTGGCATGGGTATGGTGATGCGTCCTATCACAGAACCTGGCGTCTACTCCTCAGGCATTCCGCTACAACCCAACAAGGTATGGCGTAAAACAGCTGCACTGGTGATGAACATTGATGATATGAGCAAGCGCCTCAAAGCGATTGAGCGCAAGGTTAATCAACAAGACTAAAACATCGTTTTACGCATGTCTGACTTTACGGCCTGTCACATTCCTGGGATTGCGGCAGGCCGTGTTATTATTGCCTTTTAGTATATTTAGACAGGAAGAGTATTTTGACTACTAACACTCATACTCTGCATATTGAAGAGATTTTAGAACTTCTGCCGCACCGTTTTCCGTTTTTACTGGTAGATCGCGTGCTGGATTTTGAAGAAGGCCGTTTTCTGCGCGCAGTGAAAAATGTATCCGTTAACGAACCTTTCTTTCAGGGCCACTTCCCGGGTAAACCGATTTTTCCTGGCGTGTTGATTCTGGAAGCGATGGCGCAGGCCACGGGTATTCTGGCGTTTAAAAGCGTAGGAAAACTGGAACCTGGCGAACTGTATTATTTCGCAGGTATTGATGAAGCACGCTTTAAGCGTCCTGTCGTGCCTGGCGATCAGATGATCATGGAAGTGACTTTCGAGAAAACGCGCCGCGGCCTGACCCGTTTCAAAGGGGTTGCGCTGGTCGACGGTAAAGTTGTGTGCGAAGCAACGATGATGTGTGCCCGTAGCCGGGAGGCCTGATACGTGATTGATAAATCCGCCTTTATTCACCCAACAGCCATTGTCGAAGACGGCGCCAGCATTGGCGCTAATGCTCACATTGGCCCATTTTGTATTGTTGGACCCCATGTTGAAATTGGTGAGGGTACCGTACTGAAGTCTCACGTTGTCGTGAATGGCCATACAAAAATTGGTCGCGATAACGAGATTTATCAGTTTGCCTCCATTGGTGAAGTGAACCAGGACCTGAAATATGCTGGTGAACCGACCCGCGTGGAAATTGGCGATCGCAACCGCATTCGCGAAAGCGTCACCATTCATCGTGGCACAGTGCAGGGCGGTGGGTTGACGAAGGTGGGTAGCGATAACTTACTGATGATTAACGCACACGTTGCGCATGATTGTACGGTAGGTAACCGCTGCATTCTGGCGAATAACGCGACACTTGCCGGACATGTTTCACTTGATGATTTTGTTATCATCGGCGGCATGACCGCGGTGCATCAGTTCTGCATTATTGGTGCACACGTGATGGTTGGTGGCTGCTCTGGCGTAGCCCAGGACGTCCCGCCATACGTTATCGCCCAGGGCAACCACGCGACGCCATTTGGCGTTAACATCGAAGGTCTGAAACGCCGCGGATTCACCCGTGAAGCCATTACTGCAATCCGCAACGCCTATAAAGCGCTGTACCGCAGCGGTAAAACGCTTGAGGAAGTGAAACCGGAAATCGCCGAACTGGCGAAGCAGTACCCCGATGTTCAGGCTTTTAGTGATTTCTTTGAACGCTCAACGCGTGGTCTGATTCGTTAATGACTGAGCAGCGTCCTTTAACGATTGCCCTTGTCGCCGGAGAAACCTCCGGCGATATTCTTGGTGCCGGTTTAATTCGTGCGCTCAAGGCTCGTGTTCCCAATGCGCGTTTTGTTGGCGTTGCGGGTCCATTGATGCAGGCGGAAGGCTGTGAAGCCTGGTACGAAATGGAAGAACTGGCAGTAATGGGCATTGTAGAAGTGCTCGGGCGCCTGCGTCGTTTACTGCATATCCGTGCCGATCTCACTCGCCGATTCACCGACCTTAAGCCGGATGTTTTCGTCGGGATTGATGCGCCTGATTTCAACATTACCCTTGAAGGTAACCTGAAATCGCAGGGTATTAAAACCATTCATTATGTCAGCCCCTCTGTATGGGCGTGGCGACAGAAACGCGTTTTCAAAATAGGCAGATCCACCAATATGGTGCTGGCCTTTCTGCCTTTCGAAAAAGCGTTTTATGACAAATTTAACGTCCCGTGTCGCTTTATCGGTCACACTATGGCGGACGCCATGCCGCTGGATCCAGATAAAAACGCGGCGCGTGATGTGCTAGGCATTCCTCATGATGCTCACTGCCTGGCGCTTTTACCTGGGAGTCGTGGTGCAGAAGTGGAGATGCTCAGCGCCGATTTTCTGAAAACGGCGCAGCTATTACGTCAGCATTATCCGGATCTCGAAGTCGTCGTGCCGTTGGTCAATGCCAAACGGCGCGAGCAATTTGAACGTATCAAGGCTGAGGTTGCCCCGGAACTTTCCGTGCATATGCTCAACGGAATGGGACGTGAAGCAATGGTCGCCAGTGATGCTGCGCTGTTGGCCTCTGGCACGGCTGCACTGGAATGTATGCTGGCGAAATGCCCAATGGTTGTCGGCTATCGAATGAAACCTTTCACTTTCTGGTTGGCAAAACGTCTGGTGAAGACCGATTACGTATCGCTGCCTAACCTGCTGGCGGGAAGAGAACTCGTCAAAGAGCTGTTGCAGGATGAATGTGAACCGCAGGCGCTGGCGCACGCGTTGCTGCCTTTGCTGGCGAACGGTAAAACCAGCCATGCGATGCACGACACGTTCCGCGAATTGCACCAGCAGATCCGTTGCAATGCGGATGAGCAGGCAGCGGATGCAGTTCTGGAGTTAGCACAATGATTGAATTTGTTTATCCACATATGCATTTGGTGGCGGGTGTGGATGAAGTTGGACGTGGCCCATTGGTTGGCGCGGTAGTGACTGCCGCTGTTATTCTTGACCCGGCACGTCCGATAGTTGGTCTTAACGACTCCAAAAAATTGTCGGAAAAGCGCCGACTTGCGCTTTTTGATGAAATCAAAGATAAAGCGTTAAGCTGGAGCCTGGGGCGTGCGGAACCGCATGAAATCGACGAATTGAACATTCTGCATGCCACAATGCTGGCAATGCAGCGTGCGGTTGCAGGTTTGCATATTGCGCCGGAATACGTCCTGATCGATGGAAACCGCTGCCCGGCCTTACCGATGCCGTCGATGGCGGTGGTGAAAGGTGACAGCCGCGTTGCGGAAATCAGCGCAGCGTCCATCCTGGCGAAAGTGACGCGCGATGCTGAAATGGCCGAGCTGGATAAGGTTTTCCCGCAGTATGGTTTTGCTCAGCACAAAGGTTATCCAACCGCTTTTCATCTGGCTGCGCTCGCTGAGCATGGTGCAATTGAGCACCATCGTCGCAGTTTTGCTCCTGTCAAACGCGCACTGGGACTCACGTCCTGATTCTTGTGTTAAAGGAATCTGAAGATGTCTGAACCTCGTTTCGTCCACCTGCGGGTGCACAGCGACTATTCCATGATCGATGGGCTGGCGAAAACCGGGCCGCTGGTGAAAAAGGCGGCCGCGTTGGGCATGCCTGCGCTGGCGATCACCGATTTTACCAACCTGTGTGGTCTGGTGAAGTTTTACGGAGCGGGTCATGGCGCAGGTATTAAGCCGATTGTTGGCGCAGATTTTCATGTTCGTAGCGAACTGTTGGGTGATGAGCTCACGCAACTGACGGTATTGGCTGCTAATAATACGGGCTACCAGAACCTGACATTGTTGATATCAAAAGCCTATCAGCGCGGCTATGGCGCAGAAGGGCCGGTGATAGACAGAGACTGGCTGATAGAGCTGAAAGAAGGGTTAATCTTGCTTTCCGGCGGCCGTATGGGTGATGTCGGACGCAGCCTGTTGCGCGGGAACAGCGCACTGGTCGACGAGTGCGTGGCGTTTTATGAAGAGCATTTCCCTAATTGCTACTTCCTTGAGCTGATCCGTACCGGTCGACAGGATGAAGAAAATTACCTGCATGCTGCAGTAGCACTGGCCGAAACACGGGGCCTGCCGGTGGTCGCGACCAACGATGTTCGCTTCCTTGAAACCGGTGACTTTGACGCACACGAAATCCGCGTGGCGATCCACGACGGTTTTACGCTTGATGATCCAAAACGCCCGCGTAACTACTCGCCGCAGCAGTATATGCGCAGCGAAGAGGAGATGTGCGAGCTGTTCTCCGATATCCCGGAGGCGCTGGAAAACACTGTCGAGATTGCCAAACGTTGCAACGTGACGGTGCGCCTGGGCGAATACTTCCTGCCGCAGTTCCCGACAGGCGACATGACCACCGAGGATTTCCTCGTCGCGAAATCGCGTGAGGGCCTGGAAGAACGTCTGGCGTTTTTGTTCCCCGATCCTGAAGTCCGTGCGCAGAAGCGACCGCCTTATGATGAACGTCTGGAAGTTGAACTTAAAGTTATCAACCAGATGGGGTTCCCGGGCTACTTCCTGATCGTAATGGAGTTTATCCAGTGGTCGAAAGATAACGGTGTACCTGTAGGCCCTGGACGTGGTTCTGGTGCGGGCTCGCTGGTGGCTTACGCGTTAAAAATTACCGACCTTGATCCGCTGGAATTTGACCTGCTGTTCGAACGCTTCCTGAACCCGGAACGTGTCTCGATGCCTGATTTCGACGTTGACTTCTGTATGGAGAAACGCGACCAGGTTATTGAACACGTCGCGGAAATGTATGGGCGCGATGCGGTTTCGCAGATTATTACCTTCGGTACCATGGCGGCGAAAGCGGTTATCCGTGACGTGGGTCGAGTACTGGGGCACCCATACGGGTTTGTTGACCGTATCTCGAAACTGGTACCGCCCGATCCGGGTATGACGCTGGCTAAAGCCTTTGAGGCTGAACCTCAACTGCCGGAAATCTATGAGGCAGATGAAGAGGTTCGGGCGCTTATTGATATGGCGCGCAAGCTGGAAGGCGTCACGCGTAACGCAGGTAAACACGCCGGTGGTGTCGTTATCGCCCCGACAAAAATTACTGATTTTGCACCGCTGTACTGTGATGAGCAGGGGCTGCACCCGGTTACCCAGTTTGATAAAAACGATGTGGAATACGCCGGCCTGGTGAAGTTCGACTTCCTCGGTCTGCGCACGCTCACTATCATCAACTGGGCGCTGGAGATGATCAACGCGCGGCGCAAAAAGAACGGCGAACCGCCGCTGGATATCGCCGCTATCCCGCTGGACGACAAGAAAAGTTTTGACATGCTGCAACGCTCGGAGACGACAGCCGTCTTCCAGCTTGAATCCCGCGGTATGAAAGATCTTATCAAGCGACTGCAGCCTGACTGCTTCGAAGATATGATAGCCCTGGTGGCACTGTTCCGCCCCGGTCCGCTACAGTCGGGGATGGTAGATAACTTTATTGACCGTAAGCACGGGCGTGAAGAGATCTCTTACCCGGATGTGCAGTGGCAACATGAGTGCCTGAAACCGGTACTGGAGCCAACCTACGGCATTATCCTGTATCAGGAACAGGTCATGCAGATTGCCCAGGAGCTGTCTGGCTATACCCTTGGTGGCGCGGACATGTTGCGTCGCGCGATGGGTAAGAAAAAACCAGAAGAGATGGCCAAGCAGCGCGGCACCTTTGAGGAAGGGGCGAAGAAGCGTGGTGTAGACGGTGAGCTGGCGATGAAAATCTTTGACCTGGTGGAGAAATTCGCCGGTTACGGATTTAACAAATCGCACTCCGCTGCCTATGCGTTGGTCTCTTACCAGACGCTGTGGCTGAAAGCGCATTACCCCGCTGAGTTTATGGCGGCGGTGATGACAGCTGATATGGATAACACCGAGAAAGTGGTGGGATTAGTGGATGAATGCTGGCGTATGGGGCTGAAAATCCTGCCGCCAGATATCAACTCCGGATTGTACCATTTTCACGTTAACGATGATGGCGAGATTGTCTACGGTATCGGCGCGATAAAAGGCGTGGGTGAGGGGCCAATTGAAGCTATCATTGAGGCGCGTAATAAAGGCGGTTACTTCCGCGAGCTGTTTGATCTCTGTGCCCGTACGGATATCAAAAAACTCAATCGCCGGGTGCTGGAAAAACTGATCATGTCCGGGGCGTTTGACCGCCTGGGGCCGCATCGTGCAGCACTAATGAACTCACTGAACGATGCGCTTAAAGCCGCCGATCAACATGCGAAAGCGGAAGCTATCGGTCAGGCCGATATGTTTGGCGTACTGGCGGAAGAGCCGGAACAAATTGAGCAATCCTATGCCAGCTGCCAGCCGTGGCCGGAACAGGTGGTACTGGACGGTGAGCGTGAAACGTTAGGACTTTATCTGACGGGACACCCTATCAACCAGTATTTAAAAGAAATTGAGCGCTATGTCGGAGGCTACAGGCTGAAAGACATGCATCCGACAGAACGTGGTAAAGTTACCACGGCTGCGGGGCTCGTCATTGCTGCGCGGGTAATGGTCACCAAGCGTGGCAATCGTATCGGCATCTGTACACTGGATGACCGTTCCGGGCGTCTGGAAGTGATGTTATTTACCGATGCCCTGGATAAATACCAGCAATTGCTGGAAAAAGACCGCATACTTATCGTCAGCGGACAGGTCAGCTTTGATGACTTCAGCGGCGGGCTTAAAATGATGGCCCGTGAAGTCATGGATATTGACGAAGCCCGGGAAAAATATGCTCGCGGGCTTGCTATCTCGCTGACGGACAGGCAAATTGATGACCAGCTTTTAAACCGACTCCGTCAGTCTCTGGAACCCCACCGCTCGGGGACAATTCCAGTACATCTCTACTATCAGAGGGCGGATGCACGAGCACGATTGCGTTTTGGCGCAACGTGGCGTGTCTCTCCGAGCGATCGTTTGTTAAACGATCTCCGTGGCCTTATTGGTTCGGAGCAGGTGGAACTGGAGTTTGACTAATACAGGAATACTATGAGTCTGAATTTCCTTGATTTTGAACAGCCGATTGCAGAGCTGGAAGCAAAAATCGATTCTCTGACTGCGGTTAGCCGTCAGGATGAGAAACTGGATATTAACATCGATGAAGAAGTGCATCGTCTGCGTGAAAAAAGCGTAGAACTGACGCGTAAAATCTTCGCCGATCTTGGCGCATGGCAGGTAGCCCAGCTGGCTCGTCATCCACAGCGTCCATACACCCTGGATTATGTCCGCCTGGCGTTTGATGAATTTGATGAGCTGGCGGGCGATCGTGCCTATGCAGATGACAAGGCCATTGTCGGCGGCATCGCGCGTCTGGATGGCCGTCCGGTGATGATCATTGGTCATCAGAAAGGCCGTGAGACCAAAGAGAAAATTCGTCGTAACTTCGGCATGCCAGCGCCGGAAGGCTATCGCAAAGCGCTACGTCTGATGGAAATGGCTGAGCGTTTCAATATGCCGATCATTACTTTCATCGACACTCCTGGGGCTTACCCGGGTGTGGGCGCGGAAGAACGTGGCCAGTCTGAAGCGATTGCGCGTAATCTGCGTGAGATGTCACGTCTGAGCGTGCCGGTCATCTGTACCGTTATCGGTGAAGGTGGTTCCGGTGGTGCACTGGCAATCGGTGTGGGTGATAAAGTGAATATGCTGCAATACAGCACCTATTCCGTTATCTCCCCGGAAGGTTGTGCTTCTATTCTGTGGAAAAGTGCAGACAAAGCCCCGCTGGCTGCAGAAGCGATGGGGATTATCGCACCGCGTCTGAAAGAGCTGAAACTTATCGACTCTATCATCCCGGAGCCGCTGGGTGGAGCACACCGTAACCCGGAAGTGATGGCTGCATCACTGAAAGCACAGCTGTTGGCCGACCTTGCCGATCTGGACGTGTTAAGCAAAGATGATTTGAAAAACCGTCGTTATCAGCGTTTGATGAGTTACGGCTACGCGTAAACTGCATTTATTCTGAAAAGGGCCACAGCTTTGTGGCCCTTTTTTTACCTGCGGTTTGACCAGGCTATGATTAACTAAGGTTTTTCCAGGAGGAACGCATGAATATCATTGCCATCATGGGACCGCATGGCGTCTTTTATAAAGATGAGCCCATCAAGGAGCTTGAACGTGCGCTACAGCAGCAGGGGTTTCAGATTATCTGGCCGCAGAATAGCAACGACTTGCTGAAATTTATTGAGCACAACCCGCGAATTTGTGGCGTCATTTTTGACTGGGATGAATACAGCCTGGATTTGTGTAGCGACATCAACCAGCTTAACGAATACCTCCCACTTTACGCCTTTATCAATACCCATTCGACGATGGATGTCAGCGCACACGATCTGCGCATGGCGCTGTGGTTCTTTGAGTACGCATTGGGTCAGTCTGACGATATTGCCACGCGTATTCGCCAGTACACCAATGAATATCTCGACAACATTACGCCACCTTTTACCAAAGCGCTGTTTACCTATGTGAAAGAAGGAAAGTACACTTTTTGTACCCCAGGGCATATGGCGGGAACGGCATACCAGAAAAGTCCGGTCGGTTGCCTGTTCTACGATTTCTTTGGCGGCAATACGCTTAAGGCGGATGTCTCCATTTCGGTGACTGAGCTGGGATCGCTGCTAGACCATACCGGTCCGCACCTCGAAGCGGAGGAGTACATCGCGCGCACGTTTGGTGCCGAGCAAAGCTATATGGTCACTAATGGCACCTCGACATCGAATAAAATTGTTGGCATGTATGCCGCACCTTCGGGAAGTACGCTACTGATTGACCGCAACTGTCATAAGTCTCTGGCGCATTTGCTGATGATGAGCGATGTCGTGCCCGTATGGCTCAAGCCGACGCGTAATGCGCTGGGTATCCTCGGTGGTATACCTAAGAGTGAATTTACCCGGGAGAGTATTGAGCGCAAGGTCGCAGAGACGGTACAGGCGCAATGGCCAGTGCATGCGGTAATTACTAACTCCACTTACGATGGGTTGCTCTACAACACTAACTGGATCAAACAAACGCTGGATGTGCCTTCTATTCATTTTGATTCGGCCTGGGTGCCGTATACCCATTTTCATCCAATCTATCAGGGAAAAAGTGGTATGAGCGGCGATCGGGTGCCGGGAAAGGTGATTTTTGAAACCCAGTCCACCCACAAGATGCTGGCTGCGCTGTCGCAGGCTTCGCTGATTCATATTAAAGGCGATTATGACGAAGAGACGTTCAACGAAGCCTTTATGATGCACACCTCCACCTCACCGAGTTACCCGATTGTCGCTTCGATCGAGACGGCGGCAGCGATGCTACGTGGAAACTCAGGTAAGCGATTAATCAATCGCTCCGTTGAGCGGGCATTACACTTTCGCAAAGAAGTACAGCGACTGCGTGAAGAATCTGACGGCTGGTTCTTTGATATCTGGCAGCCCGAAAAAGTGGATGAAGCAGAGTGCTGGCCAGTGGCACCTGGCGAAGACTGGCACGGATTTGTTGATGCTGATGCCGACCATATGTACCTCGACCCGGTGAAAGTGACCATTCTGACGCCAGGGATGGATGAGCAGGGAAATATGAGCGAAGAGGGGATCCCCGCTGCACTGGTGGCGAAATTCCTTGATGAACGCGGTGTCGTCGTCGAGAAAACGGGTCCGTATAATCTGTTGTTCCTGTTCAGTATTGGTATTGATAAAACCCGGGCGATGGGTCTGCTACGTGGACTAACGGAATTTAAACGTTCGTACGATCTGAATTTACGCGTTAAAAACATGCTGCCGGATCTGTATGCTGAGGATCCCGATTTTTATCGCAATATGCGCATTCAGGATCTGGCACAGGGAATCCATCGATTGATCCGCCAACACGATCTCTCCGGGTTGATGCTGCGGGCATTCGACACGTTGCCGGAAATGAAAATGACGCCACATCAGGCCTGGCAGCGGCAGATCAAAGGTGAAGTGGAGACCGTGACCCTCGATCAACTGGTGGGGCGCGTTTCTGCCAATATGATATTGCCTTATCCTCCTGGTGTCCCGCTGCTGATGCCCGGAGAAATGATCACAGAAAAAAGCCGGTCAGTGCTCGATTTCCTGCTGATGCTGTGCTCTGTGGGGCAGCGCTACCCTGGATTTGAAACTGACATTCATGGAGCTAAGTTGGGAGAGGACGGCGTGTATCGTGTGAGAGTCCTAAAAATGGCATAACGACTTGCCTGAACCCGTTGCGCACGAGTAACGTGCTGAGAGTAAAATTAAAGAGGCGAAGAACATGCTGGGGTTAAAACAGGTTCACCATATTGCCATTATTGCGACGGACTACAGGGCCAGTAAGGCATTTTACTGTGATGTATTAGGCTTCACGTTAATGAGTGAAGCCTACCGGGAAGAACGTGACTCCTGGAAAGGTGATCTGGCGCTGAACGGCCAGTACGTGATTGAGCTTTTTTCTTTTCCATTTCCCCCCTGTCGTCCCAGTAGACCGGAAGCCTGCGGTTTACGCCATCTGGCGTTCAGCGTCGAGGATGTGGAAAAGTCGATTGCTCATCTTGAAGCCCACCATGTGAAATGTGAGCCGGTGCGCATCGATCCCTTTACCGGTAAACGCTTTACGTTTTTTAACGATCCAGACGGATTACCGCTTGAACTGTACGAGCTGTAAGGCTTGTCATTGTCGCTTTAGCCCGGTAACGTGCCGGGCAATGCTATTGTAAGCAATCATCATGACGACACTTACGCTGAATACTTCACTTCTGAACACTAACGCGATCCTCGTTGCCTTTAGCGGCGGCCTCGACTCTACCGTGCTGTTGCACCAACTGGTGCTGTGGCGAATGCAGCATCCGGAGGTCTCTCTGCGGGCCATCCATATACATCATGGATTAAGCCCGCATGCAGACCGCTGGGTGCAACATTGTGAGGCGGTATGCGTGCAGTGGCAGGTTCCGCTGGTGGTTGAGCGGGTTCATCTGCAGGATGACGGGCTGGGCATCGAGGCGCAAGCCCGACGAGCGCGCTATCAGGCCTTTGCGCAGACACTGTTGCCTGGAGAGGTGCTGATGACCGCTCAGCATCTGGACGATCAATGTGAGACATTTTTGTTAGCGCTTAAGCGTGGTAGTGGTCCTGCAGGGCTTTCGGCCATGGGGGAAAGTTCGCCTTTTAGCGGTACCCAACTCATTCGACCTCTGTTGATGCAAACGCGTGGTGCGCTTGAGCAGTGGGCGCGCCAGCATGAATTACGGTGGATTGAAGATGAAAGTAATCAGGATGATGCCTACGATCGCAACTTCTTACGTCTGCGTATTATCCCGCACCTGCAACAGCGGTGGCCGCGCTTTGCGCAAGCTACAGCCCGTAGCGCTGCGCTGTGTGCCGAGCAGGAACGTTTACTGGATGAGTTGCTGACCGACGATTTAGCCAACTGCGTTACGGCGCAAGGTACACTCTTGCTCGGGCCATTAATGACGATGAGTACCGTACGACGTGCTGCGCTGCTTCGTCGCTGGCTGGCAGGATTAAATGCACCGATGCCTTCCCGTGATGCGTTAGAACGTATCTGGCAGGAAGTCGCGTTGGCACGTGAGGACGCATCGCCCTGTTTTCACCTTGGTGAGTATGACGTCCGCCGTTATCAGTCGCAGCTGTGGTGGGTGAAGTCGGTTGACGGGCAAAGTGAAACCGTCATCCCGTGGCAATCCTGGAAAACGCCGTTAGCGCTGCCTGCAGGGTTGGGCGAGATACAGCTTATCGCTACGGGTGAGCTGCGCAGGCCACACGTTGATGAACCCGTTAGTATTCGTTTTAAAGCGCCAGGGTTATTGCATATTGTCGGGCGTAACGGTGGGCGTAAGCTTAAAAAAATCTGGCAGGAGCAGGGTATTCCTCCCTGGCGGCGAGACACCACGCCATTACTGTTTTACGGTGACACGCTGATTGCGGCGGCAGGGGCTTTCGTGACGCATGACGGGCTGGCAAAAAATGAAGAAGGGGTGAGTCTGGTGTGGCGTGCCTGATGGCGCTGCGCTTATCAGGCCTACGTATCGTATGGAAAGTAGGTCTGATAAGGAGCCTGCACCGCCATCCGGCAACAAAATAATCAGGATTCGCTGACCACCACAGTACCGATTTGCGGGTGGCTGAAGCTGGCAATTTTGTCGAGGCGAAGCTCACGGGTTTCACCCGAGACATCGGCGACCAGATATTCCACATTTTTGCGTGAAACCAGGTCATTGGCTTTCGCCTGTAGAACTTCGCCATCTTTGAGCGCCAGCGTCAGTAACAAATGGTGCTGGCAGGCGAGTTCAAGATTGTCGTAATCATCACAGTTGATGGGTTGATACGTTTCATTCATTGACATAATCGCTCACCAGTAAGTTCGCGGCAGCATAGGCCGCCTTTTCCCTGACCGACTCTGAAAGGGCGCTGTCTGCCGCCACTTCATTAAGTACCTTCAATACGCAACCTAGCGCATCCGGGACATACCCTAAGTCTCCGCTGGCGATTTCCGCGTACCGCTTGCGTATTAACTCACAATATTTTTCCACATGCCCTCCTGTCAGCACTCTGACTTAACCGTGGATGCAAGTCTAAGCCTACGAAGATAAACTCTGTTTAGCAAGGTGACTATACCATACTCATTCAAGCAATATCAGCGCCTTGATAGACGGTACGTTCGTTAGCGGTTAGCAGCCTTTTGCCACAGTTTTCGCTACAATGGACGCCTGATTCAAAAGGAGTTCTCCCATGGCGCTTAAAGCGACAATCTATAAAGCCGTCGTCAATGTAGCGGATCTCGACCGCAACCAGTTTCTTGACGCGACATTGACGCTGGCGCGTCATCCTTCAGAAACCCAGGAACGCATGATGTTGCGTTTGTTGGCATGGATTAAATATGCCGACGAGCGACTGCAATTCACGCGGGGTTTAAGCGCTGAAGACGAACCCGAAGCATGGTTGCGCAACGACCACCTGGGCATCGATCTCTGGATTGAACTCGGTTTGCCGGATGAACGTCGCCTTAAGAAGGCGTGTACCCAGTCTGCTGAAGTCGCTTTGTTTGCCTATAACAGCCGCGCAGCGCAAATCTGGTGGCAGCAGAATCAGACCCGATGCGCGCAGTTTGCCAATTTATCCGTGTGGTATCTGGATGATGAACAACTGGCGCAACTGAGTGAGTTCGCAGGACGCACCATGGCGCTGCAGGCAACTATTCAGGACGGTGCTATCTGGTTGTCAGACTCTCAGAACAATCTGGAAATCCATCTGTCTGCGTGGCAGCAGCGTTGATGATTATTATCTCCCGAAATGTCTCTATCCCTGATAACGAGCTGGAAATCACCGCTATTCGGGCACAGGGTGCAGGTGGACAGCATGTTAACAAGACCTCAACGGCTATTCATTTGCGCTTTGACATTCGGGCCTCCAGCCTGCCAGAGTATTACAAGGAACGCCTATTGGCTGCCAGCCATCATCTGATCAGCGGCGATGGTGTCATTATTATTAAGGCTCAGGAATACCGTAGCCAGGAATTGAACCGGGAAGCGGCAATATCCCGGCTGGTGGCAGTGATTAAAGAATTAACCGCAGTGCAGAAAAGCAGGCAGGCAACGCGCCCGACACGCGCTTCAAAAGAGCGCAGATTGTCATCAAAGGCGCAAAAGTCCACTGTGAAGGCACTGCGCGGGAAAGTTCGTCGCCCACAGGACTGACGAATGGGAATACAATATTTAGAAGGAATCTGTGGTGAAAACAGCAATACTGTCATTAGCAGCTGTATTTACACTCTTTGCCTTGATCGGCTGTAACAATCGCTCTGAAGTTGATGTTCTGCAACCGACACAAGCAGCAGAATTAAAACCGATGCAGCAAAGCTGGCGTGGCATCTTGCCTTGTGCGGACTGCGAAGGGATTGAAACCTCTTTGTTCCTGGAAAAAGATGGAACATGGATAATGAACGAACGCTATCAGGGCGTACGTGATGAACCCTCTTCGTTTGCTTCATATGGCTCATGGGCGCGTACGGCTGACAAGCTGGTGCTGATGGACAGCAAAGGTGAAAAGTCTTACTACCGGGCAAAAGGCGAGGCACTGGAAATGCTCGATCGTGAAGGCAATCCAATTGAGTCACAGCTCAACTATACCTTGCAGCCGGTTTCTGCCAGTCTGCCCGTGACGCCAATGCCGATGCGCGGGATGTATTTCTACATGGCGGATGCGGCGATCTTTACCGACTGCGCAACGGGTAAACGCGTTTCTGTAGCGAACAACGCGCAACTGGAGCGAGATTATCTGGTTGCGCGTGGCACAACGGATAAGGCGGTTCTGCTAACGGTGGAAGGGCACTTCACGATGGAAGCAAATCCGGATACGGGCGTGCCAGTTAAAACTTTAAGAGCAGATAAAGAAATTAAGTTTATCCCCGGGCAGAGTTGCGAAAATTAATCTGTCGCTTATAAAAACTGTCCGGTGATTTCGCGGACAGTTTTTCCTATTTTCGGCTTCATAGATTTTATCAGATCAATCCAACAAAGCGGCTCGTTCTGATATAAATTCCTAACTTCAGGTGGCCGACATACTGTAGCTGCGTTTCAGACTTAAACGCGGAAATATCGCCTTCGCGCATATGCATCAGGTCGGAAGGACTGATCCAACCCGACTGCGCCATCGTTAGCGGATGCCCGGCTTTGGCAAACGCATCACTCACGAATTCGGAGCAAAACCACGCCTTCTTTTCCCCCTCGCTGGTATTGCTCAATTGTGCTTTCGCCAGTCCGCTGATGCATTGCTGGCGAAAATCCTCTGAGAAAGGATTCAACGAACATATTTGCTTGGTCATCATAAACGGAATAAATTCTGCGATGCCGCGATAGTTATAGCCGCTGTCCTTGATTTTATAGGCAAATATTTTGATTTCTTTGGCTTGCTGCGGGGTGAGGTCGGGGACTCTCAGGGCAAAAAGCTTATCACTGTGCTTTTCCACCTGCTTAAGAGAAACGATTTGTACGCCCGCCCCGGTCGCTTCTGCAACTTCATTATTACCCAGGTAAACGGCGACATGACTGACGGAAGAAGTGCTGAACGCGCGGATACTGAATGAAGTGACCCCAAGGCTGGAAGAGAATAATAGATCGCCAGGCTTGAGGTCGGTATCTGTAATCTCATGTAGTGCCTTAGCGGTAAATGAGCTTTGATGCTGGAATTTTACCACCCATTTTTTTGCCTGTGCATCTACAGCGGTTGCAGATGAATTCTGCTGACTGACGTCAACCGTGCAGGCTGAAAGAAGAAGACAGATGGGGAAGAGCAGGCGGTAATACGCTGTTGGTTTAGCCATTTTATACAATCCATGTAAAAAAAGGCCCTGATTATCAGGGCCTTTTGCTGGTGTTAGCCTTTAATCGCTTTGACCAGATAGTCAACAATGTCGCCGGTTTTAATCAGCTGTTTCTCGCCGTTACGACGATATTTGTATTCGATATCATCGTTATCGAGGTTACGGTCACCGAGCACGATGGTGTGCGGAACACCGATCAGTTCCATATCGGCAAACATCACACCCGGACGCTCTTTACGATCGTCCATCAGCACTTCGATACCCTGTGCACGCAGTTCTGCGTACAGCTTCTCTGCCAGTTCCTGCACACGGTAGGATTTGTGCATGTTCATTGGCAGAATAGCGACCTGGAACGGTGCGATAGCATCCGGCCATACAATGCCACGATCGTCAAAGTTCTGCTCAATTGCGGCAGCAACAACGCGAGTCACCCCGATACCGTAGCAGCCCATGGTCAGAATCTGATTACGGCCATCTTCACCCTGAACGGCAGCTTTCATCGCTTCAGAATATTTGGTACCCAGTTGGAAAATGTGGCCCACTTCGATACCACGTTTAATCAGCAGTGTACCTTTGCCATCCGGGCTTGGGTCGCCTGCGACCACATTACGGATATCTGCCACTTCTGGCGTTGCAACATCGCGATCCCAGTTAATACCAAAATAGTGTTTACCATCGATGTTCGCACCGGCAGCGAAATCGCTCATTACCGCCACGGTACGATCGATAACCACCGGGATTGGCATATTCACCGGACCGAGTGAACCCGGACCTGCTTTCACGACGGCACGGATTTCTTCTTCAGTAGCAAAAGTCAGCGGGCTGGCAACCTGCGGCAGTTTTTCTGCTTTAACTTCGTTCAGTTCGTGATCGCCGCGAACCAGCAGAGCAACCAGCGGGTAGCTGCTGCCTTCAACCGCTTTCACCAGCAGGGTTTTAACGGTTTTTTCAATGGGCAGATTAAACTGCTCAACCAGTTCCGCGATAGTTTTCGCATTCGGTGTGTCAACCAGCGTCATTTCCTGAGTGGCGGCTGCGCGGGGTTCTTTCGGCGCAACGGCTTCAGCAAATTCGATGTTGGCAGCAAAATCGGAGCTGTCGGAGAATACAACGTCATCTTCGCCGCTTTGTGCCAACACCTGGAATTCGTGAGAAGCGCTACCGCCGATAGAGCCGGTATCAGCCTGTACTGCGCGGAAATCCAGGCCCATACGGCTAAAGATTTTGCTGTACGCGGCATACATCGCGTCGTAAGTTTCCTGCAGAGATTCCTGAGAAGTATGGAAAGAGTACGCATCTTTCATCAGGAATTCGCGGGAACGCATCACGCCGAATCGTGGGCGAACTTCATCACGGAATTTCGTCTGGATCTGATAGAAGTTCAGCGGCAGCTGTTTGTAAGAGCTCAGCTCATTACGGATCAGGTCGGTGATGACTTCTTCATGCGTTGGGCCGAGTACAAACGGACGATCGCCACGGTCAGCAATACGCAGCAGTTCCGGACCATATTGTTCCCAACGGCCGCTCTCTTCCCACAGTTCAGAAGGCTGAACGACCGGCATCAACACCTCGATCGCACCGGCGTTATTCATCTCTTCACGCACGATGTTTTCGACTTTTTTCAGGACGCGCACGCCGGTCGGCAGCCAGGTGTATAACCCGGAGGCCAGCTTGCGGATCATCCCGGCGCGCAGCATCAGCTGGTGGCTGATGACTTCGGCGTCGGCAGGAGTCTCCTTCAGAGTGGAGAGCAGATATTGGCTAGTACGCATGTTGTTACGGTTCCAGTTGAACGATCGAACAGGCTGGATGCCAGCCTGACACAAAAAAAGTGGTTTAGTTTACCAGCGAGAAAGGGATGTCAAAAGAGAAGGGCTCGAAATTAGCGGGGTTCAAGCGCAAAGACTTCAAAACCTTCTTCCGTTACGCGCCAGCGCACGTTGAAATCATGTAGCCAGACGGCATACGCTTTGCCTGTCTCTTCACCCTTACGATACGCAGGACGTGGGTCCTGTGCCAGTACTTCGCCGATAAATGTTTTCAGCAATGGATAACGTTTTTCCAGCGTCAGAAGCTGTTGTTCAACCTCCGTAGTGAAACTTACCGTCATTTCAGCAACCGGCGCATGCTGCGCGTAGCTGGCAGTGGCGTCAGGCAGTGCTTCTGCAAATGGCAGATAAGGTTTGATGTCGACCACCGGCGTTCCGTCGACCAGGTCCAGACTACCGAGTTTCAGAATAACGCGCTCTTTGTGGCAGACAATTTCTTTTAACTCAACCAGCGACATCCCGACAGGGTTAGGACGAAAGGTTGAACGCGTGGCAAAGACGCCCATTCTGGCGTTACCGCCCAGACGGGGTGGGCGCACGGTTGGACGCCATCCACCTTCCATTGTCTGATGAAAAACAAAAATCACCCACAAATGGCTGAATGCTTCCAGGCCGCGAACAGCATCGGCCTGGTTATAGGGTGCGAGCAAATGCAGTTCGCCGTTGGCGCTTTTCACCAGACCCGGCTGGCGTGGCACCGCGAACTTTTCTTTATAAGGAGAGCGGATAACGCCTATTTGCTCGAACTGAAAATGACTCATTTAGACGAAATGTTCAGGGCAGAACCGATGCAAACAGCCTGACGATAGCAACCCGGCGTCCCGCTGGTGACTTCGCAGCTGTGCAGCAATACCGCATTGGCTTTCATTTTGGATGCGTTTATCTGCATGCGTTTGCGTGCGGTTGGAATACTCGGAGGGGAATCCTGGTTTGATGCCTGGCAGGACTCTCCACTTACTTCGCCAAGATCGCGGAATGGTTTACCGACCAGATCTTCTGCGTTGGTAATAATTCTGACCGGCGTCGCGCGCGGTGCTTTTGGTTTTTCCGGCTCCGCTTTTGGCGGGGTAGCGGTGCTTTGAACGGGTTCAACAGGGGATCTGCTTAACATAGAACAGCCGCTCAGCATGAGTGCTACTAAACAGATCGGTAAAGCACGCATAATATTTCCTCAATGAATGATCTAAACGTCAGATATTGAATCAGGTGCTTGCATAAATGACAAGACGGGCAAGCGCCCGTCCTGATGATATTACAGATTGTGAAAACAGCCTAAAATTACCAGCCTTTAACAGCACCGCCGTTGAAGACTTTGTTTGCCGCTTCGTAAACTTCGTCTGACTGGTATGCTTCAACGAATTTCTTCACGTTCTCAGCATCTTTATTGTCTTCACGAGTCACGATCAGGTTTACGTATGGGGAATCTTTATCTTCAACGAAGATACCGTCTTTTGCCGGAGTCAGGCCGATCTGGCTGGCATAGGTGGTGTTGATGACTGCCAGTGCGATTTGCGCGTCGTCCAGGGAACGTGGCAACTGCGGCGCTTCCAGTTCAACCAGCTTCAGGTTTTTCGGGTTTTCAATCACGTCCAGCGCGGTCGGCAGCAGGCCAACGCCATCTTTCAGTTTAATCAAGCCGACTTTCTGCAACAGCAGCAGGGAACGGCCGAGGTTAGTCGGGTCGTTTGGAATAGCGACCTGAGAGCCATCCTGGAGTTCATCCAGTGATTTGATTTTTTTGGAGTAGCCAGCTATCGGATAAACAAAGGTATTGCCTACGGCAACCAGTTTGTAACCACGATCTTTGATCTGCTGATCCAGGTACGGTTTGTGCTGGAAGGCGTTAGCATCGATATCGCCTTTGCTCAGCGCTTCATTGGGCAGGACATAATCGTTGAACGTGACCAGTTCAACATCCAGACCGTATTTTTCTTTAGCCACTTTCTGTGCGACTTCAGCAACCTGCTGCTCTGCGCCAACGATAACACCCACTTTGATGTGGTTAGGATCTTTTTCATCCTGGCCACAACCCACAAGTGCCAGAGAACCGATCAGGGCTCCAACTGCCGCAAAGGTTTTGAATTTGAACGCCATGCTTATTTCCTTTTCTTAATGAGTTTTTAGTGTTGTGTGTAACGTTATTTGTGCGTGACTGCCCGGACGATGCGATCGCCGGATAACTGAATTAAATAAACCAGAACGACGAGCAATACCAGTACTGTATTCATTACGGTAGCGTTATACCCAATGTAACCATACTGATAGCCAATCTGGCCAAGACCGCCTGCACCCACAGCACCGCCCATAGCTGAGTAACCGACCAGGGTAATCAGGGTAATCGTTGCTGCATTGACCAGACCGGGGAGAGCTTCAGGCAGCAATACCTTACGCACGATCTGCAACGGTGTAGCGCCCATCGCACGGGAGGCCTCAATCAGTCCGGTTGGGATCTCCAGCAAGGCGTTCTCAACCATACGAGCAATAAATGGCGCGGCGCCAACGGTTAGCGGGACGATAGCGGCCTGCAAACCGATAGAGGTGCCAACAATCATGCGGGTGAATGGAATCATCCAGACCAACAAAATAATGAACGGGATGGAACGGAAAATGTTAACCAGCGCAGAAAGCGTGCGGTACAACTTCGCGTTCTCAATGATTTGTCCTGGACGCGTTACGTACAGCAGTACGCCAACGGGCAGGCCAATCACAAAGCCAAAAAAACCGGACACAAAGGTCATTGCCAGCGTTTCCCATACGCCGCGAACCAGCAGCCAAATCATCGGCTCAGACATAACCCAGTACCTCTACTTTTACGTGGTGTTCCTGCAACCAGCTAATGGCAGCTTGTGTATCTTCTTGTGTACCGTGCATTTCAGTCAGCATGATGCCGAACTTCACGCCGCCGGCGTAATCCATCTGCGCGCTGATAATGTTGTTATTCACATTAAAACGGCGGGCCGTTTCTGAGAGTAATGGTGCATCAACAGAGTGACCGGTGAACTCCATGCGCAGCATGGGCACGCTGTCGGCTTGCGGCTCTGCTTTTAAACGTTCCAGGTAATCTTCCGGAATATCCAAATGCAGCGTGGACTGGATAAATTTCTGTGCCAGCGGGGTTTTGGGGTGTGAGAACACTTCGCTGACGGTGTCCTGCTCAATCAGTTCACCATTGCTGATGACCGCGACGCAGTCACAGATACGTTTTACAACATCCATCTCATGAGTAATCAGCAGAATGGTGAGACCCAGGCGACGGTTAATATCTTTCAGTAATTCGAGAATCGAGCGGGTCGTAGCGGGGTCGAGGGCGCTGGTGGCTTCATCGCACAGCAGTACTTTAGGGTTACTTGCCAGCGCACGGGCAATCGCAACACGTTGCTTCTGACCACCGGAAAGGTTCGCCGGGTAGCTGTCGTGCTTGTCGCCAAGGCCAACCAAATCCAACAGTTCCGTCACACGACGTTTAATCTCTTCTTTTGGCGTGTTATCCAGCTCCAGCGGAAGCGCAACGTTGCCAAAAACAGTACGGGAGGAGAGCAGGTTAAAGTGCTGGAAAATCATGCCAATTTGACGGCGCGCTTTAGTCAGCCCGGATTCAGAGAGTGTCGTCAGCTCCTGACCGTCGACCTGAACACTGCCTTCAGTCGGGCGCTCGAGCAGGTTTACGCAGCGAATGAGTGTGCTTTTACCGGCACCGGAGGCACCAATAACGCCATAAATCTGTCCGGCGGGAACATGCAGGCTGACATTGTTTAGCGCCTGAATGGTGCGAGTCCCCTGCTGGAACACTTTGGTGATATTCGAAAGTTTAATCATTGGTTATTTATTATCGTAATTAAGTTAGCCGTGGCATTTTCGTCTGTCTGGTACGGTCGACGCCGTCAACAAGATGGATGTTAAGGCATCCAGACGTCTAAATCAATCGGGCTTTGCACGATGAGCACTTTCTTGCCAGCCGAAACATGCGATACTAGAGCAACATGCCTTATTCAGGAGCTATAAAAGGTGGCAAAGTCTGTACCCGCAATTTTTCTCGACCGTGACGGCACTATTAATGTGGACCACGGTTACGTCCATGAGATCGACGAGTTCGAATTTATCGACGGTGTCATTGATGCTATGCGTGAACTTAAAAAGATGGGTTATGCGCTGATTGTCGTGACGAACCAGTCCGGTATTGCCCGTGGCAAATTTACCGAGGCACAATTCGAAACGTTGACTGAATGGATGGATTGGTCATTGGCCGATCGCGATGTTGATCTGGATGGTATCTATTATTGTCCTCATCATCCACAGGGCACAGTCGAAGAGTACCGCCAGGTCTGTGACTGCCGTAAACCCCATCCGGGCATGTTTATCTCAGCGCGAGACTTTCTGCACATCGATATGGCGGCTTCTTATATGGTGGGCGACAAAATTGAAGATATGCAGGCAGCGACAGCTGCAAATGTAGGAACGAAGGTATTAGTGCGTACAGGCAAGCCAGTCACTCCGGAAGCAGAAAATGCGGCAGATTTAGTGCTAAATAGTCTGGCGGACCTGCCAATGGCGATAAAAAAGCAGCAAAAGTAAGCGTTATGGATAAAAGGTGAGCGGTTGAAACAAAAATGCATTTTTCCGCTTGTCTTCCTGAGTCGACTCCCTATAATGCGCCTCCATCGACACGGCGGATGTGAATCACTTCACACAAACAGCCGGTCCGGTTGAAGAGAAAAATCCTGAAATTCAGGGTTGACTCTGAAAGAGGAGAGCGTAATATACGCCACCTCGCGACAGAGCGCTAAAGCGCGTCGCAACTGCTCTTTAACAATTTATCAGACAATCTGTGTGGGCACTCGAA